>JASBUS010000006.1 GCA_030147745.1 Alphaproteobacteria bacterium
TATTAAAGAACGAGTTTTTGAATAGTCTTTTAAAAAAATGGTGCGGCCGAGAAGACTCGAACTTCCACGGGATTTCTCCCACCAGATCCTTAGTCTGACGCGTCTACCAATTCCGCCACGGCCGCACTTGCACTATGTGACTTAGTAGGCTATGTGAAATAGCAAAAGATTTTTATTCGTGCAAGTAAAATATTGCAGGTCACATAAGAAAAGGATGGGTAATGGAATATATCATTACAAATACGCATGTCGATTACCAAGAAGCGCATGACTTCATGGAGCAGCGCGTGGCGGATATTCGTGGCGGCGAAGCGGATGAAGCGATGTGGCTTTTGGAACATCCTGCGCTTTATACTGCGGGCAGTAGCGCGAAAGAGGAAGATTTGCTTGATGCGCGATTTCCTGTTTATCAAACAGGACGCGGCGGCAAATATACTTATCATGGCCCTGGGCAGCGTGTGGGCTATGTCATGCTTGATTTAAAGGCGCGTCAATCGCAGCCAGATATAAAAGCGTTTATTTGTAAATTAGAAGAATGGCTGATTCTAACCCTTGCTGATTTTGGTATTAAAGGTGAGCGCCGCGAAGGGCGCGTGGGTATTTGGGTTGATTTAAAACCTTATGGGCGCATAGGGGAGGCTAAAATTGCGGCGATTGGCGTGCGTATCCGTCGCTGGGTCACCTTCCATGGTGTGTCATTGAATTTAAATCCAGATTTATCGCATTTTAATGGCATTGTTCCATGCGGTTTGGCGCAGTTTGGCGTGACCTCGTTTGAGGATTTGGGGGTAAAGTTTGAAAAGGCGGATGTTGATGCTGCGTTACAGCGACATTTTGCAGCGGTTTTTGGTGCGGATGCGTCAACTCCAAAATGCGCACAGCACAAATAGCCCACATGAACCCATGTCGGCGTAATAAAGGCTTAAGCTGTTAAACGTATTTAACCGCGTCGCTTAAGTCGAGACTGAAACCTCTCCACCCTTCGGTGATGGTGCACTTACCTGTGTCGCGGCCGCATATCCCGATGCGCCAGCTTGTGCTGATACAGTCGGTGCTGCTTGTGCAGGCTCCGGCAAATCCAACGTAATAGCTTTTGGTGCAAAATCAGTTTGTGATGATGCCAAAGCTGCGGTTGAAACAGATTGCGAGGCTTCTGTACTTGCAGAAGGGGCTGCGTTGCTTTTACCGCCAAGTCCTGGTGGGATTTGTCGTTGTACATCGCCAGTGTTGTTATCGCGAATCTGAAGAATCGCTTGTCCTCTGGCCAAATACACATATGGGCTAATATAAGGTGCGCTAGCGCTGGTTGCGACGCTTGGTGCGGCGTCAACAGCTTTAGAAGCTCCTTTATCAATACGAACGTTGTCTGTACTTACCTTAAGTAACGGTGCGTTAGAGACAACAGAATTTACTGCTTCTAACATTGGTCTTTCCTAACCTTTCATAAAGGGCATCAATTCTTGATGGCCTGTTAATATGTATCGGCTCCCCAGCTGATACAATACCCTAATATCAATTATAGGTAGTTAGAAGCTTGAAAGTCAAGTTTTTTTATAAACTTTAGGTGAATGTTTGATAAAATTCTATATGTTTGCTGCCGTAAAATCTTAATTGTAAGGTGGTAACGGTGTAAAAAATAATGTACACTATATTAGAGTAGGTTTTTGTAACTTTATTTCGACTCGGGTTTGGTTGGGTAAAGTAGCCTTAAAAACAAAAGCTTACATTGGTTTCGGGCGCGTGGGTAGTGTGACCCGAACATTCTTTGAGAAGCCTTGAGCGTTCTGCTTTGGGTGATATCATGACAGTGGTTGGGGAAATTGTTATTGTTATAAGTAGCTGGAGTAGGTAGCGAACGTGAACGGATTTTTAGATGTAGTAAAGCAAATTGGCCCAGCACGATTGGGTATTATGGGCGCAGTTGTACTTGCCCTGTTGGCTTTCTTTGTCTTTGTGTCCTTGCGCGTATCGACCCCCGACTATGCATTGCTTTATCGTGATTTGTCGTCGGCGGATGCTGGGCAGGTCGCTGCGGCGCTTGAAGTCGCGCAGATTCCTTATCAAATCTCTCAAGATGGTGCGTCAGTTATGGCGCCAGAAGATCAGGTCGGTCGCGCACGTATGTTGTTGGCTGAACAAGGGCTGCCAAATGGTGGTTCAATGGGTTATGAGATTTTTGATAAGCAATCAGGTTTTGGTACAACTAATTTTGTCCAGAATGTGAATCAGGTGCGCGCTTTAGAAGGTGAATTATCACGCACAATTATTTCGCTCTCACCAGTGCGTAGTGCGCGTGTACATTTGGTTCTGCCAAAACGTGAATTGTTTAGCCGCGAAAGCTTGCCCGCATCTGCAAGTGTTTTCTTGGGATTGGTGCCTGGTAATAGTTTGTCACGCGAACAGGTGGTATCTATTCAGTCGCTTGTTGCTTCTGCTGTGCCACAGTTAAAAGCGGATGATGTTTCGATTGTCGATAGTAATGGTAACTTGTTGGCACGTGGCGGCGAAGATGGTGATGCCTTGCTTACGCAGCGTGGCGAGGAAATGCGCCGTAGCTATGAGCGTCGTGTACAGCATAACATTGAAGAACTTGTTGGAAATGTTGTTGGCTTTAATAAGGTGCGTGCTACGGTTACGGTGGATTTAAAGTTTGACCGCGTAAGTACCAATCAAGAATTGTATGATCCAGAAGGTCAGGTGGTACGTTCAACGCAAACAGTAGAAGCGAGTGACCGTGAGCGCACGCCGCAAAATGAGGGCGTTAGTGTTGCAAATAACTTGCCGGGTGTTGGTGGTGATTTGTTGGGTATGGATGCGCCAACACAAGAATCTAACCGTATTGAAGAGACAACAAATTATGAGATTTCAAAGACAATTCGAAGCACGGTGAGTGAGGTCGGAGAGGTCAATAAGCTCTCGATAGCGGTATTGGTTGATGGATCCTATATGACGGATGAAGAAGGGAATAAAACTTATCAACCACGTACGCAGCAGCAACTTGACCAAATTTATGCACTGGTTCGTTCTGCTGTTGGTTTTGATGAGAGCCGTGGCGATGCGTTGGAAGTTATTAATATGCAGTTTGCTGAAGAAGAGATCGGTGATGCATTGCCTACGGATATGCTTTTTGGTTTTCCGAAGGACAAGCTGCTTAAAAGCGCTGAGGTCTTGACTGTCGCTGTAATGATTATTCTTGTTGTGTTGTTGGTCTTGCAGCCAATGATAGGTCGTTTGATTAGTGCTGGTGCAGCGGACGATGATGACACTTCTATCTCTGTTGAAAATGAGTTGCTTGGGGGCGGTGCTTCGCAGCAAATGTTGGCATCTCCGGGGGGCGCTGGTGGGGCTATGGCCGGAGATATGGCTGGCGAACTTGATTTCGATAGTAATGAAGACGGCGATGTGCAGATGATTAGTATGGATCGAATAGCAGGTCAGGTGAAGGCATCATCAGTGAAGAAGGTTGAAGATATAATTGACCAGTATCCAAACGAAGCAGTAAACGTATTGCGTAGTTGGATGGAGCAAGATAGTTAATAAAAGGCATCAGGGCGTTTAGCTGATGTACGAATATATGGGTATTTGAGAGAGCGAAAATGCGTAAACGCGAAGACTATAGGACCCTTACGGGGGGAGAAAAAGCATCTATATTACTTCTCTCTTTAGGGGAAGATTATAGCTCTAGAATATTTGAACTTATGGATGATGAAGAGATCCTTGAGATCTCTCAGACTATGGCCAATTTGGGTAAAGTAAACTCGGCTATTGTAGAACGATTGTTTATTGATTTTGCGGAGCAAATGAGTTCAACAAATTCGCTTGTCGGTACGCTGGACAGTACGGAGCGCTTGCTTAGTCGCGTGATGGGGCAAGATAAAGTTGACCGCATCATGGAAGAGATCCGCGGCCCTGCTGGTCGCACGATGTGGGAAAAGCTTGGTAACGTGAATGAAGAAATTCTCGCAAGCTTTTTGCAAAAGGAATATCCGCAGACTGTGGCGGTTGTGCTTTCAAAAATTTCGACTGAGCATGCCGCAGCGGTTTTGGCGTTATTGCCAGAAGGTTTCGCAATGGAAGTTGTTAACCGTATGCTGCGTATGGAAGCTGTACAAAAAGACGTCTTGGATGATGTTGAACGCACACTTCGTACGGAGTTTATGTCGAACCTTGCCCGTACAGCGCGCCGCGACTCGCATGAGCTTATGGCGGATATCTTTAACAATCTTGAACGTGTGGTAGAATCGCGCTTTATGGAGGCGCTGGAAGAGAATAACCCTGAAGCCGCAGAAAAAATTCGCTCGCTTATGTTTACGTTTGAAGATCTTGATAAGCTGGATGCGGGCTCAGTTCAAACGCTTATTCGTGCGGTTGATAAGGATAAGTTGCCAACAGCCCTTAAAGGTGCAACCGATACAGTTAAAGATTTGTTCTTCTCAAATATGTCTGAGCGTGCAGCGAAGATTATGAAGGAAGATATGGCTGCAATGGGGCCTGTTCGCCTTAAGGATGTTGAAGAAGCACAGCAATATGTGGTCAATGTCGCGAAAGACCTCGAATCACGTGGTGAAATTGTGATTGCGAGCGGCACTGAAGAAGACGAAATGATCTATTAAGAAATGAGATCGTATTAATGAATACGGACGGTGATGATTTAAAAGAAAAGGCACGAAAAGCCAAATTCGGTACTCAAAAGTTTATGTTTGATGTCCACAGCTTTGACGAACCCGAAGAAGATGAGGAAGAAGACCTTGAACCGCCACCGCCAACATTCTCGGAAGAGGAATTGGCGGATGCTCAGAAGAAAAGCTATGATGATGGCTATAATAAAGCCATGGCCGATAGCGCCGCATCGCGCGAACAATATATAGCGGAGCAATTAAAAGTTATTGCGGCGAGCTATAATGAGATTTACCGCGCTGAAGTCGATCGTAATGAGATTTTTGAACGTGAAGTTTTACGTTTATGTCTTGCAATGTACGAAAAGGCTTTTCCGGTCTTTTTAGAGCATTATGGGGCGCAAGAAGTAGAAAATATGATCCGTATGGCATTTGAACTGCATGAGGGGATTAATGAGATTGTCGTCGCGGTCCGTCCTGAAGATCTTGAAGAGATTGAGGCACGCATGGCATTAATGACACCGCGCCCTAAACATTTGACGTGTGAAGCAGATGATAGTTTGTCAGCAGGTGCGGTGAAAATGCGGTGGAAAGATGGCGGTGCAATACGTGACCCTGCGGCTATGGGTGAAAAGATTGCTGATATATTGATAAAGACACTTGCTTCGGCGGAAGAGAATACGCAAAATCAACAGGATATTGACGATGGAGGCAATGCGCAATGAGTGATGAAGATGATATGAACCAAGATAATATTGACGATATTATGAATGCTGGTGATAGCGAGGGTGTAGAAAAAGATGCTGCAATGACTGTGGCGGACGCGCTCAACCTTGATGAAATGGCGGGCGAACTCATTAATGAAGGCCCGCGTAAAGAATATGCACCTGGCGAGCCTATGGCGGGTGATGTGACAGCGATTTATGATATCCCTGTACAGATTTCTGCTGTATTGGGCCGTTCAACTATGCAGGTTTCTCAACTTTTGAAGCTTGGTCGTGGTGCGGTTGTTGATTTGGACCGTAAAGTAGGTGAAGCGATTGATATTTACGTGAATAACCGTTTGGTTGCGCGTGGTGAGGTCGTGGTTGTTGAAGATAAACTCGGCATTACGATGACGGAGATTGTCAAATCTGACCGCTAATAATAGGTAAAAAATCAATATGAGCGATTCTTCACAAAATTCAGATCCGCAAATGTCAGCAGGCGGGCACTCCCCGCAGGTCGATGTGTCTGGTATCCGTATTCATCGTCCGGTACTGGTTGTCGATTTTGCGACAATTTTAGGTCTGCTTTTTGCGATTGGCTTGATTTTGGCGGCGATTGTCTTTGGTTCAGGCAATGCGCAGTTCTTTAATATGCCTGCTGTGTTGATAGTTGTATGCGGTACAATCGCTGTGACCAGTATTTCTTATACGGGGGAAGAGCTTGCCCGTGCGTGGAAAGTTGTTAGCCGTGCGATGTTCCGCCGTTTGCAAGTGCCATCAATTATGGCGCGTCAATTGGTTGAATTGGCGGTGCTGGTGCGTAAACATGGCCCGTTGGTTTTATCGCGCGTTGAAGGTGATGTGGCAAAAGATCCTGAATTATCACGCGTGATGCAATATTTGGTTGATGGTTATACTGCGCAAGATATTGATTTGATAATGAGCCAAGAGATTGGCGCTTTGGTTGAGCGTCACCAACGCTCCGCAGGTATTGTGCGCCGCGCCGCAGAAATTGCGCCGGGGATGGGCTTGATTGGTACATTGGTCGGCTTGGTGCAAATGTTGGCACAGCTTGATGATCCATCTGCGATTGGTCCTGCGATGGCGGTGGCGTTGTTAACAACATTTTATGGTGCAATTTTGGGGACGGTTATTTTGACTCCAATGGCTGCCAAACTTGAGCGAAATTCACAAGAAGAGGCGCTTAACCGTGCCTTGATCCATACTGCTTTGGTGTCGATGGGTAAGCAAGAAAGCCCGCGTCGCCTTGAGCATATCTTAAACAGCTTGCTTCCGCCGTCGGAGCAGATTAAATATTTTGATTAAAGCCGCATTCTAAAGCAAGGCTAGGAGAAGTTTATGCGTTTAATGATCGTTGGTCATTTGGAAGGTCATATTGCCGAAGCCGGTAAAATCGCGCTGCGTCGTGGGGCGAAGGTTGTGCATTGTGAAGATACAGAAGAAGCCCTTGGCGCACTGCGTAATGGTAAAGGCGCTGATTTGGCGATGGTTGATGTTAAGCAGCCAATCGGTGTTTTCATCACTAATCTTGAAAAAGAACGTATTAATGTGCCTGTTGTGGCCTGTGGTATTGGTACAGACGCAACAGCGGCGGTAAAAGCTATTCGTGAAGGGGCTAAGGAATATGTTCCGCTGCCACCTGATGCAGATATGATTGCGGCGGTCTTGCAGGCTGTCACCGAAGAAAGCAATACGATGATTGCAAGCGCGCCGAGTATGCAGGCGCTTCTTAAAATTGTTGAACGTATTGCCCCATCAGATGCCACAGTTTTAATCCGCGGCGAATCTGGGACAGGTAAAGAGGTGATGTCGAATTACATTCATAAGACATCTAAACGTAAAGACGGCCCATTCATCGCGATTAACTGTGCAGCGATCCCTGAAAACCTGTTGGAATCAGAATTGTTTGGCCATGAAAAGGGCGCGTTTACAGGCGCGGCAGCTCGCCGTATAGGTAAATTTGAAGAAGCCCATGGCGGCACATTATTGCTTGATGAGGTGTCTGAAATGCACCCGCAGCTGCAAGCCAAATTCTTGCGTGCGATTCAGGAAAAAGAAATTACCCGCGTGGGCAGTAACGAAAATGTCAAAGTTGATGTGCGTATTGTGGCAACCTCCAACCGTAATTTGGAAGAATCCGTTCAAAAAGGTGAATTCCGTGAAGACCTTTATTTCCGTTTAAATGTTGTTGCGCTTGATTTGCCGCCATTGCGTGAGCGCCGTGAAGATATTGTTAAATTGGCGCAATTCTTCGCTGATAAATTTGCTGAAGATAACGGCGTGCCGAAAAAGCGTATTTCAGATGATACGGCACAAAAGCTGATTAACTATCCATGGCGCGGTAATATTCGTGAGCTTGAAAACACAATGTATCGTGGTGTTTTGATGTCGCTGCAGGATGAAATTGAACCAGAGGCTGTCATGTTGCAGGAGGGAAGTTTCTCTTCTGGCAGTACGGCAGGCAGCGGCGCAATGAATGCCCCAGATCCTGCAGGCGTGTCAAGTTATGGCGTGTCTTCAGCGCCACCACAGCCGCAGCAACCCGCAGCGGATTCCACGCCGAAACCTGCGGAATCGCCATATGCATCAGGTGCCGTTAAAAACCCTGGTGCGGTCGAAAACCTAGTTGGACGCACCATTTCAGATGTTGAGCGCGATATGATTGTGAATACGCTTGACCATTGCCTTGGCAACCGTACACATGCGGCGAAAATCTTGGGTATTTCCATCCGTACCTTGCGCAATAAGCTCAATCAGTATCGTGATGAAGGTTTAGATATTCCTGAAGCATAAACAATAATTGTTGCTATAATTTCTCGTTCTTGTTTGCGTCAATTGACCTTAACGGTTATTATATAAGGGCTATCTAGTTCTTTAGGTAGCTGGACTATTGAATCTTGTCCATTCAATGCATTGAGTATTTAACGGATTATGGCTGAAACACCTAAAACGACAGGCGGCGGCACGTTAGGCGGTATTCTTGGTGGCGTATTGCGCAGTGATGTGGCATTCGCGCTAGGTATGCTGTTGATTTTGTCATTCATGCTTGTGCCCATGCCGCCATTCGCGCTGGATATGGGGCTTTCGCTGTCGGTGACGTTTTCCGTTCTGATTTTGATGACGGTATTATTTATTGCCCGTCCGCTGGAATTATCATCCTTTCCGACAATCTTGCTTGTTGTTACAGCTTTGCGTTTGGGTTTGAACGTTGCCTCTACGCGACTTATTCTCTCTGACGGTCATGAAGGTGATGGCGCTGCGGGGGCGATTATTTCGGCCTTTGGGTCGTTCATCATCCGTGATAATTACGTCGTTGGTGGTATTGTTTTTGCGATTTTGATTATCGTGAATTTCGTGGTTATTACCAAGGGTTCGGGGCGTATTGCTGAAGTTGCCGCGCGTTTCACATTGGATGCGATGCCAGGTAAGCAAATGGCGATCGATTCTGATTTATCCGCAGGCCTAATTACTGAAGATGAGGCAAAGACGCGCCGTAAGGAATTGGAACAAGAAAGTACCTTCTTCGGGGCGATGGATGGTGCGGCGAAATTCGTGCGCGGTGATGCGATTGCGGGGTTGTTGATTACGGTTGTAAACGTCATCGGCGGCATTATCATCGGCGCGGGTATGAAGGGCTTGTCATTAGGCGAGGCTGCGGCAACCTATACCTTACTGACGATTGGTGACGGCTTGGTCTCGCAGGTGCCTGCATTGATGGTTTCGATATCAGCAGGTATTTTGGTAACCAAAGCTGGTGTTGATGGCACGGCGGATAAAATTCTTCTTGCGCAATTTGCGAAATATCCTAAAGCGATTGCGATGAGCTCATTCATGCTTTTTGTTTTGGCGGTTTCACCGGGGATTCCTTTTGTGCCATTTTTTATTCTGTCGGCGGCTGTTGGTGGATTGTCTTATCTCGCTTATACATATGAACAAAAAGCTGTACATGAAAAGGCTGAACTTAAAGCGCTTGAGGCGCGCAAGCAAGGTGGCGCTGAAGGTGGCATAGAAGGACGCCCAGCGGAAGAGCCAATCTCTCAAACCTTGGCGATGGATATTATTCGTATTGAGCTTGGCTATAATCTTCTTTCACTTGTTCAAGGTGAAAACAAACTTACCGATCAAATTAAAGGTCTTCGTCGTCAGTTCGCTGAAGATATGGGCTATATTCTGCCGTCCGTGCGTATTCAAGATAACTTGCAATTGCCAAGTAATAGCTATGTTGTACGGATTAAAGAGGTTGAGGCTGGCCGCGGCGAAGTGCGTCCAACTATGTTTATGATTATGGATCCATCGGGCGATGCGATTGCGTTGCCAGGGGAGAATACGGTTGAACCAACATTTGGTCTGCCTGCAATGTGGATTGATGAGAAATATCAAGAAGAAGCCCATTTTAAAGGTTATACCGTCGTCGATGCGGCGACAGTTATTTCAACGCATATCACTGAAATTGTGCGTGATAACATGTCAGACCTATTGTCTTATGCGGAAACACAGAAGCTTCTTGATGAAATGCCAGAACAATATCAGAAACTTGTTACGGATGTTATCCCATCACAAATTTCTGTTGGCGCGCTTCAGCGTATCTTGCAGAATTTGGTGTCGGAACGTGTGTCTATTCGTGACTTGCCAACTATTTTGGAAGGCGTGGCCGAGGCCTCAGCGATTACGCGTAATGTATCCATGATTACCGAGCATGTGCGCTCACGCTTGTCACGTCATATTTGTGATAAGAATACAGGGGCAAATGGTTACTTGCCGCTTGTGTCGTTGTCTGCAGCTTGGGAGCAGGCGTTCTCTGAATCTTTGGTTGGTGATGGTGATGAAGTGCAGCTTGCTATGGCACCGACACGCATGCAGGAGTTTATCAACCTTGTACGCGATAGCTTTGATGGCTTAAATGCGCAAGGTGAAATGCCTGTGTTGCTGACATCACCGGGC
>JASBUS010000013.1 GCA_030147745.1 Alphaproteobacteria bacterium
CATGTTTAACACCTGTATCAATTAACGGCTGCACATGTTCCGCATATGGCAAAAATGCCAAAGTCATTTTGAAATTATCCATACCGACAATGGCACGCGAATGTTTCTTATCAATACCCAAATCATCTATAACAATCGCAATTTGTTTTTTACCCGCTACGGGCGCAGGCACAATAACACTTTGCTGTTCAGGTGTTGCTTCCGTTTCCACAGGGGCAATTTTTTCTTCCTTATTCCCCAAAAGCGGCAATTTTGCCTTAAGGCTATCAATGAAAGATTCCTTCACAGGTTCTTCATAAGCCAATTCAGAAAAAGTAATATCGGAGAAAAGTTCTTCTGTACCAGAAGCAGGTTCAACGCTCGCCAAAATCGGGGCAGATTGCCCATTTGTATCAAGCTCAACCAACCACATGCGGTCGGCAGCAATCAACAAACACAAAGCGAACAAAAAAATACGGATTTTCTTGCAGAATTGAATAGTCGATTTATAGTCATGTAAACGTTGTTTAATATTCATATTAATCACTTAACCATATTGAGTTTAAAACATCAGGTGTTTTTTTGCAAATGAACCTTCTTATCGACAACTATGATAGCTTTACCTACAACATCGTGCAGTTTTTGGGCGATCTTGGTACAGAAGTTCAAGTTATCCGTAATGATGAATTAACGATCGAACAGGCCATTGCCCTTCACCCTGATCGCGTAATCATCTCTCCGGGCCCTGGCACGCCTGATGAAAGTGGCATTAGCCTAGAGATGATTCGCCATTGCGCAGCTACCGCTACGCCGCTTTACGGTATCTGTTTAGGTATGCAAGCTTTGGGCCAGTTTTTTGGCGGTGACGTTGTCCGTGCGCCTAAGCCCATCCACGGCAAGACCGAGAAAATCGATATTCTGCCGCATACGATGTTTAAAAACATTCCTGAAGAAATTGAAATTGTGCGTTATCATTCTTTGGTCGTGGCGCAAGATACCTTACCAAATTGTCTTGAGGTCACCGCACTCAGTAAAGATAAACTCATCATGGGCCTCGCCCATAAAGACCTGCCACTATGGGGCGTACAATATCACCCTGAAAGCATCGCGAGTGCATATGGCCATAAGATGCTAGAAAACTTCATCAACGAAACAAAGAAATAAACAAATTATGCAAGACATCCTTCATAAAACCGTTAAGGGCGAAATACTCAGCGCCGATGAAATGCAAAGCGCGATTGATTATATCATGCGCGGCGAAGCAAGCCCTGTCTGGATGGCGTCATTCATCACAGCCCTCACCATGCGCGGCGAAACCGCAGATGAAATCAGCGCAGCGGCCAATGTCCTGCGCGCCCATGCCCATAGCATCACAGCGCCCACAGGCAGTGTTGATTGCTGCGGTACAGGCGGTGATGGTCTACATAGCTATAATATTTCATCTGCCGTTGCGCTCATTTGCGCGGGTGCAGGCATCCCCGTTGCCAAACATGGTAACCGTGCCGCGAGTTCAAAATCAGGCACAGCGGATTGTTATGAAGCCCTCGGCATAAACCTTGACGTCCCACGTGAAAAACTTGAAAGCGCGCTTAAAGACCTCAACTTTTGCTTTCTGATGGCACCTGCACATCACCACGCCGTACGCCATGTTGTGCCAATTCGTAAGGAACTTGGTTTCCGCACTATATTCAACCTCCTCGGCCCACTCGCTAACCCTGCCCGCGCAGATTACCAATTGATTGGCGTATTCGATAAAAAATGGTGCCGCCCCATGGCCGAAGCGCTCAAAACCCTCGGCTGCAAAGGCGCATGGGTCGTTCATGGCGCCGATGGCATGGATGAAATTACCCTAACCGACAAAACCTTCGTCGCCGCACTCAACGCCAATGGCTGCATCAGCGAATTTGAAATCACGCCAGAAGATTTCGGCCTCATGCGCTGCGCTCCTGAAGACCTTAAAGGCGGCGATGCTGAATATAACGCCGCTGCGCTTAGCCACCTACTTCATAGTGAACCATCTGCATACCGCGATATCGCATTACTGAATGCCGCGGCGGTCGCATTAATCACGGGCAAAGCAAAAACAAAAGCTGAAGCCATAGAAATGATGAGCCAAAGCCTTGATACCCACAAAGCCTTGGATGTCATGACAAGCTATAAGGACTATGTTGCATGAGTGTTCTTGCCAAAATATGCGCCGATAAAGCCGTACATGTCGCCGCGCAAAAGCAGCTTATATCTATCACCGAATTAGAATCCCGCGCCAAAATGCAAACGGCGCCGCGCGGTTTCATCAATGCAATCAAAGCCAAAAACGCGCAAAACCAAGCCGCCGTCATCGCCGAAGTCAAAAAAGCGTCACCGAGCAAAGGCTTAATCGCCACAGATTTTGACCCCGTCGCCACAGCCAAAGCCTATCAAGACAAGGGTGCAGCCTGCGTCTCCGTCCTGACAGATACGCCCTATTTCCAAGGCACTGATGATGATTTTAACGCCGCCCGCGTAGCTATTACCCTGCCGATGATCCGCAAGGATTTCATGGTCGATCCCTATCAAATCATTGAAAGCCGTGCTATGGGCGCAGACTGCATTTTAATTATTATGGCGGCGCTAGATGATAGCCTAGCCAAAGAGCTTACCGACACCGCCCGCGCTTATGACTTAGACATACTTTTTGAAACGCATAACGCCGAAGAAATTGAACGCTGCCTAAAGCTTAATCCAGAAATGGTTGGCATAAATTCACGCAACCTAAAAACGCTTGATGTCGATATCAATATGTTTGATGTCCTTTATGACACACTCCCCGCCGACACGATAAAAATCGCAGAAAGCGGCATACAAGAGCGTGCAACCATCGAGGCTCTCTATAAAAAAGGCTATAACGGCTTCCTCATCGGGGAAAGCTTTATGCGCGGGATGATTGACTTAACCGAGCTTTAACGCTCCTGTCATCTCGACCGAAGTGGAGAGATCTTTACTATTTGCGACCATCCAAGCCCCCTCGACCTTCCTCGGGATGACAACATCATGATTAAAGCCTTTACAAAAGAACATTAATAGAACATAATGAGAATAGATTGATTCTACAACTACAGATAATTTGTTGCTGTTTACTTTAGAACAAGACATATGGAGCGCAGCCTATAAGCATAGGTAAGCGACATAAGGCGCCGTAATAAAGTGAACAGAGACAAATAAAAACCAGAGATTGAGCCATGTTGACAAAAAAACAAAGAGATTTGCTCCTGTTTATCCATGAACGTGTTGAAGCAGGCGATATTGCGCCCTCCTTTGATGAAATGCGTGATGCACTTGGGCTGAAGTCTAAATCAGGTATTCACCGTTTGATCACGGCACTTGTTGAGCGCGGCTATTTGGAACGCCTTCCAAACCGCGCACGCGCCTTAAAAGTTGTAAAGCTGCCTGAGAATTATAACGCCGAAGCAAAGGCGCAAGCCAATGCCGCCGCTGAACAAGATAACGGTATATTCACGCCATCATCCCGCGTTGAACCAATCCCGCTTTACGGTAAAATTGCAGCAGGTACACCAATTGAAGCCATTCGTAATGAAGGCGAATATTTTGAAATGCCTGCTTCAATGCTCGGCGCGGGTCAGTTTTACGCCCTGCGCGTGGATGGCGATTCCATGATTGAAGCTGGCATTAACGATGAAGACATCGTTATTATTAAACGCTGCCAAACTGCGCGTGACGGTACAATCGTCGTCGCCCTTGTTGATGGGGAAGAAGTGACCCTTAAACGGCTCGGCCGCAAAAATGGCATGGTTGCACTTATTCCTGAAAATAGCGCATATCAAACACGCTATTTGGAACCTGAACGCGTCAATATTCAGGGCGAATTAGTGTCTCTTTACCGCACATATCACTAAATATATTTATCGGGTTTTGCTTGGCACATCTGCGCCAAGCACCTTGAACAGATTGGCAATTTCTGTTGCGTAATCAGTCTGTTCGGCAGCTAAACGCTGTTCGTCATTCGCGAGATCTTGCTGTGCATCAACCACATCAAGGAAGCTAATCAAACCCTGCTGATATAACGTCTGCGCCTGATGGAAACTGCGCGCACTCGCTGCAACGGATTTAGAAAGATAATCCTGACGCGCGCTTGATGCTTTAATCGCATTTAACGCCAGCTCAACATCCTCAACCGCTTCACGCAATGCAAGGTCATAATTGGCAAGTGCCTCTTCAGCCTCAGCCTTTGCGATATCCAGCCTTGCGCCGCGCCCACCGCCATAACTAAGCGTTTGTGAAATCAGCGCCGCAAATGACGCAATCAATGACTGCGCCACAGGCACAGAACTCGCATTCGTTAGCCCAATTTGCAATGACTGGCTCAGTGAAAAACTTGGGTAGTAAGCCGCTTCAGCAACGCCGATATTGGCGGTGGCTTCTTTCAAGCGACCTTCAGCGGCCCGAACATCAGGGCGCGCATTCACAACCGCAAGCGGCATTAACGTTGGTATTGCCGCCTGATAGACAGGAATGCCGCCCTCTTCACGTAGTAAGGCCTCATAATAGCCGGGGAACTGCCCCGTGAGCACAGCGATGCGGTTACGCTTATTTTGTAAATCTTCTAATAATGGCGGGACGCTTGCTTTCAAGCTTTGTACCGATGCAATCGCGCGCTGATAATCTAATTCGGGCGCAAGGCCACTTTCAAAACGCGCCTTCACAATATCTAGCGTCTTTTCTTGCAAGGCGATGGACTGATTAAGCAGCGCCAATTGACGCTGCTGCCCACGTAACCCCAAATATTCTGCCGTTAGCGCCGCACTAACATCAAGCACCTCGCCTTGTAATTCATCTTCAGCGCGCATATAGGCATATTGCGCAGCTTCTACTGCGCGGCGCGTTTGCCCAAATACATCTAATGGCACAGCCACGCCAATTGCGCCGCTTAATGATGTTTCTGTCGCATCATCACGCGATGGACGAAAATCACGCCCCGCCTCAGCTCCGCCGCTCACGCTTGCATCTATCGTTGGACGCGCATCTGCACCCACCAATTGAACTTCAGCTTCGGCCGCTTTAACACGTGCATAAGCCGCTGCGATATCAAGGTTATTATTAATCGCGCGCTCAACAAGGTTATTTAAGACATCATCATGAAACCCCATCCACCACAGCGGTAAAACGCCGCGCTGACCGTAATCCGTATTTAAAACACTAAGGACGTCCGATGCGACAAAATTTGGCGGCAAATCACGTTCAGGTTTCTGATAATCAGGCCCAACGCTACAGGCAGATAATAAAGCGCTGCAGCCAACCATTAGCAAAAATTTATAGCGCATCGCTCTCGGCCTCTTTTAATTGTTCTTCCAAAATTTTACCCGCATGAGCGCGCGGTTTAATAAATGGTGCAAGCAGTGCATAGCCAAGCGGCGCTAAATAAAGCGTAAATATCGCCGACAAACCAAGCCCGCCAAAGACGACCCAGCCAATCGCATTACGCGCCTCTGCACCCGGGCCTTCACTTAACACCAAAGGCAGCGCACCTAATACAGTTGAAAGCACGGTCATCACAACGGGACGCAGACGAATGCGCGCCCCTTCGATAATTGCACTTTTCACGTCATGGCCTTCATCGCGTAATTGATCCATGAATTCGACCAATAAAATCGCGTTTTTGGTCATCAAACCGACCAACAGAACAAAACCAATTTGGCTATATAAATTCAATGACTGTCCCGTTAGCATTAATACAAACACAGCAGAGGCCAAGCCAAACGGCACAGTGAACATAACAATCAATGCACTGCCGATACTTTCAAACTGTGCCGCCAAAACCAAAAAGACAATCAACAACGCAATCATGAATGTCAGCAATGTTTCATAAGAAGACTCTTCTAATGTCGCTGCCTCGCCCATTAAATGAAGCGTGATGCCAGTTGGCAAAACTTCTGCCGCAACAGCCTCAACCTCGGCAATCACATCGCCCAATGGTGTCCCCGGTTTAACGCCCAAATCCAAATCAATGGCGCGACGCTGCTTATGACGGTCAAGTTCAGCGGCGACGCCACGCTCCTCGACATGCACAAGCGCACTTAAAGGCACAAGTTCATCATTGGTGTTGGTCACAAATATATTCAGTAAATCACCTGGGTCATTAATCACCCCGTAAGATGAGCCAACCATCAATGGTACGGCTTGGTCTTCTATACTTAGATCAAGCAGGTCATAACGATCGACCATAATTCTGAGCGTGTCTGAAATACGGCTAAGCGGTACCCCTAAATCATTAGCGCGTTCGCGGTCAATATTGAACGATAATTCAGGCTGCGAGCTATCAAACTGAATACGCACGTCATCTAAGGCGCTGATCCGTTTTTGTAACTCTTCAGAGAAGCTCAATGCCGTTTCATAAATCTCTTCATATTCATTGCCAAGCAAGGCAATTTCAATACCCGCGCCATTGCCGCGAATATTAAGTGAGCTATCCTGAATGACCCGTATTTGCGCCCCTGGAATATCCGTCAGGCGGGCATTGATCTCTTTTGCCAAATCCATCTGGCTAATCTTGCGCTCATCCCAATGTTTTAAAGACGCTACAATATAGGCGCGGTTTTTATCCCATCGTCCGATAATACTATAAATATCCGTGATTAGGCCTTTGTCCTGATAATCGCGCAATATATCTTCAACCATCTGTGCCTGACGGTCGGCATAACCAAGTGATGCGCCATCTGGCCCAGTCAAAAACACACGTATCGCGCCACGATCTTCCTGCGGCAATAATTCTTGATCAAGCGCGAAGAAGCTAAACGCACCGCCTGCGGCAATGACGCAGGCAATAATTAGCGCCAGAATTTTGCGCTTAATCAATACATGCAATGAACGTAAATATGCATCGGCACAAGCCTTACCAATACCATCCAAACGGCGACGAATGGCCGCTAAAAACGGATTTTCATCTGATAAATGCGGCAGACGTGATGCCATCATAGGGCATAGAGTAACGGCAACAAATGAACTGATAATCACTGCTACAGCCAATACCAAACTAAATTCACGGAATAACCCGCCGCTTTCCCCCGGCAAAAATGCTATCGGCGCGAATACAGCGACCAAAGTCACCGTTGTCGCAATCACCGCGAAAAACACCTGACGCGTACCAAGCACTGCGGCGGCCATTTTCTTAAGCCCTTCACCGCGGCGACGCTGAATATTTTCAAGCACGACAATCGCGTCATCAACAATCAAACCAGTTGCCAGCACCAAGGCTAACAACGTCAGCAAATTGATCGAAAAGCCAAAAAGCCAGATTGCGGCGAGCGTCCCAAGCAATGAAATCGGCATGGTTACCGCAGGGATAAGCACTGCACGTGCTTGCCCCAAGAACAGCGCAATCACCACCAAAACAATGATAATCGCGATAATCAAAGTCTGCACAACATCACGTAGCGCCCCAACAATATAGATGGAATCGTCTGATGTTTTGACGATGTGATAATCGCTGCTTTTGGCGTTAATGCGGTCCAGACGCTTTTGTACTTCTTCCGCAATCGCAATAGTATTTTCACCCGCCTGACGCACAATCCCAAGGCCGATAACCTGACGGCCATTTAACATGGAATAGCTTTCAGCTTCTTCTGGCTCAAAGAAAACTTCGGCGACATCTTCAATGCGGATATCATCACGTATATGAATACGGCGCAGCTTATCAGGTTCATAAATTGACCCAAGCACGCGCACCAATAATTCCTGATCATCAGACTCATAGCTGCCTGCAGGGACATCAAAATTAACATTGCGCAAAACGTCTATAACTTCTGAGGCCGATAATTTATACCCCGCCATTTTTGCAGGGTTCAACAGCACACGCATCACGCGCGGCTGGTCACCTTCAATGCGGACTTCTGCCACACCGGGGATGGATTGAAATTCAGGTGCAACGTCTTTTTCAATGCGCTCCGCCAAAACATCTTTGCGCAGCACATCACTATAGGCCGATAATTCAATAATCGAGCGCGCATCATCATCAGCCTTAATGACCAAGACCTGATCAATATCATCTGGCAATTGACGCTGCACACGGTTTACGGCTTCACGCACATCACTTGAGGCAATATCAATATTCGTCCCCGGCGCAAACTCAACGCGCATCCGCATATTATTTTCTTCACTAGAGGATTCGATGTTTTCTACACCCGCAACGCGTGCAACGGCACCTTCAATAATGGATGTAATCTCAGAATCCATCGTTTTCGGCGAGGCACCG
>JASBUS010000014.1 GCA_030147745.1 Alphaproteobacteria bacterium
TGAAATATGCGAAGAGCAAGGGTGCACGCACATTATTAAACATCGCCCCTGCCCCAGATGTATTTGTCGATGGTTTATTTGATGATGTTGACTATCTTGTCCTCAATGAAGGCGAAGCTGAAAAAGTTTATATGCATTTAACAGGCAATGCCGCAGATATAGACAGCCAAAGCCAAGCCGCAGCCATTGCGGCAAAGCTAAACACAAACTGCATTGTCACCCTCGGCGGCGCAGGTGTTTATGCCATCACAACGGATCAACAAATCCACAAAGCGACACCGCTAAAGTTAAAACCAGAAGAGATTGTTGATACCACAGGCGCAGGTGATGCCTTCACAGGCGCATTCTGTAGCGCACTTTATAACCAATATAGCTTTGCGGATGCCTTACAATTTGCGGCGATTGCGGGGTCATTGGCCTGTTTGAAACTGGGCGCACAGTCATCCTACCCAAGCAAAGACGAAATTCTCGCAAAGCTTGAAGCGATCACAAAAGCCGCTTAAAAACTGTATTTTTGTAAATAACGGCCGCAGGCGGCACAAAGTGCATTAACAATGTCTTTTGCACCGTCTGCATTCATCTGAACCATTTTGTTATCGGCGATAAGTTTCAGGCTTTGTTTATAGGCAAGTAATATATCGAGCATATCGGCATTAAACTTCTCGCAGACATCTAACACCTGCAAAACTTCGTAAGACAGCGCCGTCACAAGGGGGTAGCCAAACATTTTGCCATGTGCCTTCATGCTCATGACAATTTTTGTATAGTCTTCACGCTCTGCCCAGATATCATCCTCTAAAGATATCTGGCTGACCTGCTCTAAATCTTTAACGGCTTGCTGTATATAGGTTGAAAACTCCGCCTTGCTTTCCGCGATAACGGTTTCTGCACGTTCAATGCGTTCCACAGGTATGCCACCTGAGCCGACTTTTTCTTTTAAACTATTAGGGGGATTAGAATACTTCACACGCTTGGCTATTTGTTGTTATTTTTCTGCCGCTTTGTTAATGAAACTTATTATTCACCTGTATCGTCATAACGGCGCATTGGTCCATCATAAGCCTGTACAACACGCTTACGGCGGCGGTCAGGCCCAAAAAAATCGCCGTTATCGACAAATTGACGTGGTTTCTCAATTGCCTGCAGGATACGCGCATACATATCCTTTGCCGTAAATGGTTTAACCAAAAACTCACTCACGCCAATATCACGCGCCTGCATCACACGTAATTTATGCGAAAAACCAGTCATCAAGATAACTGGTACATATGAATTTTTAGAAAGTGGATCACGGCGAATTAACTTCACAAGGTCTAGCCCTGACATATCACCCATAATCCAATCGGCGATAACAAGGTCTGGTGCATGTTTTTGGAATAACTCGAAACCTGTTTCGGCATCATGGGCAACATAAACATCCTTGAAACCGAATGTATGTAATATGCGTTTTGTTAACATCGCCATTGGAACCATATCTTCAACGACCAATACCGATGCGCGATCGAGCGTATATGACATCTAACCTACCTTAAAGCTACCATTAGAATATTTTAATATAGAAAAGTTACGAATTTATTACTGACAATAAAAACGAATTATAAAATTAATGGAAAATGCGCACCTGAATGAGATACAAGGTTATGATGCCACATAACGCAGCCTAAGCCAAATGAATTAAAGGGTTTATTTTAAAACCATAAAATGGTGCAGCGCCAGTTTGTGCGGCGTCTTTATTGATGTGTAAATACATCACCTGCCCTAGCGCATAACGACGTTCAGGCAAACCGCTAATATATGATGGTATGACTAATTCTTGGCGCGGTTGATCAATAATTGCACCTAAACCTTGCAATGCTGCCTGATTAAAATATTCACTCACCGGATAATTAGTATAGCGCAGCAATACGGATTGTCCCGTAATTTCAGCGATCTGTACAGGCTCAATGCTTTCTGAAAGCTCACTCATAATCGCGCGATCGCGGCGTTGATTGCCTTCTTGGAAGAAAACTGTGTGACGAAGCTGCACATCATTAAGATGGTCACAAACCATTTGTACATAGTCACGCTCAAATAAACGCTCTGCACCGTTGATTTTAATTCCGAGTTCAGTAAATAAACGCGTTTGATTGATATAATCGACATGACGGCGCGCCGCGGATGACACAGTTGCATAGGCCGAAACGCCCAAATCCATATGGCCACGATTAACCGCACAATATTGTGATTGCATCACACGGCTTGCATGGATTAGCCCTGCGATTTCATTCTTCTTACCGATTTTATCCGCCTCATTCAGCAGCGTTTCAAGATGTTTGGCACTGCAATCCGCCCCGAGTACAGGAAGGATTTGCCCCAGAACATGATTCATATTCGATATTTTATAACGCAGCACATCATAGCTGGACGGTGTAATATTCAGCCCCATATTGCGATAGCCAGCAAAGATGCCTTTTTCCGCGAACCATTTCCCTGCTGTGGCATTGGCATGCACCATACGATCCGCGACAATATTCGCATCAATCACACCTGTTTCAGCGCAGGCGTTGAATATAGAACGCAGCGGAGTCATAGCAGACTTTTGTGACAAGGCGCGGCGTGCATCCATAAAATCTTGATACACGGTATAGCGTTTATCATTGGCTTTAATGGCGGCTTTAAATTCCTGCGGCGTAATGTTTTTGTTCACACGCACAACATCGGCACGGAAGGTCTGTTTGAAGTCCAAATCAAGTAGGCGGCCGTCTAAATCATATTCGGAGCGCACAACCAATACTGGACAATCCTGCCCCGCATGCAGTGACGCATGACCATGGCTTAAAACCGTTGGAATGGTCGGGCAAACGGTTTTCTTACCCGCATATAATGTTTGCCCGACACTTAATGAAGCTTGATATAAAGGCGAATCCATATCAAAGATCAGCGGCACGGCAATCAAATAGGTTTCTTGTGTATAGCCGTTTGCATGGCGTTCCAAGGTAAAGGCGTCATCAATACATTGTGTGCCCGCATCATCAATACTTATAATAAATTTATTATCATTGGCTTTCGGGCGAATAAATGGCCCCGCCGATGTTTGAACGCGCATCGCTTCATTCATCACCGTCTTCTGATGCTGCGATGGAATGGCATATTGCTGCAATTTATCCGCAAAGCTCATACCTGCCGCATGAGGATTATAAATTTCATTCGGGCTTGCAATAAATGCTGTTGGCGATATCGGTGAGAATGTCGGCAGAATTTTAAAACGATAAATCGAGTCGCATTTTAGGCTGTTATTATTCGCTGTACTTTCAACGACACCATGATAATTGCCGCCAATTAAACGCACGAGGTTCGACTTATTATGCATGGCCGATGCAATGGTAAAGGCCGCATCACGCTTTACGCTAAAGGCGAATATAGGTTCAACACAAATGGTCTTTTGCGGCACTTTATCTAATATTCTGAACTCTTCAAGCGATGGCTGAACATCTTGAAAGCGGAAAATGCCTTGGCGCCCTGGTAAGAAATTATATTTAAACAAATCCTTCGTGCGCATCACAAAGCGGATGTTTAAATCCTCTACCCCACCTATTGGTTCTAGGGTAATGAATTTTTCATTCTGCTCATCATCATCCAATGGTGGAATTTCGGCGACAAAGAAATTTGGGATATCCTCCGCCTTGGTCAAGCGATAACTTGGGACTTTATCGGACGGCGTAGTGATGGTAACGAGCCCCGCGCGCACTAATTTATCAGCATAATTTTGGAAGATTTGCGGCGTGATGTTTTGGTCCATCATCGCATACCAATTATCTTTATGAATGGTTTTGCCCGGATACGCCTTTAACGCAAATAACAATTTACGTTCATACGCATCAAGCTTTTGCAGCTTATCGATATGATTGCGTGCAGACTTTCCCATTTTTTTCCTATTTTTTTATATGCTGTAATTAGTAAAGGTAATTACACAAAAATTCAATTAAATTATGACAAAATAGACATAATAATGTGATGATGTGAATTATTCTGTGTGCAGTGGATAGATCGTCTTTATAAATATTGGCAAGCGGGCATAAAAAATATTAAATTAAAAGTCTAAACATATTTCGCAAGCTTTTTTCAGGAACTGACTGTTATGCAGGCAAATCGCAAAGAAATTATCATGAATTTTTCCGTGCCACCAAGTGAAGAAGATATCTTGGTACTTGCACGTGACGCGGTTGAAAACCTTCCCGATGAATTTGCAGCCTTTTGCAAAGACCTAGAATTCGCGGTCGAAGATTTCGCAAATGAGGACATCGAACAACAGCTTGATGCCAATGACCCCTATGAGATTTTGCTATTCCTAAAATCTGGCGCTGAAATTTCCCCAGGTATTGAATCTAAAAACGCGACAGAAAACGACTGCTTAATCCTTTACCGCCGCGCGATTATTGATTATTGGGCTGAGATGGAAGAAGATTTTGGTGAATTAATTACGCGTATCGTCTTTGAAGAAATTGCCGCGGAACATGATTACACAGCAGACGAAATCGCCGAAATGGTCAACAGCCATTTAAGCTAATCACACAGCACTAAATATTCTATTGTTACGTCGCTGGGTTCGCCTGCGGAAAATCCTTCAGTGCGGCTTCTATATCATCTAAATAAGCATAAGAGGATTGCGCCCCCGCTTTTTTACACGCTAGCGATCCTGCGACGGCTGCATATCTAATCGCCTGCTCAATCGGCATATTGTTATAAAGACAGGCAGCCAATGTCCCGCAATAGGAATCACTTGCGCCCCAAAGTTCTTTTGCCTTTGGTTTTTCATCAAGCGTTAAAGCAGGCACGCCCCATGATTGTCCATCTGCCGTAACCGCGACTGAGCCCTTTTCACCCAAGGTCACAATACAGGTCAAATTCCCCTCTTTTGCCAAACCGCTTGCGATGATAACCGCGTTATTACGGCGGTCCATTTCTGTCGCGATGGCGATTTGTTTGGCTTCATGCTGATTAACAACCAGATAATCAATCATACTTAGGAATTTACGCGGGATCATTTTCATCGGCGCGAGGTTTAGCATAATCTTTGCGCCGTTTTCTTTCGCGCGCTGCATGAGCTTATAATTTTCTTCTTCGGGCAATTCCATCTGCAGCAAAACAAAAGCCGCTTCGTTCAAAATTTCATCGGGAATTTGCTCTGCCGTGGCATCGCTATTTGCGCCCATCGCTTGGTAAATACGCATCGACTGCGCCGCATCAATCGCAACTGAATTTGTGCCTGTCGGTTTGTCAGACTTACCAATGCCAGATGCGATAACGCCTTCCATGCGCAGCTTATCAGATAGCTTCTTACCAATCGGGTCATCACCGACCATGCCAACAACAGCGGTTTTTGGCCCCATACGCAGCGCCGCGAGCGCCTGATTACCGCCGCGCCCACCTGGATGCGTTTCAAACATAGTGGTTGTGACAGGGGTCTGGTCCGTGGGATGTTTATCCACTTCCAGAAAGAAATCCATACATAGAGAACCAAAAACGATCAGCATTTTTACACTATCAACAAATGAGCAATTAAAATTAAAGCAAGAGAGTATAACACCTTGCTAATGAATTTGAAATAAGGCATAAAAAAACCTAGAAAAGAAACCATAAATATGACACCCCGTCTGAACAGAGAGTATGCACCATGGCAGACATAGATTATAATGCATTTTTCCAAGATAAAGTCAGTGAATTAAAGGACGAAGGCCGTTACCGCGTTTTCATGACGATGGAACGTATCGTCGGTCAATTTCCTAAGGCTATCTGGCATAAAGAAGACGGTTCACAAAAAGAAGTGACCATCTGGTGCAGCAATGATTATCTGGGTATGGGGCATCACCCAAAAGTTGTTGCGGCTGTTCAGGAAGCAACTGCGCATTCAGGCGCTGGCGCTGGCGGCACACGCAACATTTCAGGCACAACGATTTACCACAAACAAGTCGAAGACTCGCTAAAAGACCTTCACAACAAAGAAGCTGCCCTCGTCTTTTCATCAGGCTATGTCGCCAATGAAGGCGCACTCAGCACACTCGCAAAATTATTGCCGGGTTGCTTGGTCTTTTCTGACTCGCTCAACCACGCATCGATGATCCATGGTATTAAATCATCACGCTGCCAAAAATATGTTTACAACCACAATGATCTTGAGCATTTGGAGAATCTTCTGCGTGAAGCGCCAAAAGATGCACCAAAGATTATTGCGTTTGAATCTGTTTATTCAATGGATGGTGATATTGCGCCAATCGAAGAGATTTGTGACCTCGCCGACAAATATAACGCGATGACCTATCTTGATGAAGTGCATGCGGTGGGTATTTATGGCCCACGCGGCGGCGGCGTAGCTGAAGAGCGCGGTTTGATGGATCGCATTGACATTATTGAAGGTACATTTGGTAAGGCCTATGGTCTTATGGGTGGCTTCATCACGGGTAAAGCCAGTGTGATTGATGCTATTCGTTCATATGCATCAGGCTTTATCTTCACAACATCCCTTCCGCCTGCGGTCTTGGCAGGTGCTTTGGCGAGTATTGAGCATCTGAAGACATCGCGTGAAGAGCGTCTACGTCAGATCCGCAATGTGTCCTATATGAAGGAATTATTTGAGAAAGCTGAATTGCCTTACATGAAGGGCGACAGCCATATTGTTCCGCTTGTTGTTGGTGATGCAAAATGCTGCAAACAAGTGACCGATATTCTGATCAATGAATTTGGCCTATATGTACAGCCAATTAACTATCCGACAGTACCTAAGGGGACTGAGCGTTTGCGCCTAACCGCAACAGCATCGCATAGCCTTGAAGATATTGAGCGTTTAACCGCCGTGCTTGAAGATATGTGGCGCAACACACATATGTTTGCTTACGCATCTGCGGCTTAATTAAGACACAAAAAAAGGCCTTCATTTGAAAGGCCTTTTTATTTATCTGAATTTGAACCTTCTTAAGCTGGCTCAAAACGCATTAAACGCATAGATGCTTCTGGTTTCTCGTCGACCGTTTTTGTTAAGAAGCGCTCCGTATCAACACAGAACATATTTGCGGCTTCAGGGCAGTTTTCATCATCACGCAAGACCCAATAATATTCAGGGCCTTCAAATGTGAGGAAGCCAGCTTTCGCGTAGCTATCTTTAAATTCGCCTTCATTACGGTTCGCGGCAATGGCTTTTTTCATCGCTGTATAGCTTGGCAAGACCCACTCACCGTTATATGCACCCGCTTTATACGTCTCATATAAAGCTTCTTCTGATGCGATAGCTAAACCTTGATTTTCATGGAAACTATCAAGCAGTGAGACAAATTCAACGGCTTCGTTAAACTGTGCTTGCATCGGCGTTTTATCCGCGCCCATGAAATCACCTGGCGCCGCAAAAACGTTAAATGCTTGTGTTAAACCAAAATTTTTGAATAAAGGCACGCATCCCATGAATACGCCTTTGCCTTCGACCATTTCGCCTAGATTATAAGTCATTGTCTTACCCTGTTTACTTTTTTTTATAAGCATCTTTTATAAACAACAGCGCAGCAATATGTCAAGAAAAAGGGTTTAGAACAGCATTTTTAGCGCAACTAGCATCATAAAAATCGCGAAGATTTTTTTCAGTTTCTGCGCATCCATCTTATGTGTGAGCTTCGCCCCCTTTTTTGCGGTAAACATACTGAGCGAGATAATCGACAGCACAGAGACAAAATTGACATAGCCCACACTATATGGCGTTAACACATCACCATTACCGTTAACGTCATTAAACAAGAAAACCAAGCTGCCTGATACCGCGACACAGACGCCCAAGGCGGATGCCGTTGCAATCGCGCGGTTAATCGCTGCGCCCTGCTGCACCATGAATGGTACGTTCAGTGTTGCCCCGCCTATACCCATCAAAGCAGATATAACGCCCGAAAACAGTCCAAAGCCTGCAGCGAGAATTTTATTTATTTCTTTATGCACGCCTGATGTATTGGCCTTTGATTTGAACATCAAAAACGCCATCACGAGCAAGATGCCCCCAAAGATGCGTTTTAACACATCCCCCGGCAAGGCAATCGCCGACAGCCCACCAAAGACCGCACCAATCACAATGCCGACCAGTAATAATTTGAACCAGCTAAAATCAATCGCGTCATGTTTATAATGCGTATAAGACGATACAAACCCCGTCGGGACGATCGTCAGCAATGATGTCGCAACAGCCGCCTGCATCGCCGCGTCACCATAATAGCCCATATGTGTGAAAACGTAATAAAGAACGGGCACGATGACCGCGCCGCCGCCAATACCAAATAAGCCCGCAGCAAAGCCCGCCAAAGCACCTAAGGGTAATGACACCGCAATTAAAATCAACAAATCAGACATATGGTTACGCCCCTTCATACAACGCAAATATAGGCCTATCATATTGACATGATAGGCCTTTAAAAGACTATTCTTTTTTAATACGCAGCATAACCCCATTACATTTTATGGTCATAGCTATCCACACATACGAGTTTGGCATTTTGCTGACAGGATCCAAATTTATAGTTGCCTTGATAGCCAATTGTACCGTCTTAATTTAAGTTCGAAAGATCCAACGCTATAGACGCCCCGATTGGTGCATCAGGCTTTGATGCAAATTTCCCCTCGCCGATTTTCTCTAACGTTAAAGACTCTACCGCACCGTTTCTTGGTGAACCATCGGTTAAAACCAAGCCGCCATTACTCGAGAAAAAAGTCGGCCAGTAGTCATTAGGTTGTTCACTTTGAAGATTAATAAACACCTTTAAGCTCCCTTGATTAAAGATTGCTTTTAAACCACCCGCCGTTGGAATATCCGCAATAACGATCTGCGTTTCATAACCTTCGGCGCCGAATGTATAATTTGTTTTAGAAGACATCGTCTTACTCCTTTGAATAAATATTTATGTTCTGAATGAATGAAAATATTTTGCGCTAACCAATAACGACAGACAGACCAATGTATATGATATAGCCGTGAAGATTGTTTAGCGCTGAATTCGTCGAAGCGATGATGGAGATAGATTAACTTGGCGCAACACTTTACCTGCGCCTGATTGCGCGGCATATGCCTTAGCATTTAAATCTGCACCAAATGAAATATTCATGCCCTTACAATAGCACAAAGCGGAAATATGTCAATCTCCGCTTTGTTTATATAAATCGTAATTTGTCAGGGCTTAGGATGCTTGCTTAAGCTGCTCTGTAAAGATTTTAAGGTCTTTATCCGTGCGCGGACCCATTTGTGAAATGATTTCAGTCGCCAAAAGTGACCCAAGGTCGCCACAAGCTTTTAAGCCATAGCCATTGGTGTAACCGTATAGGAAACCACCGGCATAGGCATCACCTGCGCCTGTTGTATCTTTAAGTTCGACTGGTTCAACCGCATCAATAACAATTGTTTCATCACCACAAAGAATGACTGAGCCTTTTGGACCGCGTGTCAACACAACCAATTTACATTTGCCGCGGACAATTTCTTGTGCCTGTTCAAATGTTTCTGTTTGGTATAGTGCGATGATTTCTTGTTCATTCGCGAAAACGATATCAACATGATGTTCAACCAAATCTTGGAAGTCTTCACGGTGGCGTTCAACGCAGAATGGGTCTGATAAGCTTAAGGCCACTTCACGGCCATTGGCACGGGCGATTTCTGATACACGGCGGTAGCCATCTTTCGCGGCGTCTTTATCAAATAGGTAACCTTCCATATAGGAAACTTTAGCTGCAGAAACGATGTCTTCTTGAACATCTTCTGCTTCAAATTCAGCCGCTGCGCCCAAATAAGTGTTCATTGTACGCTGTGCATCTGGTGTAACCAAAATAAAGCAGCGACCTGTTGGCAAATGCTGTTTCAAGCGTGGTGTCGAGAAATGAACGCCTGTCGCTTTCAAGTCATGGGCAAAAACATCACCTAGTTGATCTTCCGCGACTTTACCGATAAAGGCAGCTGACGCACCTAGGCCAGCAACGATGGCAATCGTATTCGCGGCTGAACCACCTGACATTTCTGTCGCCTGCGCAATATCGCTATAAAGCTGTTCGGCGCGCATTGTGTCAATTAGGGTCATTGCCCCTTTCATCATGCCGTATTTTGCATGTTGATCGGCGATGAATTCTTCGCTCGCATGTGTTAATACATCCACAATCGCATTGCCGACGCCTAATACATCAAATTTGGTCGCTGTCATAACTTTCCCACTTCATTTTATCTGAACTAATCGTTTAGTAGCATAGAAATATTAGGAAGACTAGATTTTTGAGAATCCATCCACGCATAATCCCAATTTTAAAGAAATAGCTTTTTCACCGTCGCTTTTATACGCGCGACAGGATGCCCCGCCGCAGTTATCTCAGGCGATTGCACATGCGCCGTTTCACGAATAAAAACAGCGGCTAAGCGCGCAGCATAATCATCAACGGCTTCCTTCAACTCTGGCGGCGTCGATGATTGCGGCATATTGACCAGCGTTTCATTGGCCGCTGCGATGACTTTGAAAATATCTTTATGTTGGTCCGCTTTGATATGCTTGGCCAGCGCGTCTTGCATATAATCCTTACATTCATCACGCGTCCAAATACGGGCGCTATTTAAAAAACGCACGCCTGTCCATTCGACATTCACATGATTTTTCGACATTTGTGCCTGCGTAAAATACAGCGCCGCCATATATTGTGGCAATACTGTACCAAGCATGCTGACATCCGCCTTAAGGATTTCTGCGTCTCCATCATACAGCGTCACGGCGACATTGATATCTTGCGCAGCGGAGTTATGCAGACTGTTTAACACAGGATGGTCAATTTGCGGCACGGCTTTCGCGATGAATTCAGGTGTAATTTTCATGCTTTGGTTATATCCACAATTCACATAATTCGTCAAGATTTTTAAACTGTAAATTCTGGGCAAAGCGCGTTATAATAAGCTTTAGGGCGTTCGCCAGACCATAACAAACTCACAACATTAGCCACAGGCCGAAAAATGGACTTTTTTAAAGACGTTAAACGCGCAACAGCAAAAACCAATTTGTATATCAATGATAATGGCGGCAGCCTCATTGATTTGCTTTTATTATTGGTTACGCCATTGGTTGCGATTGACGTGCTGCGTCAATTTTTTGATCCGTCTGGTGTTATTTGGATCGCTATGAGCTTTCTTTATATTCTGGTCTTTATGCTCATCCCGACTTTATGGCTGCGCAGTACCGTTGAAAGTGAAAATCCCGAGCGCGATTTTATATCCTATCTTGGTAGTTCAAAAACACATCTCACCAATTTAATTTTGATTTTGGTGACAATAATTTTCATTAAAGTGCCTGAGGCCGCAAAGCTGATTGATCAAGCGATGCTCAGCACAATTGGCTTAGAATTCAAGAATACAGCCTTTATGATCTTTGCCGTATTCGCGGTTGTTTGCCTGCGCCTGAGCTTCCTCATCCCACTTTATAATAGCGGCTTGCACCTTACTTATAATCAAGCGTTACAAGCGACACGCGGTAAAGCGATGGTCTTGGCGGCAACAATCATTGCATCGGCCTTCCCATTAATATTATTCACGGCCGTGTATGCGTTTTTCATTACGCCATGGCTTGTTGAAAATGTGTTTGAGAATATTCCGCAAAACATAATCACAATGATTTTGATTGCGCCCGCTAAATATTTATCCGCGCCGCTGATCATGATTTACAGCTTCACTGCCCTTGCCTATCACTACGCCAATTACGCGAAGCAATATCTGGTCATGCATAAAGACGACGCCAAAGCGCCGCCTAAGAAAAAAGATATGCATTGATTATAAAGTCAGCGCCACAGTCTCAAGGCGTTTGATTTCATCGCGGATTTTTGCGGCTTCTTCGAATTCCAAATTAGTGGCGGCTTTGCGCATATCTTTATTGAGTTTTTCGATATGGGCTTTCATTTTATCTGGGTGAGAGATTAAATCTAGATCGCCTTTTATCTCTTTAATATTTCGGCCTTTTTTAGATTTTCCTGATTGATCGCTAGAGCCAAAAACATCTTCTAAAATATCGCTGATATCTTTAATTACCGTCTTTGGCGTGATGCCGTTTTCGGTGTTATAAAGCATTTGTTTTTGGCGGCGGCGGTCGGTTTCTTCTATCGCGGCTTTCATGCTGTCGGTTTCACGATCAGCATACAAGATAACTTTAGCTTCGGCATTACGCGCGGCGCGGCCGATGGTTTGGATCAGTGATGTACGTGAACGCAGGTAACCTTCTTTATCTGCATCCAAAATACAGACACGCATACATTCAGGAATATCCAAGCCCTCACGCAGTAAGTTAATACCAACCAGAATATCAAATGTGCCTAAACGTAAATCTCGGATAATCTCAATACGCTCAATCGTGTCAGTATCAGAGTGCATATAGCGCACTTTAAGGCCATTCTCGTTAAGATATTCGCTAAGGTCTTCCGCCATTTTTTTGGTTAGGGTCGTCACCAATATACGCCCGCCCTGCGCGATAATATCACGGCATTCTTTCATCAAATCATCGACCTGATTTTCAGTTGGGCGAATTTCAACAGGCGGGTCAATCAAGCCTGTTGGGCGGACGACTTGCTCAACAAATTCATGATTGGTTTGCTCCATCTCCCACGGGCCGGGCGTAGCCGAAACAAACACGGTCTGCGGGCGAAGGCTGTTCCATTCTTCAAATTTAAGTGGGCGGTTATCCATACAGCTTGGCAAGCGGAAACCATATTCCGCCAATGTTGACTTACGGGAACGGTCACCATTATACATCGCGCGGAGCTGCGGGATCATCCCATGGCTTTCATCAACGAATAACAACGCATCTTCAGGCAGATATTCAAATAAAGTTGGCGGTGCTTCGCCTGATGCACGCCCCGTTAAATAGCGTGAGTAATTCTCAATCCCCTGACACATATTGGTCGCTTCGAGCATTTCGAGGTCAAATTTTGTGCGCTGATCTAAGCGCTGCGCTTCGAGCAATTTACCTTCTTTTTCAAACCAATCTAGACGCTCTTTAAGTTCTCGCTTTATGCCCTGTACGGCCTGCTGAATGGTCGGCCCAGGCGTAATATAGTGCGAATTCGCATAGACACGTACAGCTGACATTTTGTTGAATTTATGGCCCGTTAGCGGGTCAAATTCAGTAATCTCTTCAATTTCATCCCCAAAGAAGGAAAAGCGCCATGCGCGGTCTTCGGTGTGGACGGGGAATAATTCAACAACATCGCCGCGCACGCGGAATGTGCCACGCGAAAAGGCAATGTCATTACGCGCATATTGCAGTTCTACCAATTTTTTGATGAAGGCATCGCGATCCATTTCCGTTTCGGGTGAAATATCAAGCGTCATGGCCTGATAGTCTTCTTTTGACCCGATACCATAAATACAGGAGACGGATGCCACAATAATCAAATCACGGCGTTCAAACAGTGAACGCGTCGCCGCGTGGCGCAGACGGTCAATCTGGTCGTTAATCGAGGCGTCTTTTTCAATATAGGTATCGCTGCGCGGTACATAGGCTTCTGGCTGATAATAATCGTAATAAGATACGAAATATTCAACCGCGTTATCAGGGAAGAAGCTGCGCATTTCGCCGTAAAGCTGCGCCGCCAATGTTTTATTCGGCGCGAGAATTAAGGCTGGGCGCTGCAAATTTTCAATGACATGCGCCATGGTAAAGGTCTTACCTGTGCCTGTCGCACCAAGCAGAACTTGATCCGTCAAACCCGCATCCAAGCCTTCGGTCAGCTGCTTAATGGCCTGCGGCTGGTCACCTGCGGGAGAGAATTTCGCATGCACCTTAAACGGCCGAGACTCTTCGACCGGTGCTTTGCTTTCTGACATAGGGGCATGCTGTGAATTTACCATGCCATTTATATAGATGGATTCATCACAAATGCCAAGGCTGAACGCTTAGATGATTTGTTTACCGATCACACGGTTACGGGATAGGCTTTTTGACAGTGCATCATAAAGCTCATCCGCTTTATTTGGATAAAGCTTTGTCAGCATTTCACGCAGGTCGGTCGCTTCTTGAGATTTATAGACACCGCCCGAAACTGATAAAGGTAAGCTGCGATGGCGTAAATAATAATCAACACAGCCTTTTTCAGCCTTACTGTTAAAGGCGACACATAATACGTCAATATCGCGCCCTTTATCCGCAACCAACTGACGGTCACTTACAGTGACCGCTGTACTACATAAGTCAAAATAGCGCGCACCAAGTTCAGCGAGCAAGGCGACTTCCTGACGCGGCAGTGCTTGTGATTCAATCGCATAAGAAAACAGCGCCTTATACATATCTTCGCGCTCAGGGTCTTTCATCATTGCATCACAAAGATGAACACAATATTTACGTCGTCCACGCGCTTCAATGAGCAAGATTTTGGCCGCGTATTCTTTTAATTCAGGCTTAACATAGCTGAAACCATAGATGGCCGTTTTGTATAATTGTTCAGAAAGCCCCTCAAACTCTGCAAGATCTGTATGGCCTTCCTTATTTATCTTTTCTGATAAAAACACCGCTGTGATCAATAAATTATAAGCATCCTCACTTTTCAACGCAGGTTCATAAATAGATAATATTCGATTATATGTACTCCAATAACTTGCGATATACGAAAAATTTGGCTTCTCAACCTTCTTAATCAAGTCTTTTAAATATGTTGCATTGAAATGCACAACCGCACGGTTTAAGTCATCATCTTGGATATTATGTTCCTCGATAGAGGATATAGAACCATGGTCTCTCAGCAACATTTGCGCGATAGAGCGGTTAATTCGCCCCTGCTGTAAAGCTGTAGAGATTTTTTCAAAAAAAGCTGCGCCATAGCGATTAAGAAATTGGTGATTTTCTTCCGCAGAAAAATAATGTTTAGCCGTTGATGAAAGCGGCGCACTATATAATCTTTTCATTAGGTTGTCTGGCGTTGTTGTATCTTTATCCAACTGCTTACAAAGTAAACGCCAGAACTTATCGACATTGTCTTCCTTCTTAAACAAATCCATCATAAGATCCCCGCCCATAATTTAAATTATTAAAGCCGATTTCGGCAAATTTCTGACCAGCTTCTCGCCAAGAATTGCACCATCTGTGCCGTAAGTTTCATAAAGAGAATTTATGACATCCTGCCCAACAAGCGTTTCCCCAATCTTCTCAACATATTCACGCTTCACAGGTTTTAGCTTACGGTGCATGACAACATCATGACGCTGGCGCGCATTATCAAAGAATGACACAAGCTCCCCCATGATATAACCACCCTTTTCAGCCTTAATCGTTTGCAGGTCAACCACGGCAACTTTATTGGTTTTTAAGTGCACCATTACGCTGTCTTTATGGATCATCTCCGTCGCCAATGCGACAATCGTTTCTGGCTTTTGGGCAGCCACAGCATTAAAATTCGCCGACAGTTCGTCTAATGTCTTCACAACATGCGCACGATAGGCAGTCAAAAATTGAGGTAATTGTTTTTGAATTAGCGTATCTAGGTCATTAATAATGTTAGGCTGCGTCAGTAGGTCAACACGACAAAGCGCCTGACCAATTTTATTTATATTTTCATCATCTAAGGTTATTTTTTCTTCTTCAGCAATTTTAAGCAAAGCACCAAGTTTTGTTAAAACCGCCTTATCATCCCCCTTAAGCCCATGATCAAGCATCAGCGCCTGCAAAGATTTTGTTTCGCCATCTTTCCGTATATTTTTTGAAATCAATTTAAAGCTACTATAATATAATATGTCAGGCGCGCCCAAGGCATCGAATATATCCTGAGCTGCCTGTGCCATTTCAGGCAAGCCTTCAGCATATGGCAACACATGCCAAGTTAAGATCTTGGCATAATCACTCACTGTAAAGTGGCGAGATGACACCATATCCTTTAAAGTATGAAGATAATCAGTCCCATATTTTTTTATAAATTCGTCGTGCCCTTCTGATACACCGAGTACTGGCATATCATATTTCATATATAGCCTAACAAGATACTCCGCATAGCCGTCTCTATTCCGGCCTTTCATTTCTTTAAGACAAGACTGATATTTATTCCAGATTCTATCGGCATTACTTGTTTTGAACATCTTAATTTGCCCTACAATCGTTCATATAAGTCAAATAAAAAGCCCTCGCTATAGCTTTTCATAAGACTTGAATTGGTAGCACGACACGATAAGGCTGTCAATAATTATGACAATTTTTTAAGTAGCGCTTCTAAATTGATTGGGCAGTATGACAGTACCTCTAATCGGCGATCTTCAAAGACGTTATAATCAGCCTCTGCCCCGTGTATTTCGATCCAATCTGCAATGGTTTTATCGCGCTGAATAAGCAGTGCTTTAATCACGGGTTGAAACGCCTTCATACAGTTAGACACCCATAAATTCACTGGCCAACTTGGCTGTGCATGGTCGATTTCAAAGCGCTCCGCCATGGCAATCACGTCATCCGCCTTATACCAAACTTCACCAGTAACCCAGCGGTTTGTCGTAAACAGCCCTGTGATATTGCCCGCCTTATCCATCGCAATACCGATAATGTGGCATGTATGTTTTTTCGGGTCGTCTTTTTCCGCATCGTAATCAAGCGCCGCGAAAGGTTTCTCACTTTCTAAAATGCCTGACTTACGCATGAAGCTGTGAAAATGGCCATGTTCGCCATCATGGCGTTTGGTTGCCGCGTCATCATTTGCCGCGGGATGCGCATGATAATAAAATTGTGATGCGCTGTTGCCGTCTAATACATCCTTGGGCGGCACATGTTTCCAATATTCAAAGCGTTCTGTAAAACGCAGAATTTCTGTGACGATGCTGTGCTTCGTGTTTGATAAAACGCGCTGCGCTTCATTCATCATCATCAATGAATCCATCATGCTTTCTTTTTCATCTGCAGATAACCCCGACAAAATCTGGTCGAGATTAATATCCAGCGGCATCTGATCATTAAGCGTTGGACTTGTATTTGGCATTGGCTTTGTTTCTTGCATCGTCATAATCCAAAAAATAAAAAAGGGACAAAATATGCCCCTTTTCTATTACAAAAGCTCTATAGAGTAAACTACAGAGCTTCACATTTTTATTAGTGTGCTTCACATGGGTGTTCAGCTTCACATGGTGCTGCTTCGCATGGGTGCTCAGCTTCACATGGGTGTTCTGCACCGCATGGGTGTTCAGCTTCACATGGGTGAGCCGCACATGGGTGAGCTGCACAATCGTGACCTGCACACATATTGCCGTGCTCAGCCGCACATGGCGCTGCGCCTTCATGGTGTTCTGCATAAGCAGGGCTTACAGCAACAGCGGCGATAGCAGCTGCACCAAGAACCAATGCTTTTTTAGATACCAATTTCTTCATTACTTTTGAATTCATGATAAATCCTCTTCTAAAAATTCAAAAAAATACACTCGCTATATTGCCTGTTTTTACTATCATGTCAAAGTGTTTTTACTGTAAACTATTGATATGAAAAAAGCTTTTTGCATAATCAGGCTTGTTGCCTTCTCCCTCATCGCCCTAAGCGTAGTTTCACAGCAAACTTATGCATTAGATGCCGATAAGTTAGAAAAACTTATTACGGATTACACCGCCAAAGACCCGTGGAATGTTGGCGCCGTTGCCCTCGTCCACACGCAAGGTACGGAACGGATAGTTACCGCGGGGCTAGCTGATCGTGACCAGAATATCGCTATGCGCGCCGATAACCGATTCCATATTGCTTCACTTAGCAAGATGTTTACAGCTGTACTCACATATCAGCTTATTGAGGAAGGCAAACTCAGCCTAGACACCCAAATTAATACCATACTGGATGCACAAGACTATCCGAATCTAGATAATTTTGCGGACACAACCATCGCAATGATTCTTGAACATAGCAGCGGCCTGCCTGATTTTATTGGCGGCGATTTCAATGATAAAGCGATTGCCGCACGTAATCATAATTGGTCTGCACGTGAAGCCCTTAGTTTCCTTGGCAACAGCCCCGCTAGTTTTAAGGCCGGCGCAGGGTTTGAATATAGCAGTACAGGTTATGTCCTCCTTGGTGAAATCATCAAGCTGATTGAGCAAGAAGATGACCTGAATAAGATATATACGCGCCGTATCTTTGAACCTTGTGGCTTAGAACACACCTATTTCCCGCCACCAACGCGCCCCCGCGCACCTGAACTTGCACGCGGCTATGATATGATCACCACCACTAGCATGAGCAACCTAACAGATGTTAGCGACATTATGTGGGGTGAGCGTTTAGCGGATGGCGGCCTTGTCAGCACAGTCCAAGACCTCGAAAAATTCTTAACTGCACTATTGATTGATAAGACGCTGATTACAGATGCGCATCTGACTTATATGATGGATATGGATCATCAGCTCCCTGAAAGCTCCCCTGGGGGGCGCGGTTTAATGCTGCTGAATCATTATGATCATAGCGATGATTATCCACTTTATTACGGTCATTTCGGCAAATATTTGGGTTATAGCTCCGCCGCGTTTTATTCGCCAGATAATGGGAATATGGTGATCATCCTTGCCAATAGCCCCTTCTTCCCGCTTCATAAAATATTACAGGAGGTTGGCGTATTAGCGCCGTTGCCTTAGAACAAATAAGCGCGTGACGCTTTGTAATGCGTGTAAAGCTGTTCAGTTTTTTGTAAGAGCGTCACTTCAGGAATATATTGCGCCAATGTATCATCCATTGCGATGACACCACGTTCACGCGGTAAAGCATCAAGCAAGCGGCGGTTAATTAAAAACGCATCGCCCATATAATCCGTCACAGCGTAGCGCGCGCTGATTTCATTTAACGATATATCACTAAATGACTGCGCCAGACGTAATTGGCAACCTTGTATGGATGGACTTAATGTACGGCTTTTTAACTGTTCATATCCAGATAATAACGCACGCGCATATGGCAAGCTTGATGCGCCGACCAAATCCAAGACATCATCACAGTCATAACCAGAAGCCGCAAATAGAACATGGGCACAATCCCCTTCAACACGGACAATTTGTCCGCCAAAGCGCTGCGCCTGATCAAAGGCGAGTTTACGAGTATCTTGCAAATGATTTTGCCATACAGCGCGGCCAAAATTTTGGCGCAAAGCCGTTGATGCGGAAATATCATAGGAACATAAAATCGCTGTTTTATGATTAGGCTGCTTGGCCTTCATAAATGCATCTGCGGTGATATCGATCAAAGCGGTTTTCGGTGCATCTTTCACCACCGCCCCAAGTGCGGATTTCGTCATCAGGTTTTTCGCATGGCGCGCAACCTGTGTCAGGGCTAATTCACCTGCATCATAAGGCGCAGAATAAATAAGCTGAACCGCATAATCTTTATTAAACGCCGCATTAAAGCAAATTTGATCACTGCGATAGGCACTCTGCGAACAATCAAGCTTGCGCCCCGTTGTAAAGACTTGACCAATTGATGTCCCAACCAAGGGAATACGCTGCGGATGAATAACATTAATGACAAAGTCTTTATAAGCCCGCCCTGCGGCACGGTTAAAGCCAGTAGCCAATATAGTCGTGCTGCGTTCATCGAAACGTTTTTGATTATTGTGATAAAGGCTCGCGCCCAATAATTTCACTGGATGCGCAGGTGCAATGTCACCCGAAAATTCAGACAGGCCATCCAATGCAAATTGGATTTGCGTTAACAGCTTTTGTTTATCGATTGCGTTTTGGCTCATTATATCCATGCCTATAGGCTATTGCCGAAGCATAGCTTTTAACACAGACGGATCGCTTATGTCAATTAAACAGCGTCCGCTGTATTGCTGACCATATCTAAACGACGTGGTGCGCCGCCGAGTTTTTCAACGAGAGCTTCTAAGGCTTGCGCGACGTTTTCAAGGCGTTCAGCATCAGTTGTACGGGCAACGAGGCTCACGCCCAAGTTACCTTGCGCGTAATATGGGTAGCTGCCGATTTCAACATCTGGGTTTTCGGCCTGAAGCGCGGTTAAGTCCTCTGCCAAAATACTTTCGGTTAGCTCACATGTGACCGTGCTTGATAAAATCGGTGCACCGCCATGAAGGCTTGGTAAAATATGGGTCAGCATATCTTGCATGATACGCGGCACACCCGCCATGACATGGACATTTTTAATGATAAAGCCCGGTGCGCTAGTGACTTGGTTCGGGATCAATTGTGCGCCAACCGGAATACGCGCCATGCGAAGGCGTGATTTTGTTAGGCCTTCTGCGCCGTAATAGGCTTTTAACATTGCAACAGCGTCTTTGTTTTCTTCAAGCGCAACGCCAAAGGCTTCTGCAACATTATCCGCGGTGATGTCATCATGCGTTGGGCCAATGCCGCCTGTGGTGAAGACGTAATCATATGCATCACTTAAATCACGCACAGCTGTTGAAATACGGGTCGGAATATCAGGCACAACGCGCACTTCACTCATCACGATGCCAATCTGTGTCATACGTTCGGCGATATATTGAATGTTGCGATCTTGTGTACGGCCTGAAAGAATTTCATTACCGATAATTAAAATCGCGGCAGTTTTTGCAGTATTTTCGGTCATAACAAACCCATTTTCATTGTAATCATAATCGGCTTCATGCTACATGGATCACATGCAAGGTCAAGACTTAAAACACATCAAAGGTAAGATGTTCTCGCCGAAAAGCTTATGGCTGTTTCTGGCAATCCTGATGCTAACGTCATTTGTGCCCGCACAAGGTCACGCGAATATGCCGACACCTACCAAGCGCCCGAATATCGCCTTAAAACATTTCTATGATGAATGGGTGTTAACGCAGCGCGGCACGATCCCGCAGTTAAAAGAATGGACGGACACTTACTTTAATGATGACAGTAAAATCCGTTTTGATATTACGGCGAAGATCCCTGCACTGCTCGACCACGAGTTTCACAAAACCATTAAGGTCGATGCCAAGGATGCCGAAAAACACCTTATACAATGGTTGAATGTTCATAAGCATAATAAATTAGATTATAAAATCATTTCCACACACAGTGATGCTGATGGAATATATTCCGAAGTTAGCTATAGCGCATCAGGCGTCACGGTTTTACCGCAAGGCCGACACAAAACTATACGTATGGGCACTGACCTAGATATAACATGTCATGACCAACTGACCCCGCCGCCGATTAAAGTGATTAAATCATTCTGCACGATGCAAGCGGAAAGCGTGCCGCTAAAACAGCGCGGCGATTAAGGCGGTTGTTTTTCGCGATTTTATTATATATAAAAATAAGCAGAATAAATGAAGGACGACTATGATATACGCAGAACGCAAGAAAAACCCTAACGGGATTGTTATTCACGAAGCCGCCGATTTTGAAGGCATGCGAAAAGCTGGCCAATTGGCTGCGGCAACATTGGATATGATTACGCCGCATGTTGTGCCAGGTGTAACAACCGAAGAACTTGACCGCCTATGTCATGAATTTATCCTGAAGCATAATTCAGTGCCAGCGCCGCTCAATTATAAAGGCTTCCCAAAGTCAATTTGCACATCGATCAACCACGTGATTTGCCACGGTATTCCGGGCCCCAAAAAACTGCAAAATGGTGATATTGTTAATATTGACGTGACAGTTATTCTTGATGGTTGGCATGGTGATACATCACGTATGTTTATGGTTGGCGATAAAGTTTCCGTCAAAGCAAAGCTACTTTGTGATGTGACTTATGAATGTATGATGGCGGGTATTGAACAAGTAAAACCGGGTAATACACTTGGTGATATTGGCGCGGCGATTGAAGAAATTGCCCATGCGCATCGTTTTTCAGTTGTTGAGGATTTCTGCGGTCACGGCCTTGGTCAAGTCTTCCACATGCCACCTTCCGTTTTACATTATGGCGAACGCGGCACAGGCCTTGTACTTGAACCAGGTATGTTCTTTACAATCGAACCAATGATTAATACAGGCAAGAAGAGCAGCAAGATTTTGTCAGATGGCTGGACAGCCGTCACAAAAGACCGCGGCCTTTCAGCGCAATATGAACATTCCCTTGCCGTGACTGAAGACGGCTTTGAGATTTTCACTATGTCGCCAAAAGGCTGGACAAAGCCGCCTTATAACTAATTAAGCTTAAGCGCTATAGACCAAACGCAAGCTTGGCTGCTTTTTCTGCTGCGCTTGATGTTGTTGGTAATCATATGACCCAAGATAACGATGGGTGATGACGGATTCGCCATCATCATTTTCTGGTGGTTTTTCGTAGTGATTATTTGCTGTGGCTGTAAGTTTCATGTTGTTCCCTCCCATTAGAAAATAAATAAGGCGCATTAAGTGACGCGCCTTAGCAATAGATATTAGAATTTAAACGCTTGGTCCAAATTGACTTTTGGCAAACCTGTTTCTGGGTTAATCGCATCGCCGCACGCATTACGTTCTACGCCATCACCATTATCATTAGCGCCTTTATATTCATGCGCAAGGCGCATGCCAGATTCAAGAACACTCCAGTCAGTATCTTCAAGTGTCCTGCCATATAGTCTGCCGTAAAAATCATCAGCAGAAGCAGCATCCCATGCAGTGTTGAATGTGTCTCTGCCTTTAGCAATAGGGTCATTTTCATCAATGAAAACTTTAATCTCTTTATCATTCCCCGCCATTACACACGCTCCGTTTAATTAAATTGCCACACGCATTAGCATTGCGTTGTGGTGTTGGGTCATCCAGTCTTTATGTGACACGCTATTTGGGTGGCCTTGTTCGTAGGATTCTACGGCCAATTTATGAGCAATTTTGCCGAATGCGCTTAATTCACTTATTTTTTTTGATGTTGTATTAATCATGACCTGCTCCTCTATATACCTGCTTTATACCAGCTTTTTTGATAGAGGTTAGAATACGCCCATGAAAAAACTTTTACAAAAAAAATAAACAAGCCATTGTTATAAAACAAAAATGGCTTGTCTAAACTATATTAAATTGAGATGATCGGCGGATATTTTTTAGTGATTTTATCAATCGCATCATAATCCGCAAAATTGGCGCTTTCGCTGCCTTTTGTTGTGAATGTTACTGCGCCGACAACATC
>JASBUS010000020.1 GCA_030147745.1 Alphaproteobacteria bacterium
ATAAGAAATTATAATTCATAAAATTTAATATTGCAAACTTTTACATATAAACAATTGAATTAATTTTAAGCAAAGCGGCGACGATAAGATAAAGCCTCAGCAATATAAGCTTTTTTCAGCATGACATCACTATCACCATAAAGGTCAGCAATACTGCGCGCCACACGCAAAACACGGTAATAACCGCGCGCCGACATTTTGGTTTTTTCGGCAAAATCATTGACCATTTTACGTGTCGGCTCATCCAAAACACATAATTCTTCTATCTGCGCTGTCGAGAGGCGGCAGTTTAAAATTTCTGCATCCTTAAAATAAGTGCGGCTTCTTTTATATTGTATATCGCGCGCGGCGATGACGCGCTGCTTTATAATGTCAGAGCTTTCAGATGGGCGGGCAGAGGTAATATCAGCTAAGGACACCGCAGGCACTTCAATTTGTATATCTATACGATCCATAAAAGGGCCCGAAATTTTATTTTGGTAATCCTGCCCACATTTCGGGGCGCGGGTGCATTCTTGTTCAGCATCCCCCATATAACCACAGCGGCATGGGTTCATCGCGGCGATTAATTGAAACTCAGCAGGATAAGTCGCATGCATATTGGCGCGCGCTACCAAAGTTTGTCCAGTTTCTAAAGGCTGCCGCAGCGATTCCAATGTCGTGCGCTGAAATTCTGGTAATTCATCCAAAAATAAAACACCATGATGGGCAAGCGAAATTTCCCCTGGTTTAACCTTTTGTCCGCCGCCAATTAATGCGGGCTGCGAGGCTGAATGATGCGGGTCACGATAGGGGCGGCGGCGTAAGAGCCCGCCTTCAGGCAAAGCGCCCACCAAAGAATGGATCATTGATACATCCAAAGATTCTTTAGCGGTTAGATCAGGGAGAATCCCCGGTAAAGCGGCGGCCATCATCGATTTACCTGCCCCTGGCGGCCCGACCATTAATAAGTTATGGCCACCCGCCGCGGCAATTTCGAGGGCACGTTTGGCATTTTCCTGCCCTTTAATTTGCGCCATATCAGGCGTGCGGCTTGGCGCGGTATGAGCTGCGTCATCCTCTGCATCATGTGACAGGGCGCTATAATCAGCGATAATTTGCGTACCTTTAAAGTGATTAATTAACGGCAGCAGGCCATCAGCTGTGATAATCTCTAAGTCGCCTGCCCAGCGCGCTTCATTGGCACATTGCTTAGGGCAAATTAACCCAAGGTCATGGCCATTGGCATGCATCGCGGCAGGTAATATGCCTGATACATCCCGAATACGCCCATCTAAAGATAATTCACCCAAGACAAGATATTGTGCCAAGTCTTCTTTGGGGATGATCTCCATCGCGGCAAGCAAGCCAAGCGCAATTGGTAAATCATAATGTGAGCCTTCTTTGGCGACATCTGCAGGGGCAAGGTTAACGGTTAAGCGTTTCGGCGGAAGGGAAAGTCCCAAAGCATGTAAAGCCGCGCGCACGCGTTCTTTACTTTCTGCGACAGCTTTATCCGCAAGGCCAACTATTGAAAAGGCCGGCAGGCCAGAGGCAATTTGCACCTGAACATCAATATCCAACACATCCATGCCTTGGAATGCGACTGTTCTTACTTCTGCCACCATGCGCGACAAGCCTCCCCGTAAATCCCCTATAAAAATATTGTGTCACAGATATAACGAAAAGATTTAAATCTCTCAACCAAAAAGGCATATAAGATTTATGCACTGTCTTTAAGCGTGCAAATAGCGAACTTTTTTTAAAAAAATTTATTTTCTTAATTTTGTTAAGAGGTTGATAACTTTTATAGCTTAAAAATTATTCTCAAGGGACATGAAGAATGTCGGGTTTACAGATTTTTGGGGTAGAACCATGAGAAATATTAAGGCTGTAGAAAAACTAACAGATCAACAAACAGCGCTATTAATGGCGAAGTTGACTGTACCGGTTGCTGTATCGGAAATTCTTCTAGAAGGCCGAGCGCTCGCTGAAGATGAATGTTTAGCGCTGCATCAGATTTTAAGTGATATGGAGCCAGACACAGCGTTTTTGGCGATGTCGATGGCCATTGCTGAACTTGGTTATTTCCAAGGCATCCGCAAGACACCATTAATGGGCACTTTAACATTACAAGCCCGTCAATATGTCAGTGAATATGCGCCGCTTTGGTTAGAAAACGCGCAAAGCACAACACATGTGATGGATGAGCGTAATGTTTATGACTTGCTGTGTACCTTACCAGAAGATTTAGAAGCCCTAAATGAAATGATCGTGATTGTCTTGTCATCATCGGCTGTTGATGAAACTGCACGTCAGATTTTGCGTGTTTTCCAAATCCAGTCGAATGCACATCGCATTATCGCTGAAACATTATTAGAAGAATTTGAAAATCTTGGTGGCTGCCACGATATGTTGCCAAGCTTTGATGAAATTGAACAGGCTTACCAAGCCAATGCGCTGAACAAGGAACAAAACCAAAATAATATTATTGCCTTCCCAGCGCGCAATTAAGAATTCATTTTAAACGCGGATTAAAGTTCTCCCCGCGTTTATGTGCATACTCCCTGAAACTTGAAACCCCTTATGAAGATTGCTTCTAAGGGGTGTTTTTTTGTTTGCATCAAGTTTATTAAGATTGCGTGCGCCGCCTATTCAATGCGCTCCATTGTCCAGCTTTCGATTATGCCACCATCAGCGCCTTTGGTGGATGGGCTGCGGCCAACGCGCATTTTGACCTGCATAACAATCGTATGCTCACTCGCGTTTTTACGGGCATTTTTACCCGTATAACGGAAAGTAATTTTCACAGGAAAGTCAAATAACCAACGATATACGCCTTCAAAATTGCCTTTGTTAATAACGACAGGCATTTCATCAAACATTGCGACGCTGACCAAACCATTTTGGCGCATGGCTTTGACAATGTCAGATTTATTCATTTCGTTGACATATTGGATCAGCGCTGGGCGTTCAAACAGGCCTTGATATTTATTAATATGGTCCTGCGCTGTTTTATAATCAAAGCTCATTAAATTCGTGACAACAATTTGCACCCACTCACTCATTTGCGCATCTGTGCGGTGCGGTTTAGATAAAATATTCCCGTCCTTAGAGCCTGTTAATTCCTGATCATATAAAAACATCAGCGAATTTTTATTTTTCTTAGTGGTTGGCGCATCAATCTGACCATCTGTAGCAAATGGTGCTTCTAATGTTTCATGTGGCTTTAACTTGCCATCATCTTCCTTGGCAAATACACCTTTGATTTTATCGATCGGGCTTTGTGCCGATGCCGATATCGCGCCAAAGCATAATGCGCCTGCCGTGAATAATAATAATGCTGATTTATGTTGGATAAATTTACGCATTGTTTGTCTATACTCCTACACCGCTTGCGCCGTGGTTTTTTTATTACATTTTAATTTGCCGATGAATTGCCCCATTTTCATGATGCGTTCAATTTTTTGATCTAAATGTTTATGGGTGTCGGCCAAATCTTCGCTATCATCTTTTAACCATGTATATGTAGTGGATGCCAATAAGGCCGAAAGCAACGCGCGTTTGCTATAACGGTTATAATCGGTTGAAACATCGCCCGCCCATTGCCAGATACGGTCTGCTGTGTGCCAAAGGTTTTTCCCTGCTTTTGCCCCACGATGCGGCGCAGCCCAATAATGCATAGCAAGGCGCACAGCTTCTTTATGCGGCGCTAAAACATCAAGGCGCGTTAAGACGCCGCGGCGGATGCGGTCACGTATGCGCATATCTTCTATATTGGTTGCGTCTAGTTGATCCAGCATTTGGCGGTCCGCCCAATCCGAAAAATGGGCAATCACATCGGCCACGCCCGCAGGAAAGGTCGCGCGGTAAATATCCTTATCCAGCCCAAGTGTATCAATCGCCTTGGTTAGGGTCAGGTCGCTCCAGCCGTCAAATACAATATCAGGCAGGGCGGCTTCAAGGATTTGGTCTTTTAATTGGCAGCTTGCGTTCATGGTCACTTTTAAGATCTATGTTCAAAACCATTATAGAATAACACAAAGATATAAACTCTATAAAGCGTAATTACCGCTTTACACTTTACCTTTTGCCATTAAGGTATATTTTATAAAGCGTTTAATGGATATGTGGCCAGAAGTGATGAGTGAATATAAAGACAATACCAATATTGCCAAACGTGGCCTGCGCTATGGTCGCGTATCAGCGACTATGGCGGGTTTAGGGGCGCGTTTAGCAGCAGATAAATTCCTCGGCCTAAAAATTGATCAACCAAAACATGCGGAACAATTAACTGCAGCGCTCGGTAATCTTAAAGGGCCATTGATGAAGGTTGGCCAAATTTTGGCGACCATCCCTGAAGCCCTGCCGGCTGAATATGCGCAGGCCTTCCAAAGTTTACAATCCGAAGCGCCATCCATGGGCTGGCCTTTTGTCAAACGCCGTATGCGTACCGAGCTTGGCACAGATTGGCAAAGTAAATTTGAAGATTTCGGACAAAGCGCAAGCGCCGCGGCGTCCCTTGGGCAAGTCCATAAAGCACGCCTTCATGACGGGCGTGATGTTGCCTGTAAATTGCAATATCCAGATATGCGCGCCGCGATTGAAGCCGATTTAAAACAGCTTAAAATGATTTTCTCAATTTATGAGCGCTACGATAAAGCAATCTCGACTGTTAATGTTCATCATGAGCTTGCTGAACGCCTTTATGAAGAATTAGATTACGAATTAGAAGCCAAGCATATGCAGCTTTATCGCTATATGCTGCGTGATGAACCAAATGTCCATGTCCCTGAAGTGGTTGAATCGCATTCAAGCGACCGCCTGTTAACCGCGACATGGCTTGACGGCGATAAAATCATGAATTTTATTGATGCGGATACAGAAATTCGTAATCAAATTGCGCTGAATATGTTTAAGGCGTGGTATATCCCGCTTTATTATTACGGCATTATTCATGGTGACCCGCATTTGGGCAATTACACCATCCGCGAAGATTTAAGCATTAACCTGTTGGATTTTGGCTGCGTACGTATTTTCCCAGCGCGCTTTGTGCAGGGCTCGGTCGATTTATATCACGCTTTAATGACCCAAGATAAAGACCTTGCCGTGCATGCCTTCGAAAGCTGGGGCTTCCATAATTTAAGCGATGAACATATCGAAATATTAAGTGTCTGGGCAGGCTTCCTCTACGGCCCATTAATGGAAGATAAGATCCGCCCAATTGGTGAAGTAACCAATGGCGTTTATGGCCGCGAAACAGCTGAAAAAGTTCATAAACGCCTGAGTGAAATTGGCGGCATCACTATTCCGCGTGAATTTGTTTTCATGGATCGCGCCGCGCTGGGGTTAGGGTCGGTCTTCCTCCACCTCAAAGCGGAAGTAAATTGGTATCGCATTTTCAATGAAATGATTGACGGCTTTAGTGCAGACCAACTGAAACAAAACCAAGACGCTGCGCTTGCTAAGTTTGAATTAGATAACAAACACGCTGAATAATCTTACTTCTTCGGCAGCATCACCACCAAAGTGCCTTCGGATTTCATTGGGCCGGCGTTGCGTTCGGCGTCGGCCCCGTAGCCCCAGAAGACATCGCCGCGCACTGGGCCACGAATGGCGCCACCTGTATCTTGGCCGATCATCACACGCTGTAACCGTTGGTTCGGTACGGTCGGATGCGGCGCATCGAGCCAGAAGGGCAAGCCATACGGATAATAAGTATGGTCAATCGCCAAAGAACGTTCAGGCGTTAATACCACACCTTCACCGCCTAGTGCGCCATCTTGCGTTAATTCATGGAAAAAGACATAGGATGCGTTTTTATTCATTAAGGCGGCACTTTGATCAGGATTATCATTCAGCCATGTGCGGATCGCCTGCATCGACATATCTTCTTTTTTAACGGCATCCATTTCGATCAAGAATTTACCGATTGCGGTATAGGGATGGCCATTTTGCCCTGCATAGCCAATGAAGCGCGTTGAACCATCAACCATGCGGACACGGCCTGAGCCTTGAATATGCATGAAAAAGACTTCAACTGGGTCATCCGCCCAAAGCAAGACGGGCACATCACCAAGGCCTTTGGTTTCGATATCGGCGCGGTCAGCATAAGGGTAAAGGCGTCCATCACGCACTGTACCCGCAATACGGCGGCCTTTTAAATCATCACGGAATAGGCCTAAATCCACCATCACCAAATCATCTGGCTTGGCATAGACAGGGTATTTAAAGCGTTCCGTTTCAACATCTGCGCCGCTTAATTCAGCGACATAGTATCCTGTAAATAAGCCGTCTTTTTCATCATCCGCCAAGACCCGATGCGGCGTGAAATGGGTTTCAAAGAATAAGCGAGCATCTTGGTCATCAGTGATATGCGCTTCGGTTAAATCCTGACATATTGCGCGCCAATCATCCCATGTGCCGAAACGGGCATCGTCTTTATCAAGATCACCCGTTTTTTTAGATTTTAGAAAACGCGCGCAGGTCACAGCAAAAGCATCAAGCGCCGCTTTATGTTGGTCTTTCTCCCAAGCGGGCACATCAGAAAAAGCCAAAGCCTGTAAATTTAAGACAGCGCGCATATCTTTTTTTTCCTTCTTTTCACAGGCGGTCAATACACAAATAGCAATGACCACAGGCAATATGAAACTGATACGGGGTTTAATAAACAACATATTTAACTTTCTCGAAAAAACCCGCCTTGAATGTGGCGGGTCTGTAATTCTTGGTTTTATTTATCGGACGCCTCAGGTATTGGCGTTTTATGATCTTCGACTTCATCGTCACGTGTTTCAAACAGCAACCATGTTGGCTCTTTCGCTTTGATCTTACGGCCGAATGTCCAAACGTCGACCATTTCCGTGATGCGTTCAGGATCGCCAGAAAGAATATTGCCGTCTTTATCACGGATAATACATGTTTCATCAGCCGTGAAGCGGATTGACACATAAGCCACACCGTTTTTCTGTTGAATATCGACAATATCCGCCTTACGTACAGCATGAATTTCAGTAGATACGGTTTCGCCTTTTTCTTCGCGCGCTTTAATCGCAGCTTCAAAAGATTCATAAACGCTTGGCGCTAGCAGCATTTCAAGCACGTCTTTTTCACCTTTGGCGAAGGCTTCAACCACCATAATAAATGCTTTTTCGGCATTCTCGACAAATTGAATGGCGTTAAAGTCGCGCATTTGACGTGAAAGATCTTCCGCTTCTTTGATCAACGCATCGGATAAATCAAGCTTTTTTAATGGGTTCTCCATGTCGACGACAAAAGGCTGCCCATCAAGGCCAACAATATTTTTCGGTTTGGCTTTATCACGCTCCGATTCCACATATGGGTTTGGGCGTTGCTGTTCATCATTGCTGCGTGTGCCTAAAATATTACGGAGCCACACCACCAACACGGCGGCAATAATTGCATAAATCAGTATATCTGTTTCCACTAAATTTGATCCTTGGTACAAATTAAAATCTGTAATTTATATAGTATAGACGTTAATAGAAGAAAACCCAAGATTAGATTAACGCTTTTTGTGGTGATGCTTGAGTTTGCGTATCGAGCATGCTAAACCAAATGCAGTTAATTATTTACCCTTTAATGAAGAGAATGAGATATGGCTGATCAAGAAAACGCCCCACAAGAAAAAAGCCTGCCTGTGATGATTCACGCGCAATATATCAAGGATATGTCTTTTGAAAACCCATTAGCGCCAGATAGCCTGCGTGTTGGTCAAAACAAACCTGAAATGGACATTGATATTTCAATGGAATCCACACCGATTGAAGATGATAAAATCAAAAATCTTTATGAAGTTGTTTTGAACCTATCGGCAACCGCAAAACGCGAAGGCGAAGTGGCCTTTATCGCGGAACTTGCTTATGGCGTCACCGTATCCCTTGGTGACTTACCAGAAGACCAACATCACCCATTTTTGTTGATTGAAGTGCCACGTCAGGCCTTCCCATTTGCACGCCAAATTTTGGGCACAATCACACAGCAAGGCGGCTATGCGCCATTATTGTTGAACCCAGTTGATTTCCAAGCAATGTATATGCAGCGCTTTGGCAAAAAACAAAATGATGCGGCTTAATTAAGTTTAAAGCCTATAAATAAAAACCCGCTGATTATGGCGGGTTTTTTTATGGGCTTTATTTGCCAATACAAAAATCACGGAAAATTACGTCGAGGAGGTCTTCGACATCTACACGGCCAGTAATGCGGCCAATCGCGCGCATGGCGAGGCGCATATCTTCAGCCGCGAGTTCTGGCAAGCCAATTTCAAGGGCACGATCAATTGATTCCAGCGCGTCATTTAATGCTTCACGATGACGAGCGCGGGTCAGACTTGGGGCTTCGCGCGTGCCGATGATTTTTTCGATGCGCTCGCTGAGGCGTTTAATCAGGCGCTCTAGGCCTTCGCTTTCTTTAACCGAAATACAAATTGGGTTTTGATCGGCAATTTGCGGCACAACGCCATCATAAAGGTCGATTTTATTGACGACGAATAAATCATCTTCGCCCGCGAGCTGCAAGGTATGCAGGTTTAAATCTGGCAATTCCGTACCATTAAAGACCAAAAGTTTAATATCCGCTTTTTTCGCGCGTTCAATGGCACGGCGAATACCTTCGCTTTCAACCATATCATGGCCGTCTTGTGAATCTTCAAGCTGTTCAGGGCGCAGCCCCGCCGTATCCGCCAATACGACAGGGTAACCATCCAGATTTAAATGCGCTTCGATAATATCACGCGTTGTGCCGGCCATTTGCGAGACAATCGCGACATCACGTTTGGCGAGGGCGTTTAATAATGATGATTTACCGGCATTCGGCGCACCGATAATCACGACCTGCACCCCGTCACGCAGCCTTTCGCCGCGGCGGTTATCATCGAGATGTTCACGAATTTCGCCGCCTAGCGCCACTAACTTATCGCGCATACGAGAGAATGCGGTTTCTTCGATATCTTCGTCTTCGGCGAAATCAATATCGGCTTCCATATAAGCGAGCATTTTTTTAAGGCGATCCGCCCAATCAATATAAATCGCACTTAATGTGCCATCCATTTGAATGAGCGCTTGTTTATGTTGCTCTTCGGTTTCAGCGTGGATAAGGTCGGAAATCCCCTCAGCCTCGATCAAATCCATCTTGTCATTTTGGAAGGCGCGTTTTGAAAATTCACCCGCTTCAGCCATGCGGTGGCCATCAAGTTTAGAGAGGACTTCCAACAAAATTTTACGTACGGCTAAACCGCCATGAATATGATATTCAACAACATCTTCACCCGTGAAGCTATGCGGGGCGACAAAGGGGATAATCATCGCCTTATCAATTAAGCTTTGATCTTTTGGATTATGTAGGCGGCACAAGAAGGTACGGCGCGGTACAAAAAAGCCCTCCGCTTTGCCCGTCAATATCTGTAAACCTTTAAATGCATCTGGGCCTGATACCCGAATAACGGCAACGCCGCTTGTGCCGGGTGGGGTTGAAAGGGCATAAATTGTCTGTTTCACTGCGTTTTACACTCCGCCATAACCGCATTAATATCTGCGCTCTAGTGTATCAGCTTTGCGGGTTTAGACAATTAAATTACGCATAAAAAAACACGCCGCAAATTTTGGGCGTGTTCTTAAAACTGCCTAAGCTCTATGCGTCGTCAGCTTTTTTCTTAGCGGTTGGATTTTGCATGCCCATTTGCTGCCAGAACATTTTCTGCATTTCACCAAAGCCCTGCATCGTCGCCGGCATCCATGTCTTAATCAGCTCTTCAGCGCTAACGGCGCGGATATTTTCTTCTAAGCGCTCTTGCAGTTCCGCCATTAACTTTTCCTGCATCGGCACAACATCTGGCAAGCCAAAGAATTTACGTGCTTCTTCAGGTGTACATTCAATTTCAAATTCGATTTTCATGTTTTATCCTTTTTAAATTCTGTCTTCTTTTTTAGCATATTATTGCCGTGCTCGCATGCGAAAATATAATTTTTATGAAAAATATTTGCTTTTTAGGTTATTTTATTTTAAAAAATTCAGAAATATAAAAATAATAAGATACAGGGCAATGAATTTAAAAAATTTTCTCATTGGTAAAACACCAATATATATCCAATTTTTTCGCGGTTGCATACTCGGTATGGGTTTAAGTGCGGCCGCTTATACCTCTCTTCAGTTTCTTCCTGGTGAAGACCTTTCTGATGGCGATAAACAAAGTCTAACTGATGTTTTTAATGATAGCATTAATATTGATGATATCAACTATCATCGTTCACCTTTTGGCAATAAACTCCTGCGTTTCTTTGGCGCTGATGGTGTAACTGTGGGTAATACGGTTATTACAAATTATAAATATTCTAAAGGCACTGATGTTTATAAATATGTTTTAATCCATGAAGCTGCGCATATTTGGCAAAATCAGAATTGTCCGTTTAATATATTCAATAATCTAGGTGATGAAATTCGTAATGCTTTTTCAGAACAGATCGATATGTATAAATATCATCTAGATGACAGCAAAGATTTACGTGATTACAACCACGAACAGCAAGCTAGCATCATAGCTGATTATTTTATGCCTCATATTGGCGCAAGCTTTGGCCTTGTTAAAAATAAATTTTCGTCTGATGCTGAAAAACAAGCTGTATATGATGCCGTGATGAAAAACTTCCTGAACGACCCGAAATACATACAGAAACACTGTTTATAATGCGCTTAAGCAAAAATCTTGACGGCTCACCTAAAAATATATATGTTATGTAAATTATTTTATGGGAGATAAAAGGGGAGCCCAGAAAATGCTCAGTCAGATTTTTAGCAAAGATGCATCAAAATCAATCAAAGCTTTACGCTATGCCGCCTATACGGCGCTTGGGCTTTATGGCGCATCACTCACATTTGAATATGCGACAGAAGCTGATTTTAGCCCTGAGCAGGAACAAACCCTGAAGGCCGTTTTTCAAGATAGTTTGGATATAGACGCCATCACTTATCGTAAATCAAAAGTCACGGATTATTTAATTGAACAAAATGGCGCAGAAGCATTTGCACTGGGCAATGACATGCAAATTCACACGCGATTTTATGAACAAAAAGACCCTTATAATATGAAATCATGGTTATTCCTGCATGAATCAACCCATATTTGGCAGCATCAAAATTGCCATACGCCCGCGCCACATTTCTTATATGCTATGGCACATGACCTTTATATGTTGCACTGGGGAAATGACAACGGCGAAGAACATCAAAATGTTTCGTATTTCTATCGTTTAACGGCGGATCGTGATTTGGCTGATTATAACCGTGAACAACAGGCAAGCCTTGTTGCCGATTACTTCCGCATAAAAAATGGTGGCTATCCCGTTTATCTCCACTTTAACCAAAACTATAAACGCGATATGCATTTATATGAATCTGTCATGGCGAAATTTTTGAAAGACCCAAGCTATATTCGCGAAAATTGCACGAATATTCTCTATTTCGATGCGAAAGCTGGATTATAACTTACTGGTTCATTGACCCGAAGAAGTCATCATTATTCTTAGACCCACGAAGTTTGTCGAGCAAGAATTCAACTGCATCAACTGTGCCCATTGGGTTAAGAATACGGCGCAATACCCACATTTTCTGTAGGTTATCTTTACCGACCAGAAGTTCTTCTTTACGTGTACCAGATTTCTGAATATCAATCGCTGGGAAGACGCGTTTATCCGCAATCTTACGATCCATAACGATTTCAGCGTTACCTGTACCTTTGAATTCTTCGAAAATGACCTCGTCCATACGTGAGCCTGTTTCGACCAAAGCTGTCGCGATAATCGTCAATGACCCGCCTTGTTCAATGTTACGCGCCGCACCGAAGAAGCGTTTTGGACGTTGCAAGGCGTTGGCATCAACACCACCCGTCAAAACTTTACCTGATGAAGGCACAACAGTGTTATAGGCACGCGCCAGACGCGTAATCGAGTCAAGTAGGATCACCACGTCGCGTTTATGTTCCACCAAACGCTTGGCTTTTTCCATGACCATTTCGGCGACCTGTACGTGACGCGATGCTGGTTCATCGAATGTTGATGAAATCACTTCGCCGCGTACGCTACGCGCCATGTCGGTTACTTCCTCTGGACGTTCGTCGATCAACAAAACGATCAAATAGGCGTCAGGGTGGTTTTGCGCAATAGATGTCGCAATATTTTGCAGCATCACTGTTTTACCTGTACGTGGCGGCGCGACCAACAATGCACGCTGACCAAAACCCATAGGCGCAACCAATTCAATCACGCGTTGGGTGAAGGCTTTTTTGGTTGGGTCTTCAATTTCAAGTTTGATTTTACGGTCTGGATATAGCGGCGTTAAGTTATCAAAGTTGATACGGTGACGCAGCTTTTCAGGTGTTTCGCCGTTAATTGAACCGACTTTTAACAATGCGAAATAACGCTCAGAATCTTTAGGGGCGCGAATTTCGCCTTCAACAATATCACCTGTACGCAAGCCAAAGCGGCGCACTTGCGATGGTGATACATAAATATCATCTGGACCTGGAAGGTAGTTTTCTTCTGGTGAACGCAAGAAGCCGAAACCATCTTGCAATACTTCTAACACGCCGGTGCCGGAAATTGGCACATCTTGATGCGCGAGTTGTTTAAGGATCGCGAACATCATGTCCTGTTTGCGCATTGACCCGCAATTTTCAATTTCGAGTTCTTCTGCAAAGGCAAGCAGTTCAGCCGGAGAGCGTGTTTTCAATTCTTGTAAGTTCATGTGTTTAACTTTTAATGATTGATGGTTTTCGAGTGTAAGGGAGATTTAAGAAAATTAGACGATTGAAGTAAGAAGGCCTAGTTTCGTTAAGTTAAATTTTAGAGGGTAAGTTTTAAAAAACTTTTAATTATACATATTCAAACCCCGAACCCTCTGACCATTGCACCCTTGGGCGCGCACACAAATTCCTAAATTTTGGGGGTTTGTTCTTTAGACTTTTCCACAATTATCAAAATAAATTTGTCGAGTCAAGCTTAAACAACTATAATGAATAGAGTTTTTTATTACGGGGTTATCAAATTATGTCTGTTTTTCGTTTTTTTTCCGCTTTGCTTTGCTGTTTTGCGCTGATGCCTGTATCTGCTCATGCCGCTAAAGACACCCCAGCGCGGATCGTGAAACATAAAATTTATCGTAGCTATGATAAAATGGCCGAAGAGCAAAAATTCCCTATGGTCATGCAAAGTATTCAACAGCGCCTGAATACACCATATGCATCGCGTAATGATTTGAATGTCGCGATGTTTTGGCTGCGTGATCAATATCTTTATGATAATGGCGACCCCAAATACGGCCTTGGCTATGTTCAGTTTTTGGAAAGCCTGACCCGTAACACCAAAGATTCAGACCCTGTGCAATCCGACAACCTGAAACAAAATGGTGTAATTCATTATTTTGTGTCTGAACATTTTATCATCAGCGATATTGCACGCTGCGCCGACCCAACAGCGGGACAAAATACCCGCCGAGAATTGGAACAAATGCGCCAAAATTATCTGCGCCGCTTTGCCGCCATGACCTATGAGAATAAAGAAAAGACGTTTAAATCAATCTTTGATTTAATCACGGAACGCAAAGACCGCGCACCATACACCGAAATTTGTAAAAGCGGCGAAGCGCATATGAAAAAAGCGCTGGCCAGTGGTCAATTCACACAAGATTTGCAAAGTAAAGATGGCTCACAAGCCTTCATTGATGACAATTTGCCACCAGAACTCATCGATGACAAAACATGGGCGCAGCGTTATGGCAGCATCTTTAATGCGTTGAAAAACGATCTATTGGCTTTGCAATAAATCAGCCAAAAGCAAAATCGACCATAACAGGGACGTGATCGGATGGTTTTTCGACATCGCGCATATCGAGTAGAATATCATGCGCTTTGAGATGTGGTTTTAAATCAGCGGTGACCCAAACATGGTCAAGGCGGCGGCCGCGGTTTGATTTACGCCAATCGCGGTTACGATAAGACCACCATGTATAGCATTTTTCATCTTCAGGAATAAAATGGCGCATCGCATCAACCCAGTTAATGCCTTGCTGCATTTTGTTCAGGGCATCAACCTCGATTGGGGTATGCGAAACAATCTTCAATAATTGTTTATGTGACCATACATCATGTTCAAGTGGGGCGATGTTAAAATCACCAACAGCGATCATAGCTTTCTCATCGCTATGGTTCGCGCGGAACCAATCATCAAGCTCAGCCACAAAATCAAGTTTATGGGCAAATTTGTCATTGATTTCACGGTCTGGTTCATCGCCGCCCGCTGGGATATAAATACAGTGCACTTCAATAGGTTTGGCAAAGCCAGGCATGTTAAGCATAGCCGAAATATGACGCGCGTCTTCACGCTCAACGCGGTTATAAATTTTAACATCACTGATCGGATGCTTTGATAAAATTGCGACGCCGTTATAACCTTTAATCCCTTCAATATGATTATAAATATAACCAAGTTCAGTGAAGGCCTCATAAGGGAATTTATCATTCGGCGTTTTGGTTTCCTGTAAACAGACAACATCGGGGGCGTGGTCACGCATTAAGTCTTGCACGATTGCCGCGCGCATACGCACCGAGTTAATATTCCATGTACAGATACGCATCAATATTGCCTTTTGTCATTGTCTGTTAAAAATTAATAGACGCCGCTTATATATCAAAATTTCTAAGCCACGCGTCGATATCTCTATCAGGGCGGTAAGGTGGCGGCAAGCTTTTATCATGTTTATAGAAGTCAAACATTTGCTCAACGACATGTTCTTGCTCTGGCGGCAGCTTCACATATTGCAGCAAAAAATAACGCTGAAGATAGTCTTTGCGCAATTCTTCGGTCGCATAGACCATTGGCCAGCCCGGAGATTCTTCTTCGCGTTTGCGTTTATAAGCGGCATAGCGCTTGTGGAAATCACCATCTGTGCCTGAGGCTTGTTTTAAAACAGTCAGGGTGAATGCTTTGACAACTTCAAGCTGTTTACCGCGCACACTGGCGATACGGCTTTCAAGGCCTTCGCGCGATTCTGGGTCACCGAAACCATTAAAAATAGACCAAAAACCTTCAGCGCGTTTTTTCGGGCATTTCGCTAATTTTAAAATCAGCTCACGTTCTTTTTCGATTAGGGGTTTGGCTTGCAAATCCCAATGCTTGACCAGTTTTTCTGTGAGTTCGGCCATATCTTCATCCCTGTTTATTTTTTTGTTTTTATTATTATATGGCGTCATTTCCTGTTTCGCCGGTACGAATACGTACAGCATGGGAAATATCATAAGCGAAGATTTTACCGTCACCAATGCGCCCTGTGTTGGCGGCATTCTGGATGGCTTCAATCACTTTGTCAACCTTAGCGTCATCAACGACCACTTCGATTTTGACCTTTGGTAGAAATGACACTGTATATTCAGCGCCGCGGAAAACTTCGGTTTGACCCTTTTGACGGCCAAAGCCTTTAACTTCTGTTACCGTTAAGCCTTCGATGCCATGTGCGGTAAGTGCTTCGCGTACATCATCAAGTTTAAAAGGTTTGATCACAGCCATAATCATTTTCATTGTCGTTATTCCTTATTTGGCTAATAAAGTCCTTGTATAGGCGCTTGGAAGTTTTATATTACATTCTGCAATATAGCCTTATTCGGCAGATAAATGAAGGTATGATTTATGCAGAATTCAGATGCTGCACAGAAGAAAAATATTCTTAAAACCCAAGTCGCCATTATTGGTGGCGGGCAGTCCGGTTTAACCTTAGCCGCCATATTGGGTCGCCATGGCATAAATGTCATATGTGTTGACCGCGACCCGCCCGCGTTACATCAATCCGAAAATTTTGATCTACGCACGACGGCCATTTCTTATGGTTCATCGCAGGTCTTAAAAGCCGCTGGCGTATGGGATATTTTATTAGGTGATGCCTGCGCCATTAAAGATATTGATATTTTAGACAGCGATTCACCCGTATTGTTAAAATTCCTGATTGATGATGTACAAAAAGATGCCTTTGGCTGGATCATCAATAACCGTGATATGCGTATCGCCCTGCAGGAAGAGATCAGCAAGCAAGATAGCGTCAATCACATCGCCCCTGACCAAGCGACCGCCTTTACCGCGCATGATGATTATATTGAAATTACATTGGCAAGCGGCCTAACCATTCAGGCTGATTTATTGGTCGGTGCTGATGGGCGCGCGTCTTTTGTGCGTAAACATGCCAATATTCCAACACGAAAATGGCCGTATAATCAACGCGCCGTTATTTGTACTTTAGCGCATGAACACCCGCATAACAATGTCGCGATTGAACATTTTAAAGCCGAAGGCCCATTTGCGGTTTTACCGATGAGTGATGACCAAGATGGCACATATCGCTCATCCCTCGTCTGGACTGAAGAATATGACGGCAGCCGTTATGCAGATGAACATAGTTTAATGGCGCTTTCTGATGATGAATTTAATGCTGAATTAAACAAAAGATTCCCTAAATTTTATGGTCATGTACGCATGATATCCCAGCGCCGCGCTTTCCCGCTCGGCCTTGAACATGCCGTTGATTATATCGCGCCGCGCCTTTGTTTAATTGCTGATGCCGCACATGGTATCCACCCGATTGCGGGGCAGGGGCTGAACTTAGGGATGCGCGATATTGCCGCCCTTGCCGAAATATTGGTTGATGCACATGACCGCGGCCAAGATCTTGGCGCTGAAGATTTGCTCGAAAGCTATCAACGCAAACGCCGTTTTGACAATATGGCGATGGCGGCTGTGACCGATGCTTTGGTCAAAATATTTGCTGTATCTTTCCCGCCTTTCCGCGCGGCACGTCAATTGGGGCTGAAAGCCGTTGACCGCATAAATCCCGTGAAAAGATTTTTTATGAAACAAGCCATGGGGACATCAGGCTTGCTACCAAATTTAATTAAAGAAGATAAAGAATGAAAACGAATGCATCATTTTTAACGCTGCTTGCGGCGGGGTTTTTAAGTTTCGCGCCTGCGGCTTATGCTAATTTTGATTATGGCCATACATGCCCAACCGTAGAAGCGGCTTTAGAACGCTTGGCGCTTGAGCGCGAAGATGCCGCGGCTGAAGCCTTAAAAAGCGGGAATGCTTTTGCTGGCACATTAAATAATCACCTGCCTGTCCCAGGGAATTTCCAAGGTTATTGGGCGCTTGATAATTGTGAAGACCCTGATGTTACGACGATCTATACAAAATATTTCTCTTATTCATTAATTTACGGCGCGGAAGCTTGTTTACAAAAAGTCCGTAATGTTCAACAAGGCCAAGATTTCACTGAAATAAATATCCCAAGTGATAATTTAATTTTACAGCAAAAACAAAGCGACGCATTAATCACGGGCTTCACGCAAGATGATGCGCCTGCAGATTTGACCAAAGACTGGCAAAATAATTTAAGCAAAGAATCGCCAACCTTTACATTCAAATACTGCCAAACAGCGCCAGATCCCGAACGCTATCCTTTACATGCACCGGGCCTAAAACTTATCCGCTATATGGATCATGCCCTAGAACTTTGTGATCAGCGTAGTGATTTAGCTTTTGCGGATAATGATGATTGTCACCATTTGCTTTATGTTATGGCAGATAGCGACATTAATTTTGAACTTGATAAAGACGAAATTAAAAAAGCTGTGTTGATGCTGAATTATCTGGCCTTTATTAACCACAATGGCGCAGAGATTGATAATTTAACGGTATCGATGGAAAAAGCTGAAGAGCGCGCGGCTGAAATGGCAGACATCGCTGTAACGATCATGGATAGCGATGGAAATGGCACATTAACGCGTCAAGAAATCGAAGATAGTTATAAAAAGCTGCCGCAAAACTCACCGGCATGGTATTTCGTCCAAAAGAAATTTAAAGAGATTGCAAATATCTTCCCGACTTTTGATCGTGACAATCTAGGGCAAACGAAAGCCGAATAAACTTATTTCATATAAGGTTCACAAATGACCCAAGCGCGCTTTACATCATCCGCCGCTTGGTCAATATTTTGTGCTGCGTCATGCAGCGCCTTCGCCAGCTGTGCGCGACCACGCGCGCCATCAGCATCACCGTCTTGTTCAAGCTTATCTGAAAGCAGTTTCAAAAAAGCGGCTAATTCATCATATTTTAAATTACCAAGGCTTTGCGCCATAAATTCAGGCGTAAGCGGAATGACTTTATCCCAATCTGGATGTTTATCGCTCATAAGATTAATCCTTAAAAAGGTTTAGCAACAGCAAGCAAGACGATAACAATCATCAGCACGGTTGGGACTTCATTCCAAATTTTATAGAATTTCGCCGTTTTTTGATTGGCATCTGCCGCAAAGACCTTAACCCATTTTGAGAACACGCCATGAATGCCACTCATGATGAAGACCAATAAGAACTTCGCGTGGAACCAACCAGACTGCATCAAAGTTTCGCTATTCGCGACAATCATCAAAATGGCGAATAACCATGTTGCGATTAACGCAGGCGTCATTATGAATTTCAGTAGACGGCGTTCCATGGTTTTAAACGTTTCAGATTGAACTGAGCCTTTTTCAGCATCAACGTGATAGACAAATAAACGCGGCAGATAAAGCATACCTGCCATCCATGCGATAACCGCTATAATGTGTAAAGCTTTAAACCACTGATAATGCGTTAAGATAAAATCACTCATTTTCTGAATTCCAAATTATTTTACGTTTTAAACTATCGTCATATATATCGACATCAATCAAAGATTCTTCATTGATAATCTTACTGGCAAGCGCAGACATAAAGTCAGGTTGGTTAGATACCGTCGGGGCACGTTCATAAAGCGGTACACCAATTTTTTCAGCAAATTCAGCATAAAGCTGATCCATATGAATTAGTGTTACGGGGTCTTCAACCACATAGCTGATTGGGACAATTAACGCAGGGACTTGATCATCCGCAGCTTCTTTTAACACATCAAAAATTGTTGGGCCAATGGTTGATGAAAATGTTGGCGCAGGCTGATAGCAAACGCGATAGTCATGTTCACCGCCCAAAGCTTTAACAATAGCAGCTGCCGTTTCATTTAATTCAGCTTCGTAAGGGTCGCCTATTTTTTTAAAACGTGGCTGATGATAACGGCCAATAAAAATCATGCGCGGCTTAGGTAAATTTGCGCGGCGGGCTTTATCCGATATACGATATATCGACGAAGACATTTGCGCACATAAGCCCTCGACAAAGCCTTGCGAGTCATAAAATTTATCAATGACCTGTGTTTTAATGCCAAGCTTCTCTTGCGACGCTGTCACCAACCAATCTTTCACCATCGCATAGGTCGTTTTAAATGATTTCTGTGGAAACATCGGCAACAAGATAATACGGTCAGCTTTATAGCTTTTAATTTCATCCATGACTTCGTCAGAAAAAGGATGCCAGTAAATCATCGATGCATAACAGCGATAATGAATATCTTTTAACTTGGTGCTATTTAACACGCGCTCAAGGCTAATCGCTTGCGCTTTGGTATTTTGCAAAAGTGGAGATTGAAACGCCAAACGGCGATAGCTTTCACGCATAGTGGTAAAACGCTGTACCAAGGCAGTGAAAAACGCCCCCAAAGTCCTTAGACCAAGAGGGAGCGGTAAGTTTTGAGGGTCTTTATAATAATTGAAAAGATAAGGCAAAATCGCCTTTTTATTATCCGGCCCCCCGGTATTGATTAATACAACGGCTACGCGTTCCATTTACCCTGCCTTAAAATTAATTTTCACTGCCCAGTAAGCATAGAAAAAAATAACAAAAAATCAATCTATTGCATGCGTTAATCTGCACGTATGATTTTTAATGCTTGCTCGACATGTGCGATTGGCGTGTCTTTATGAATGCCATGACCCAAATTGAAAATATAAGGTTTTTCGCCCAATGTATCACAAATATTTTTAACTTCACGGTCAAGCAAAGCGCCGCCTGCATATAAAATACCAGGGTCTAAATTCCCTTGGACAGGCATGATGGTTTGTAGTTCATCGCGAATATAATTTAGCGGCAAAGTGAAATCACAGCCCAGCGCATCAATGCCCGTTTTATGCATGTAATCTTTCAGATAAATTCCTGCCGCTTTCGGGAAACCGATAATCGGAATATGCGGATGAACGGCTTTCACTTTAGCAATAATTTTCTGATTGGCTTCAATCACATATTTTTCGAAGGCGAAACCACCAACAGCGCCTGCCCAGCTTTCAAAAAGCTGTAACACTTCAGCGCCAGCTTCAACCTGTCTGATTAAATATTGAGCGGTGGCCTCAATCAATAAATTCATCAAACGATCGAATTCTTGCGGTTGTCCATAAAGGAATTTCTTAAATTGCATGAAGTCCTTTGTACCGCGCCCTTCAATCATGTAGGTTGCTACGGTTAATGGCGCACCTGCAAAACCGATCAAGGTGGTATCGGTGAAATTCTCTGCAATTAACGCTGAACGAATTTGGCCAATTGCCGCATAAACGGGGGCAAGGTGATCATGCAAATGATCTAAGCTAAGCTGATCAAGATTTAGATCTTCGAGTCTTGGGCCTTCGCCAGTTTCGAAGCGGACTTTTTGTCCTAAGGCATCAGGGATAACCAAGATGTCTGAAAACAAAATCGCTGCATCAAAACCGAATCGTCTGATCGGCTGTAATGTAACTTCTGTTGCGTAATCGGGCGTATAACACATGGTCAGGAAATCACCTGCTTTAGCACGTAATTCCCTGTATTCTGGTAGATAACGTCCGGCCTGACGCATAAACCAGATAGGTGGTTTATCCGTGTTAACCTTTTGTAAAGTTTTTAGCATTAGCTTTGTCATGAACACAAACATAGAAGAAAACAAAAAAAAATAAATATATAATTTATAGGTATTTGTTATTTGTAGGGGGTGTGAGTCATGGGGATAGAATCTTATGCACGATTCTGTCCACAACTCGTCATACAAAGCGAATCCGAAAGTTTTAAAGGATCACGTTTTTTGCTGATCAAATTACCCATATCGTGATTTTGATGTTATTCACTATGGAGAAGTCACTAAACAACTTGTACCGATTTTGGGTATAAGTTTTGTACACAGAGTTATCCACCCAGTTATGAAGAATTTAATCACAATTTTACGCACACAATCTATACGTTGTATGTATTAGTAAATTTCTATATATTTTTAGGCGATAAATGAATTAACTTTCTTAAAGATACAGGCTGATGTTTCAGGAATTATACGAAAAACTCGATAAAAAGAAGAAAAGCGACATCCTTAATTTAATTGCGAAGGATATTGTTCCTGTCGTTTTGGATGAAGAAAACGCGACCGTCATTCGCTGCCCTGTCGATTTTTATCCTGATTATAGTCTCTATGAAATTGCAGATAATAATGTCATGCCGCCAATGCGTCGTTTCTTTATGATTAACGATGATCATGACAAAGTTTTTGCCGTGGAATATAGCCGCGCCAGTATTCATGAATTAAACGAGGCCTGCGGTTTATATTTGACTGAAGATAATGTGCGCGCCTATTTAAAGTTCTTTTTTAATTTTTCGCGTGGGCGTCATGGGCGTTTCTTGGTTTTGGACAATGTTGATGATATTCAATGGCAAGAAGATCCACCATTAGCTGCGCGCCGCGCCATTGCTTCGATGATTATGCCGATTGAGATTTATAAAGTGGGCGCGGATCAGAGTTATGATTGTCATGCCTGCTTTGTTTTTAAAGATTCATTGATCATGGCAAATGTCAAAATTCATCAAAATGGCCAGATTGAAATTCACAATGAAGAAATTCTTGTCGAAGATATGCCAATTATTGATGACAGTTTTGCTGCCTGACGCAAAAAATTTTCAACTTATAAAAGAATCAAAAATTAACATTAGGAAAGAGGGATGTATAAAAACGCCCCCTATTTTCATAATGCGTTAACTTATTGCAAAAATTAGCTATTTCTTTTCATAAAACCCGATTTTTTATGGTTTTTTCTGCATTTTGGTAGGAAAGAATTAACACTCTCACCGCATAATTGACTCATATGCCGATCAATTCGGCGTTGTGGGTTTAAAAATTATTGTGAGTGGCTTTAAGCCAAAAAAGAAAAAAGAAGTGGTTGGGTTCCATGTCCGTAGAAAATGAAAACAGCATTGAAATTGTAATTGCACCTAAAAAGGATTGCGTAGTGTCTTATACACTTAATAACGCGCAGCCGGTGCGTTCGACACATATTGGCAATCAGCCTCTATTTTATATGGAGTTTGAAGATCACTATGAAGAAGAAGAAAACTTTATGGAGTCTTTCTCTGAAGAATTAGGCAATTTTAATCCTGAATTTATGAATGTTACACAAGGTCTTAATAAATATGATGTTGTGTCAAAACACTTCACAAAGGATGCCAGCTGGCGTGAAAAGCTGTTGTCAGAAAATATTGATGACTTAACAGGCTGTACAAATACAAAGCTTAATTTGGATGATGTCCTCGCATTAATGCAAAAAAGCCGTAGCTTTGCCGCACATTACGAATTTGCCTTGGAAAAAGGTGTAAAAGTTGAACTTAGCAATGCCTGTAGCTCAAGCGAGTTTATTCGTTCATCAAAGATCATTTTGATTAATGAAGCGATTAGCACAGAAGACGCGGCATTGGTTTTGGCGAAAGAAGTACGTTCGTTCTGGCAAAAAGAACATGGTACCCAAATTAATCCATTAAATTTCCACCCTGATCAGGCGATTGTAATTAATCGTGCACAAATTGCCGATTTGAGCGTCTTTATGGTTCGCGTTGGTTGGGAACTGCAATTGGCGGATGAAAAAACGCTATGGAATTATATTGAACATTCATCACTGGCAGATATTGGCCGTGCCTATGCACGCGAAGCCTGCGCAGACTTTAGAACAATTAATAATGGTGAAGCCGCACAAGCTGCGTTTGAATCATGGTTCTTGTCTGAGCGTTGCCGCCGCGCCGATAAAATTTTGATCCAGCAAATGCTGTCAGAATATAACGGTTATGTCTTTGGTGAAGATTCTGCCGCCTCTAAAGCAGTCGCTTTTGACCTACTTTCGAAGCTTGGTGCCTATGAGTTCGGCAAAAATTACCTTCAACCATATGCCAATGTCATTTTGAATGACCCTGTTTTTACCGAGGTACGTGACCGTTCGAACGCGAATTTCCTTTGGTTTATTAAGTTTGAGCGCTCTTTCAAAGAAGCGGAACAGGAATTGCAATCCTCTGGCGCGACGAAAAATTCGGGTTTACAGGAAAAGCAAAATGACACAGCAGAAAATGTCTACTTCATCAATGACGGGTCAGATGAAGAGCAGAATAAAGTTATTCAATTTAGACCAAAGCAGTGATTTGGAGTTAGACTATATGCAGAATTCAGATGATGACATTCACAACGTAAATCAAGGATCGACAACATCCTTCGATTTCGAGGAATGTTATGATCTAACTGTACAAGATTATTCAGTTGATAGCGCCGTGTCTTTATATACACATAGCAATGATATTGATGTGATTGATTGTACAACTATTCCGCATATTGATCTGCGTGAAGTTTTGGCTGATGTTGCTGATTTTGAATTGGATGACGTTGAGCATTTACAGCAAGACATTAAATGTTACGAAGATGTTGCCTATTGGGCGAGCGCGTTGTTGTTGCAAAGTGCAACAGGCGCACGTTTGCTAAAAAGCGCCGCTGATTATGATTGGGCGCTGGGCTTTGATGATTTAGATGACAATGGCTGGGTTCTTGATAACCAAGACTATATTGCCTGCATCAATAAAGCGCAGATCAAAGTTGATTCATTAGGCCGTTCACCATTTTTCCTGAACACAATTCTATGTGACCTTATTCGTGCGCAGCGTGATATCTGGCTTGAAGAGCGTAACGAGATTGATTACGCCGATCATCATCCAGAAACAGTTTTAAAAGTTGAGCGTATGCGCGCGGCGGATATTGAATCTTTGGTGATTCAAGTGGCGTGGGAATTGCGCAGCATTGGTTATGCAAGCCTATGGCGTCATCTGCTTGGTTCAGATATTGGCGATATGGCGATTTTATTTTCACGTTTCATGGAACGTGACCCTGCATCATTATTTGATGGCAGCGCTTTGTTGGTTGCGTTCAAACAATGGTATGCCGATGAAGACCGTATCAATTTGATTGATCGTGTGGCGCTTGAAATTTGTGATGATATTTTGTTTACATCAACTGAAATGAAGCGCGTTTTTAAACAAAAGACTTTGGCCGATAAAAGCCTCTATGAATTTTTTGCCTTGCCAGAAGGTCGCCCATATTTAGCGCCAATTATGCAAGAAATTCTCCGTAGTCCTTATTTCGCAGCGATGCAAAACCCAATTAACGAAGCGCATCTTTATCATATTTTACGTGATTTGGAAGTTTGTTATGTTGGTAACGTGCCGTTTCGTGATCCAGTCCTTGCCGATAAGATTTTTCCTGATTACACTAAAATCCTTAAATAAAAACGATTTTAGGGGTATTTCACTCTATGGCTAAAAATGCGGCCGTGATTGGGCATCCAATTGCGCATAGTAAATCACCACGCATTCATAATTATTGGCTGCAGCAAAATGGTCTTGCAGCACAATATACGGCAATTGATATTGCGCCTGATGCACTCGCGGCGCAAATCCCCTTATTATTGGCGGATGAAAATCTGGCGGGGTTTAATATTACCCTGCCGCATAAAGAAAAAATCATGGCTTTTTGTGATGTGCTTGACCCCAGCGCGAAGGCGATTGGCGCGGTAAATACCATCTATAAAAATGACCAAGGTCAGGTTGTTGGCGCGAATACCGATGCTTATGGGTTTTGGCAAAATATTGCTGCAGCTTATCCGGATTTTTCTGTTAAAGATCAAACTGTATTTATATTAGGCGCAGGCGGCGCGGCGCGAGCTGTGATTTATGCTATAAAAGAACAAGGCGCTGGGCGCATTGTGATTTGTAACCGCACCCGCAGCAAAGCCGAATATTTAGCGGAAGAATTTGGCGCTGAAATTTGTGATTGGGCTGATGCGGCAGCGGCTTTGGCTGAATGTTGTTTATTGGTGAACACCACATCGCTTGGTATGTATGGGCAAGATCCGCTTTCCTTAGATATTTCAGCATTACCGCAAAATGCGTTGGTCAATGACATTGTCTATGCTCCGCTGCAAACTGAATTATTGCAAAAGGCGGCGGCGCGCGGTAATAAATACGTACAGGGGATTGGCATGTTGTTATATCAAGCGCAAAAAGCGTTTCATTTTTGGTATGGCATATGGCCTGAGGTAGATGCGCAGTTACAGAAAGATGTTTTGCAATGAAAGTAATTGGTTTAACAGGCTCAATCGGGATGGGAAAATCTACAACGGCGGCAATGTTTTCAAGCCTTGGCGTGCCGATACATGATGCCGATGAACATGCCCGCGCCGCTTTGGCGGTTGGTGGCCCAGCTGTTGCCGATGTTTTAAAAGTTTTCCCACAATGTGAAGATGATCAAAATAAAGGCGAGATTGATCGCAAAAAATTGCGTCAGATTGTCTTTAATGATGAAGCTGCACGTAAACAGCTTGAAGCGATTATTCACCCGCATGTCTGGAAGGCCGAAAAAGATTTTATCAAAGCCGCCAAAAATAAAGGTGCAGATTGTGTGATTTTGGATATTCCATTGTTGTTTGAAACAGGTGCAAATTTGCGTGTTGATTTTACATTGGTGGTCTCTGCTCCATTTTATGAACAAAAACGCCGCGTTTTGGCGCGCCCTGGTATGACCGAAGAAGTATTCAACAAAGTGCTATCAACGCAAATGCCAGATCAACAAAAACGCCGCTTGGCTGATTTTGTGATTAATACCGGTTTAAGCAAGGCGGATACAATGAACCAAGTGCAAACCGTTTTGCGTGATATTCGCAGTAAACCAACCCCATAATATGTAAGGCTTTAGTGACATGCGTGAGATTGTCCTCGATACCGAAACAACTGGGATGGACCCATTAGACGGCGACCGAATTGTTGAAATTGGTTGTATTGAATTGCTCAACCAAATTCCGACAGGGCGGACATATCATCAATATATTAACCCTGAACGTGAAGTGCCTGAAGACGCTGTCGCGGTTCACGGTATTACGACCGAATTTTTGCAGGACAAACCTGTCTTTGGTGAAATTGTCGGCGAATTTATGGATTTTATTAAAGACGCCAAATTGGTCATTCATAACGCGGCCTTCGATATTAAATTCATTAATTTCGAAATTGAACTTTTTGGCTTTAAACCTATTCCTTTAAACACGGTTGAAGATACATTAATGCGCGCGCGCCGTATGTTTCCGGGTTCGCCTGCAAATTTGGATGCGTTATGTCGCCGTTTTCAGATTGATAATACGAGCCGTACATTGCACGGCGCGTTACTTGATGCCGAGTTATTGGCCGAAGTTTATTTGGAATTATTAGGCGGCCGTCAACATGGTTTGTCTTTGGCATCAAATAAAGGTGCGGGCGATGATAAAGGCGATGCGAATGTTGAATTAATTAAAACGCGCGCTTATCGTGCGCCGCGCTTATATGAATTATCAGCCGATGATGCCGAAAAACATAAAGAATTTCGCACAGGCCTGAAAAATCCATTATGGGATAACCTATCAGTAGAAAAAAATAAGGCGTAAGTATATGGGTAAGTCTTCAATAAAAATGCTTTTGATTTGCACGGTTGTGGCGGCGGTTTTGATATTCGCCGCTTTAAATGTCATGAAACCGACGGCATCTTCACCTGCATCAGAAAATAAATCTTCGCGTGAAATTACTGGCTCATCCATAGGTGGCGGTTTCTCATTAATCGGTGAAGACGGCGAAGTTTTTACGGATCAAGATTTAACGCGCCCATATCGTTTGATTTATTTTGGCTTTACCTATTGCCCTGCAATTTGTCCAACAGAGCTTGCTAAAATCGTCAATGCTTTTAATAAATTACCCGAATCATTACAGGAAAAAATCGATCTTGTGTTCATCACGATTGATCCAGAGCGTGATAATGCTGAAGTTTTAGCGCAATACACAGATATGTTTCACCCGCGTTTGATTGGTTTAGGTGGTGATCAGGCGCAAATAGATGCCGTGTTAAAGCAATATAAGGTCTATGCGACTAAGGTCCAAGATGAGACAATGTCTGATTATACTATGGATCATAGTTCATATATCTACTTGTTTAATAATGATAATCAGCTGCGCGCCATGTATCGTATGAGTGACGATGCAGATTTTATCGCAGCGGATTTACCTAAACTTCTGAAATAACAGCTAAACTAACCTCTTTTATAGTTGTGCGACGCAGCACAGGTTGCCACTTTGCACCATGCGTACAATCCATTAAACTTACACGCGTAATGCGTCTTGTATGAGTGATTCGCAGGGCAGAGATAAAAACAAAGAGAGGATCGGTTAAAATGATTTTGCGTAAGTTATCGCTTTCATGCGCAGCACTTGCCATTATGGGCGCTGGCATTGGTTTAGACAATTCTGCTGAGGCAGCAGGTTTTTATATTCAGGAACAATCTTCTTACCATTTGGGTATGTCATTCGCTGGTTCAGCGGCTGACCCTGTTGATGCATCAACAGTTTATTATAACCCAGCGGGCATGGCGCATTTGGATGGTAAGCAAATTCAAATTGGTACACATTTATTGGTGCCAAATTCTAAAATTAAAGATACGGGTTCAACAGCTACAACAATTGGTGGCTTTAACGGCACATTGAACGGTTCAAACGGTTCAAACCCATATGATCCCACACCAGTTCCAAACGCATATGTTGCTTACCCAGTAACTGATGCACAAGATTGGTGGGTTGGTTTCGCCCTTACTGCACCTTTCGGTCTTTCGAACGAATATAATGATGATTTCTTTGGTCGTTACGATTCAACACAATCTGATTTGAAAGTTCTTGATTTTGCACCAACTGTATCATGGAAAATGAATGATAAATGGTCATTTGGCGCAGGTTTGAACGTTCAATATGCAGACGCACATCTAGAAAACGCAATACCAAATACATTGGCAGGCGCAGCATCAGCTGGTCCAACACCTGAAACAGATGGCCGCCAAGATTTGTCAGGTGACAATTTGGGTCTAGGTTATAATATTGGCGCACTTTGGACACCGACAGATGATTGGCGCGTTGGTCTTCACTACCGTCATGGCGTTGCGCATAATCTTGAAGGTCGTGTTGTGACTGTGTTGCCAGCTGCGCTTGGTGGTACAAAAAGCACTGTTGCAGGTCAGGCTGAACTTGACTTACCAGCGATCGCAACAATTGCCGCGGCACATGATTTTAGCGACCGTTTGACAGTACAAGGTCACGTGATTTGGTTCGGTTGGTCATCATTTGATGATATTCCAGTACAAACACCGATTGGTTCATCACAAACATTGCAAAATTATAATGACACTTATGCTGTTGCGCTTGGTTTCAAATATAAGCTAGATGACCAGTGGGAATTGAAAGCTGGTTTCCAATTTGACGAAACACCAACTGAAGATGGCTTCCGTTCAACACGTACGCCAGATGGCGACCGTAACTGGTACTCAGTCGGTGCGACATATAAAATGAATGATCGTATTTCTTTCGACCTTTCAGGTACATATATTGACATTGATGATGAAGAAATTGATTTGACCAAACAATTTAGACTTGGTGCAACAACAGCTTCTGTTGATATCAACGGTAAAACTGAAGGCGATGTGGGCATCGTTGCATTGGGTATGAGCTATAAGTTCTAATCCATATGATATAAAAGATTTAAAACGCGCCTGTTATCGGGCGCGTTTTTTATGCGTTTCTTTAATGAAAAAAATTAACGGGCGAGCGCCAAGATTGTTTGCGCTGTCAAAGTTGTGTCTTGATAGCCAGTGGTTTTACATTTGGCTTCAATATCATTTAAGCGCTGAATAGCCTGAATAAGGCGTGGTTTTGACCAGTTATTCACTTGGCGGAAAAATTGATCCTGCACTTTGAAAAATGGTGGCGGTTTAAGCTGTTTTGCGGCAACAAATAATTGTTCACCCGCCATTACGCGTTCTTTGGTGATCAGCAAACGGCGGAAATGGCGCTGTAAAGCACGTTGAATGGCAATTGTTGCCGTACCTTCGGCCGTTAGGCGGTCAAAAGCTTTAAGCGCTTCTTCACGGCGGCCATCCCCAAGGGCAAAGATGAGATCATCAAAATCTGTATTGCCGCCATCGCTAACAATGAAACGAACTTCATCAAGGCCAAGCTTGTAAGGTGCAGCAAAATTTTGCTCAAATGCACCGAGATAAAGCGCGATTTTTTCAAGCTCCGCATACATAAAATTACGGTTACCCGTGAGGTTGCCCGCTAGGTATGTAACGCTGTCATTGTCTGGGGTTATGCCATATTCGGTAAGCTTACTGCGGATCAATCCAGCGATGTCTCTTTCGCTCTCCATATAGCATGGAATTGCTGCAGCATTTTTATCTTTTTCGCAGCATAAACGAAGCGATGATCTTGCATCTAAATCACCACCTTCGATCAGCACTAAATTATGCGCTGATGGGTTTTTTAAATATTCTTTGAGGGCGGTTGTTAATGTATTACCTGCATCACGAATAATAATCAGGCGATCACCACCCATCATCGAAATCGACTGAGCTTCGTCTGATAGGCGCGCGGGATCTTCAATAATTTGGCTGGCATCAAGTTTTGTAACGTTGAATGGATCATTCAGATCAGGACAGATAAGTTTGCCGATTTTTTCAAGACGTTCAGATAATAAACCACGCTCAGGACCGAAGAGCAAAATCACGCGCGCATTTTTATCGGGTGATTTGACGAATCTTTCAATGTCTTTTGCGGCTATCTTCATCTTATTTTATGCGATCCTGACTTTTCAGGGCAATTGCCGCTTGCTGTGTAATTTGATGGGCAATTTCTTTTAGGCCATTTTCACGGGCATCATTACGTGACACGCGAGTGGTGAACTGACTTTCAAGAATGTTGTAACTGGTTGTTGTCCAGAAAACTTTATCAAGCAATGTTTTGTTATCGCTTTTACGGATAAGTCTAACGCTGGTTTTTAAACGTAGCTGCGCAATGGTCGCATCAGATTCCTTGGTCAAATCGAGATCTTTACGTGTTTCATCAATCGCGCCAACGCTTAATTTATAAAGTGATGGGCGGATGGCGCCTGTGTTGTGCATTTGATCAACAAGCAAATTGCGCAAGACTTGGCCTTCGCGGTCGGCAATCAGGTCAATTTCAGTTTGTTTAAGCTGCGTTTCAATTGCGGCTGTTTTTACATCTGTGCCTAAATTGCCGTAAATTGGTTGAAAACCACAGGCCGATAGCATGAAAAACGCAGCCAAAATACCAAGAAAGTGGATTCTTATTTGATATATATTTTTTGCGTTTTTCATCGCTTTTCTCGCTTAATTTTTAGTGTTTAACCAACGACAATATTGACGACGCGCCCAGGGACAACAATGACTTTGCGTATGGTTTTACCATCTATCGCACGCTGTACCGCAGGCTCGCTTAACGCTTGTTCTTCGGCGACTTTCTGTTCGATGTCTTTTGGCATCTGCAATGTTGCGCGCAGTTTGCCGTTTACTTGAACCGCGATATTGACCTTGTCTTCAACGATTAATGACGCAATCGTTTCAGGCCAGTCCGACTCGTATAGATTTGTGCTATGGCCTAAATCTTTCCAAATCTGTTCGCTGATATGTGGAATCATTGGGTTCATGATGCGGGTCAGATATTCTAGACCTTCGCGGTAAACCCAAAGATCGGCATCGTTTTGCGGTTTGAACTTGGTCAATGCATTATAAAGTTCGCGGCAGCGTGCCACGGCTTTATTCATGTGGAAGTTCTGGAAGTCCGCTTTTACCTCACCGGCTGTTTTATGCGTCAGGCCGCGAAGCGCTTTCGAGTCATCTGCGAGTCCTGTTGGTGCATCTGCACCAAGGTTATGTCTGGCTTCAACAAAATCTTGCACAGTGGCATAGAATTTATTGATGAAACGCCATGCACCTTCAAGACCTGCTTCTGACCATTCAAGGTCACGATCAGGTGGTGAATCTGACAAAATAAACAGACGTGCGGCATCTGCGCCATAGCTATCCATGATTTCTTGCGGGTCGATGACGTTCTTTTTCGACTTGGACATTTTAATGACCGCGCCTTGGGTCACGCTCTTGCCTGTTTCGGTGTGAATGAAACTGCCGTCATCTTGTTTCATGACGTCTTTTGGGAAAACCCATTTGCCATCAGAATCTTTATAGGTCGCGTGGTTAACCATGCCTTGTGTGTAAAGCGCTTTAAATGGCTCTTTCACATCTGAATAGCCACAAGCCGACAAGGCGCGCATGAAGAAACGTGCATAAAGCAAGTGCATGACCGCGTGTTCAACGCCGCCAATATATTGGTCAACAGGCAACCAATAATCTGCTTTATCTTTATCAAAACCCTTTGCGTCGTTTTTTGAATCGCAATAACGGGCAAAATACCAGCTTGATTCAAAGAATGTATCAAATGTGTCGGTTTCGCGTTGCGCATCTTTGCCACATTCTGGACAAGATGTGTGTTTCCATGTCGGGTGGTTTGCAAGTGGGCTACCTGGTTTGTCAAATGTGACATCAGCTGGTAATTCAACAGGAAGCTGATTTTCAGGCACAGGAACAATCCCGCAATCGCCGCAATGAACCATTGGGATTGGGCAGCCCCAATAACGTTGACGTGAAACACCCCAGTCACGGATACGATATTGCGTTTTGCCTTGGCCTTTGCCTAAAGCTTCAATACGCTTAATGACCTCAGCTTTGGCGGCTTCAATTTCTAATCCATCTAAAAATTCAGAATTTGCAAGCTTGCCTTCACCGTTATAGGCCTTGTCGCCTACGCTAAATGTCGCGGCATCTTCACCTTCAGGAATAACAACAGGTTTAATCGTAAGGCCATATTTTGTCGCGAATTCAAAATCGCGTTGGTCATGCGCCGGCACACCAAAAATGGCGCCTGTGCCGTAATCCATCAAAATAAAGTTGGCAATATAGAGCGGTAGAGTCAAACCACTAATGAATGGGTGGTTTACGGTATAGCCTGTATCAAAGCCAAGTTTATCGGCTTTTTCAATTGCCGCTTCGGATGTACCTAAAGCTTCACATTTTTTGATGAAGGCATCAAAACCATCTTTATCACCAGCCAATGTTTTGGCAAGTGGATGGTCAGGTGCAATTGCGACAAAAGATGCGCCAAAGATTGTATCTGGGCGTGTGGTGTAGACGGTTAGGTCTTGGTCGTGACCATTAATATCCCAGTTAAATTCAAGACCCTGTGATTTACCAATCCAGTTATCTTGCATGATGCGGACTTTTTCAGGCCAGCCTTGTAATTCATCAAGCGCAGAGAGAAGGTCATCTGCATATTCAGAAATTTTCAAGAACCACTGATTTAATGTGCGGCGCTCAACAGGTGCGCCAGAGCGCCAACCACAACCATCGACAACTTGTTCATTGGCCAAAACGGTGTTTTCAACTGGATCCCAGTTAACGACAGATTCTTTGCGGTAAGCAAGGCCGTGCTTGTAGAAATCGAGGAACATTTTTTGTTCGTGACGGTAATATTCAGGTGCACATGTCGCAACTTCACGGTCCCAATCGAAAGAAAGGCCCATCGCTTTTAGCTGTTCACGCATGACAGCGATGTTTTCATAGGTCCATTCCGCAGGGTGACGGCCATTTTCAATCGCCGCGTTTTCTGCAGGTAGACCAAATGCATCCCAGCCCATTGGGTGAATGACGTTATAACCTTCGGCACGACGGAAGCGCGCAACAACGTCACCTAATGTGTAATTGCGCACGTGACCGACGTGGATTTTACCTGATGGATATGGGAACATTTCCAACACGTAATATTTATCCTTACCTGGGACATTTTCTTCCGAATGGAAGGCGTTATTTTCTGCCCAGATTTTTTGCCATTTCTTTTCAGTTTCCTGAATGTTGTAACGGGTCATTTATGCACCTAATTCTATTACTTATGATTTTTACTTATTCGCCGCCGTTATCAGCCACGCGCAATTGACGTGCGCGTGTCAAAATGGCGTCTTCCATTTTGCGTGCGGTATCGTCTGTGACTTTTGTGTCAGCCCAACCTTGTGCTGTGCGCAGTTGGCGGAAGACACGTACGCGAATGCCATCGGCTTTCAGCTGTTCGCTCATGATGAATACATTGAGTTTCAAACGCTCATTTTGTGCGTTTTCTGGTACATACCAATCTGTGATGATCACACCGCCAAATGGGTCAACACTGGCAAGTGGCATGAAAGAAACTGTATCAAGCGCAGCGCGCCATAGGTAGCTGTTTACACCAATCGCGATGCCTTGACGTTTGTCTTGGTCTTTATCTTTACCAAAAAGGCCAATACCTTTGCTGCCGAAAATGCCATCTGGCTCTTCGTAAATATTGTCATCGCCTGTGATAGAGCGGTCATATCCTGTTGGATATTTTGCTTCACCTTTTTCAAGAACGCCGCAGCTTGTTAAGCTTGACGCAAGGACTAGGGCTGACAGAAATAAAGGCAGTTTAGATTTTGTTTGCATGACTTCAGTTTCTTTAGATTTGAATTGAATTTTACACCAAGATTCTCAATAGCATGGCGCGCCTGTGACCTCAACCTTTTTAGGGGCTTAAATGCAAAAGAATCCGCTGTAAAATGGCGTTTTCGCGCAATCAGCCTTGTGTTGCGGGTCATTTTATCTATATAAGCTAATAATTAGGTTTTAAAGATGGATGGAATTATTTATGCGTTTTTTGGTTATATTGATGATGGCGTTGAGTGCGATATCCCCCTTCTCTGCTTATGCGGCGCAAAGCACTGAGGCTCTGCCGAAGGATGTTCAGCGTGCTGAAATGGCTTTGAATAATTTAAAGCAGGCGCAAGCTGATTTCGTGATGACGACAAGCGAAGGCTATAGTCTTGGTGGGACATTTTATCTTAATCGACCAGGTAAACTGCGTTTTGACTTCAATCCACCTGTAGAAGATTTTATCGTGGCTGATGGCCGTTTTATTTATTTCTATGATGCAGATTTGGGTGAACAAAGCAACGCGCCGATCGGCACAACTTTGGCAGATTTTCTTCTGCGCGATGATATTCGGTTGTCGGGTGATATTGCTGTGACGCGTGTGATGAAGGCTGCAGATTTAGTGCAAATCACCTTGACCCAACGTGATGACCCAGGTGCGGGTCAGTTGATTTTGGGGTTTGATGAAGAGTCATATGCACTCAAAAAATGGCGCGTTATCGACTCACTTGGTAATATTACTGAGGTCGCATTAAATAATATGGTGCAGAATCCCCAGTTTACTTCAGATTTGTTTTACTATGTCGATCCAAACAAGACACAAGGTTATAATGAATAATCAAAATCTGGCTTGTCCATTTGCTGCTGAAATTATTGATTTGTCGCCGCTTGGTGTTAGCATTTATGCGCTGCGTGTGCGGACGGCTGACGATTATGCGTTTAAGGCGGGACAATATTGTTATCTCAGCTTAACGGATGATGGCGTTGCACGCCGCGCTTATTCTATTGCAGGCGCTAGTGATGATGGCTGTTTAGAGTTTCATATTCGTGATGGCGGTCAAGGTTTTTGCGCGCAGCTGCGTGCGAATGTCGCCAATGGTGAGCGTGTATTGTGGCTGTCTGCCCCTGAAGGTGATATGCAATATGTTGAAGATTGCACGCATGATTTGGTGTTAATGGCGGGTGGCACGGGTTATGCGCCTATACGTGCGATATTGCAAGAATTAGCGCGCTGTGAAGATTTAGGGCGTGATGTTGAGGTTTATATTGGTGCGCGTGATGTTGATGCTTTGTATATGCGTGATGAATTAAAGGCTTTTGAGAGTCGAATCGATCGTTTACTTGTGCGTTATGCGGTAGAATCAACAGTTGCGCCAGATGTGGCGCAAGGAAGCTTACTAGATTTGCTGTCTTCAGCAGCGACAACATTCGAAGATAAGCGCCTATATATTGCGGGTCCGCCGGCGATGGTGCTGGACATTCATGATTTTGCATTAAATAATAATGCATCTGAACATATGGTTCATTGGGATAAAGCGATTATTCAACGTAGCAATCTGACGCGATAAGATACGAGCATTAATATGGCAAAAGAACTTTCAGCCTTAGAAAATTTAGTGAAGCACTTAGCGGCTTTGCCTGGATTTGGGCGCAGAAGTGCGCGCCGTGCAGCGCTTCATTTGTTGTTGCATAAGGATACGGCTTTAACGGCGCTGATTAATACCCTTGAAGCAGCACGTGAGAGCATAGTCGAATGCCCCGTTTGCGGTAACCTAGATGAACAATCACCTTGCAGCATTTGTGCCAATACCAAGCGCCCGCAAGATATTCTTTGCGTGGTTGAGGGGGTTTCAGATATTTGGGCTGTTGAACGCACTCAAAGCTATAATGGTCAATATCATGTTTTAGGCGGCGTGCTTTCACCGTTAGATGGTGTCTCGCCTGCTGATTTGCGTATGGATAGTTTGTTGATGCGCATCAATGAGGGCCAATTTAATGAGGTTATCTTGGCGATGGGCGCGACGGTGAATGGGCAGACGACTGCGCATTATTTAGCTGATGAGATATTGGCGTTAGGGCGTGGCGTTAAAATTTCACGCCTTGCGCATGGCGTGCCTGTGGGCGGCGAGCTTGATTATCTTGATGAGGGCACAATTTCCACCGCCCTTAAGTCACGCGCAGCGATTTAAGCCTATTCTTTTTCAGAGATATAAACTGTACCGCTTGCCTCTGCTGATAAAATAGCCAGATAAGCATTTTGCGCGTTTTCATTTGGCCCAATCGCGAGGTCAAGATAGAGGCCTGCAGGTAAGAAATGGTCGCCTGTTGTCGCTGTGACGCTGTTATCACCGAATTTGATATAGCAATTTTCACTGCTATAAACGCTTATCACGTCCGTTTTGCTGTCAAATGCGGCGGCATTGCGCGTGCTTGTGACATTATCAATTGCAACTTGATGTGCGCCGCCCGTTTTTAGGCTTAAGGCTGGGATAGGGTTGCCGTTCGCGTCTTCTGGTAAAATGGAAGCCATTTTAAATCCTTTCTTATCGATGTTTGGAATATAAAAAGAAAAAACCGCATAGCTGTTCGGGCCATGCGGTGCATACAGTTTTGGTGTTTATGAAGGTATAATGTTCTTATTTTGTTCTTTTGTCAATAGCTTTTTTACAGTAATATCTGCGGCGTTTGCGTGCAGGGCTGTAAAGCTTAGCGCTGAGCGCCAGTAAGACGAGGCCAAGAATGTTATTGCTTTGGCTTATGAGATTTGTGTCTAACGCAAGGCATAATGGTACAATGCTGAGATATAAAATATTGTCTAATAATGGCAGTTTTGTACGGCTAATCAGGCTATAGCGGATATGTTTATCCCAAATATATAGCGCGCCGAGCCACGGGAGTGTCGCAAAAATAAAGCCGAAAATCTCAAGGCGCGTCATGAAATTTGCGACATTTAATATTTCTAGGTTGTTTTGCGTTATTAATACACTGCTAAAGCCTGTAATAGCTAGGCCGCGCGCATATTGCTGGCGTGATTTGCATGTCGTGAGTTTGTTTTTAAAGATGTCATATATAATATCTTTAAAATGCAATTTTGGTGCATTTTGACGTAAGCTTTGCGCTAAAGATGTTTTTTTAGCGAGGCTCATTTTTATGCAGCTTGTGATAGGCGGTGAACAATCTCATCAAGTTGATCATAATTTTTGAACTTGATTTTAACTTCGCCGCTTTGGCCTGATTTAAGATCAACTTTAACCTCTAGGCCAAGCTTGTTGCTGATTTCTTCTTCTAATGCCAATGTGTCAGCAGATTTCGCAGATTTTTTCTCTTTCGCGGCCCTGTCTTCACTGGTTGTGTAGTTGGTCTTTGTTTCTTTTGCGAGGCGCTCTGTCTCACGCACTGATAAACCTTGATTAACAACCTTTTTCGCTAGTTCATGTGGGTTTTCAGCTGTAATTAGCGCGCGGGCATGACCTGCTGTTAAGCTGCCATCATTGACATAGGCCTGTACATTGTCTGGAAGCGATAAAAGTCGCAGTGTGTTGGCGATATGTGAACGGCTTTTACCAATCACGGCAGCCAATTTACCTTGTGTATGGCCAAATTGATCAATCAGGCGCTGATAACCTTCGGCTTCTTCAAGTGCATTGAGGTCTTCACGCTGTAAGTTTTCAATCAAGGCAATTTCAAGCGCTTCATCATCGCTCATTTGTGCTAGAATTACTGGAACTTCATGAATTTGTGCAATTTGCGCTGCGCGCCAGCGGCGTTCACCGGCGATGATTTCAAAGCGATCATCATTATCATTGAGGCTACGCACTAAAATCGGCTGTAAAATGCCGTGTGTAGAAATAGACTCAGCAAGCTGTTTAAGCGCTTCCTGGTCAAAATGACGACGCGGCTGGAATTGACCCGGTTGAAGCTGTTCGATGGATATTTCCATGCGCGTAAGCCCTGGTGTATGGCCAAATTCATCAGCCTGCGGGTATACACCCTCTTCATCTTCAAATAAGGCGGATAAACCACGACCTAGGCCACGTTTGCTTGCTGTTTTATCGTCTTGATCCATAAAACTCTTCCTTTTAAGGTCTTAAATATAATGTGTTTAAGCAATTTGTTGTTCTTGTGGGGCCATGAATTTCTTCTCACGACGCAAGATTTCACCAGCAAGCTGGATGTAAGCATGCGCACCTGGGCTCTTCATGTCATAGATAATCGCAGGCAAGCCGTAAGACGGCGCTTCTGAAAGGCGCACATTGCGTGGAATAACGGTTTTGTAAACAGTATCACCAAAATATTCACGGACATCGTCAGCGACCATAGAAGAGAGGTTGTTACGCTTGTCGAACATGGTGAGTAGAACGCCATGTATATTCAAGTTCGGGTTATAAGTGCGTTTGACGCGCTCAATTGTTTTTGTTAACTGCGATAGACCTTCAAGCGCATAAAACTCACACTGTAAAGGCACAATAACCGAATCAACCGCGACAAATGTGTTAAGGGTCAGTAGGTTTAGTGATGGTGGGCAATCAACAATCACATAATCAAACGGTAACGGCTTACGCAGCGCTTCACGTAGGCGGAATTCGCGGCGTTCAGCGGTAACAAGTTCAATTTCAGCACCTGAAAGGTGGATGGATGATGGGAGAACGTATAAGCCTGGTACTTTTGTTGCCACAGCGGAATCTTCAGGATTGGCATCACCAAAGAGCAAGTCATATGAACTTTTACGAATGGCGCTACGACGCACACCTAGACCTGTTGATGCGTTGCCTTGTGGGTCTAGGTCAATAAGCAATACAGATTTACCGACAGCACAAAGCGCGGTCGCCAAGTTAATGGCCGTTGTTGTTTTGCCAACGCCACCTTTTTGGTTGGCAATAGCGAGTAAGCGTGGAATTTTCGGCGTGTTGCTTTTTTTTGCAAGCTTCGGGCGACGGAGAAAAACTTTTGGCAAGTTGTTTTTTTTGTCCATGTGTACACCAATTCGTTTCTTGTTAGTTTACAATGCGCCTGCAGTTTCTTCCGCAAGGCTGTTTTTATCTTTGAATAAGTGTATTGAATCAGTTTTTGGGGGTGTTGGTCAAGCTTACGCTGTACGCTTTTGTAGTTTATGCACAATGATCACATAACTTTCTTCGCTGACAATTGACGGCTGTACTTCGTAAGAAAAGTCATAATTTTTAAGGGCTGCGGCAATTTCGTCTTCGGCTGTACGCCCTTTTGGAAAAAGGAGCGTTAGGGCTGGATTTTCGTGAGCCCAGTGTAAGCACCAACCAAGTAATGTATCGAGATCCGCAAGGGCGCGTGCGGTGATCACATCAGGCGCAGGCAGGTTTGTTTCTTCGATGCGCTTGTTTTCAATTTGCGTTTTTATGCCTGTTTCACGTGAAACAGTCGCCAAGAAACTACATTTTTTGCGATCCGATTCGACCAATGTCACATCGATCTGTGGCGCAGCGATAGCCAGAACCATACCCGGAAACCCGCCGCCACTGCCGAGGTCGTAAAGGGTTTTTGTGCCTTCAGGAATATGCGAAAGAATTTGCAGCGAATCAATGAAGTGGCGCTGCTCTGAATCTTTCAGTGTCGACGGGCTAACAATATTGATGGCTTTTTGCCACTTGTGTAGCAAAGCATCATATTGTGCAAGCTGTGAATCTGTTTCACGTGAAACATTTATGGCCGTATGGGAAATAAAAGTCATAAGATTACGCTGCTTCTCTGCGTTTAATTTGGCGCATGATCGATACAAGCGCTGCGGGCGTAACGCCCGGTAGACGCGAAGCAGCACCGATTGTTGCAGGCTTAGAATTGTTCAATGTTTGCACAATCTCAGTTGAAAGTGAGCCAACAGCGAGATAATCAAAATCATCAGGGATTTTTAAGGCTTCGTCTTTTTTGAAGGCGATAATATCGGCCTCTTGGCGTGCGAGATAGCCTGAATATAGGGCATCAATTTCGATTTGTTCTTTGATCTCCGCATCAATATTTGCTGTTTCTGGCCAGATGGTCGCGAGCACATCCCAGTCAATATTCGGATAAGAAAGCAATTCAGCGGCGCTACGCATTTTGCCGTCATGCTTAATTTGTATGCCGTGCTGTGTTAATGCATTTGGCGAAATTTTAAGCTCTTCACACATTAATTGACGGGCAGCCTCAAGCTTTGCTGCTTTTGCTTGCCATGCTGTTTTGCGTGCATCGCTTACTGCATTAATGGCAATGGCTTTATCCGTCAGGCGTTGGTCTGCGTTATCAGCACGCAGGCGTAAACGGTATTCAGCGCGTGAAGTGAACATACGATAAGGCTCTGGCGCGCCGCGTGTGATCAAATCATCAATCATTACACCAATATAAGCTTCAGAGCGGTCAAGGATGAAGGTTTCGCCCTCACCTTTGGCTTTCAATGCAGCATTAATGCCGGCCATAACGCCTTGTGCGCCCGCTTCTTCATAGCCTGTTGTGCCGTTAATTTGGCCAGCCATGAATAGGCTTTCGATATAGGTGGATTCTAGTGTTGGCTTTAAGGCGCGTGGATCACAATAATCATATTCAACAGCATAGCCATATTCGAAAACTTCAACATTTTCGAGGCCTTTAATGCTGCGGATTAGCGCGTCTTGTACATCAATTGGCAATGAGGTTGAGATACCATTTGGATAGACCGTATCATCATCAAGGCCTTCTGGCTCGAGGAATATCTGGTGGCGCTCTTTATCTGCAAAGCGCATAATTTTATCTTCGATAGATGGGCAGTAACGCGGGCCTTTGCTCTCAATCTGGCCTGAATATATCGGCGCGCGATGTATATTGTCACGAATGGCTGTGTGTGTTGCCGCGTTCGTGTAAGTAATATAGCAAGAGATTTGTGGTGTTGTGACCTTATCTGTCATAAATGAGAATGGGATAGGTTCTGCATCACCCGGCTGTTCTTCACATACCGTCCAATCAATTGTTTTGCCGTTTAAACGTGCTGGTGTGCCTGTTTTTAAGCGGCCAAGCGGCAGGCCGATTTTTTCTAAAGTCTCACCTAATTTTTGCGCTGGTTTTTCGCCAATACGGCCTGCTGGGCTTTGGTCTTCACCGCGGTGAATGATGCCGCGTAAAAATGTGCCTGTAGTGAGAACGACGGCTTGAGCCTGATAGCTTTGACCATCATCGGTAATCACGCCAGTGACTTGACCGTCTTCGATAATTAAGTCGTCAACGCCTGCTTCTATGAAGTCTAGGTTATGTTGCGCTTTGATAAGCTCTTGTACCGCGGCGCGATATAATTTGCGATCGGCTTGCGCGCGTGGCCCTTGTACAGCGGCGCCTTTTGAGGCGTTAAGCATACGGAATTGGATGCCGCCTTTGTCAATGGCGCGGCCCATAATGCCGTCCAAAGCGTCAATTTCGCGGACGAGATGGCCTTTACCTAAGCCGCCAATGGCAGGGTTACATGACATTACGCCAATTGTATCAATCTTATGTGTGACAAGGGCTGTGCGCGCGCCGCAGCGCGCTGCGGCTGCAGCTGCTTCTGTACCGGCATGTCCGCCGCCAATAACAATGACATCATATATAATATTTTGCATGGCGCGTTTATACTCCATTTAATATGAAAAAGCCAGAAGATTCTGGCCTGATCAAGTTTCAAATATTCTGACTATTTTAGGGCTTAGTAGTTATCGCCATGGTCGCCAACAAGAATCTCTCGTTTACCGACATGGTTGGCTGGACCAACAACGCCTTGACGTTCCATTTCCTCGATAATACGTGCGGCACGGTTATAACCGATTTGCAGATGACGCTGAATAAAGCTAGTTGAGGCACGGCGTTCACGCGCAACAATGGCTACAGCTTGATCATATAGCTCATCAACATCGCTGCCGCCTTCGCCGTCTGCATCACCGCCAAAGCCCATATCAAGGTCAGCTTCGGTAATCTCATCAAGATAAGCTGGCGCACCTTGTGCTTTGATATGTTTGACGACTTTTTCTACGTCTGAATCGGTTGCAAATGGGCCGTGTACACGGGTAATACGGCCGCCTGCAGCCATATAAAGCATATCACCTTGACCAAGTAATTGTTCAGCGCCGCCTTCACCCAAGATGGTACGGCTGTCAATTTTAGATGTCACAGAGAAACTGATACGTGTTGGGAAGTTTGCTTTAATTACGCCTGTAATAACGTCAACAGATGGGCGTTGTGTTGCCATGATCAGGTGGATACCCGCCGCACGTGCCATTTGCGCAAGGCGCTGAATGGCGTTTTCGACATCTTTACCTGCAACAAGCATCAAATCGGCGAACTCATCAACAACAACGACGATATATGGCAGTTCTTCCAAATCAAGTGGTTGATCTTCATATGTTGGTTTGCCTGTTTCTGCATCAAATCCTGTTTGCACTTTACGAAGAAGAACTTCACCTTTTTTCGCAGCCTCTGTGACGCGTTTATTATAACCATCAATGTTACGAACGCCGAGTTTTGACATCGCGCGGTAACGGTTTTCCATCTCTTGAACAACCCACTTAAGGGCGACAACGGCTTTACCTGGTTCAGTCACCACTGGTGAAAGAAGATGCGGAATATCGTCATAGACAGAAAGTTCAAGCATTTTAGGGTCGATCATTATGAAACGACATTTTTCAGGTGGTAGGCGGAAGAGCAATGACAAGATCATTGTGTTTACCGCAACGGATTTACCTGAACCTGTTGTACCTGCAACAAGCAAGTGCGGCATTTTTGCGAGGTCAGCAACAACGGCATGGCCGCCAATATCATTGCCGAGTATAAGCGGTAAATGAGCGGAACTCTTCACATAGTCACGGCTTTGAAGCAAATCACGCAGATAGACGGTTTCACGTATTTTATTTGGTAATTCAATACCAATCACGTTGCGACCCGGAACGACAGCCGCACGCACGGATACGGCAGACATGGAGCGCGCAATATCATCAGATAGGCCGATAACACGTGAAGATTTTGTCCCTGGCGCCGGTTCAAGTTCATAAAGCGTTACAACTGGCCCAGGGTGGATCGAAACAATATCGCCTTTGACGTTAAAGTCCCCGAGGACATTTTGTAGGCTTTCTGCGTTTTCTTCTAACTGCTTTGTATCATGCTGGCCGTTTGTTTCTGTTTTTGGAACTTCGGCGAGTAATTCAATAGATGGTAATTCCCATTCAGTATCTGAATCTAGTGCCAGTGAGATTTGCGCCGTGCTACTGCTTTCTTTTGTCATTTTCTTAGGAGTCATGACTTTGAAGGTTTTTGGCTTATCTTCTCTCTGTGAGTCTGTTTCACGTGAAACATTTTGCGGTGGATCGATGTGATCATTGACCTTAGCTACAGGTTCTGAGGCGCGTGGCTGGGGCTGTTTTTTCGCGGCAGGCTTTATCGCCTTTGGCTTATTCATTTTAGGCCATAGCGGTTTTTTAGTGGGTGCGAAGTCATCAGCTTCATCAAATGCGCCATTCTTTTTGAGCCAGTAATGGATGTTTTGTACGGCCGCTATTATGAAATAAATGATGTTTATGGCAATATTCTGCGCTTTATGCAGGATGTTGAGCCATTCTTCCTTTTGTAGCGCGGTGGCGAGGCCTGCTGTAAAGGTTGCCGCCATTAAAAAGAGGGATGGAATAATGATATGTGCAACACTTGCCCAATGGTCAGGCATAAGGCCAGTAATTTTGTTGGTAATCAACAACCCGCTGCTGCCGCCTAAATAGGCTTGATTAATTAGGCCGCCTGCTGGGAATAGCGTGAGGCCGATAGATAGGCTGATGGTCGCGAAGAGCGTGAAGGCGATGCGCGCCGCAAAATTACGAAGTGGTTTGCGTTTAAACAGGCGTAAGCCCCAAATAATCGGCAAGAGGCCGAGTATAAGCGCGCCGAAGCCAAAGCTTTGCAATAATATATCCGCAATATTTGCGCCGAAGAGACCGCCGATATTCTCAGTATGATTACCGCTCGCGGCAATATTAAAGGATGGGTCGTTACGATTATAGGTAAACAGGGCAAGGAGAAGAAAAGCGCCTGCTGCTAAAATGCCTAAGCTTAAGCTGTCGATAATGCGTCGTGCCAGAAAGCCGTGTAGCGAATCAGGTAGAATCTGTTTTTTACTTTTTGTTGTTTTTTGACGAGCCATGACCAATGTTTTGATATGTAAAGTGTTGGTGGGTGTATGCTTATCCCGAACAGGATATGTGATATATGGAATTATAGCAGAGCCGCACGGTCTTTACAATTCTGTTAATGGAATATTAAGGCTTTCCGCATAGATTGAGCCTATTGCATAAAGATATTTTTTATTTGTTTAGGATCAGATGAAGAAGAAAGACTATTTTATCTATAAGATCATCTATAATTATGATGATGATCTAGGCGTATCCACGCAGAAATGGCAATTATTAGCGCGCGAAAACTGTCGCTTGCGTGCAGTTGATTTTGCGCGTGATTATCAGCCAGAAACAACGCAAACGTCAGATTATGCGATGGAGGTTGTCTGCCGCCATTATGATGCTGAGAAAAAGGCTGGACGTTGCCGTGTGGTGTGGTCGAGCCGTAAAATACGACAATATCAGAGTTTATTTAGCGCCGTGCGGCGCTTTGCCCTGCGCCCGTTAAAGGATGTGGCATAAAAAAACCGGCGATTAAGCCGGTTTTTTGTTTTCAAATTTTAGCGATAAAGATTATTCACCTTTGCTCCACCAGCCACGCTTTTTGCTTTTTGGGGCTTCGTTAACAGTTTCATGCTCTTTATGTGCGTCAGACGCTTTTGGCGCATCATCATTTGATGGCTTCGCAGCAATTTCAGCAGGTGCAGCTGTTTCTACTGCTGCTTCAGCTTTCGGCTCCGCCTTCGCTTTTGGCTCTTTTTTCGCCTTAGCTGGCTTCTTTGCTTTTGCTTTGCTGGCCTTGTCGTCTGTTTTTACTTCAGCTTTAGCCTCTGTCTTAGGCGCTTCAGCGACGGTTTCAGTTTTTACATCTGTTGCGTCTGTAGAATCGGTCGTTTCCGCAGCTGCGCCATCTTCCGTTTTACGATTACGGTTGCGGCGGTTGTTTTGGTTGCGACGATTACGGCCTTTTCTTGGTTGTGAATCTTCCGCTTTATCTTCTGTATCAGCTTCTGTTTGATCTGTTGCTGATGCATCATCGTCATTGGTTTCGTCACGTGTTTCACGTGGTGCGTTACGGTCACGACGGTTGCGGTTGCGATCACGGCGATTACGGTTGTTGCGGCGTTTGCCGTTTTCATCCTCTTCACCTTGCGCTGATGTAGAATCATCTGTTTCCTCAATGGCTTTTGATGGTTCATCACCTTCCGCTTCTTTGATCGGTTCAATGCTATATTGACGTGCGGCGATTTTGTCGTCGACTTGAATAAAGCATTTGAAGCTATAGCGGCTTTCAATATCAGCCAAAAGCTCACGCTTATGGTTGAGGATGTAAAGCGCTACATTTGGCGATAAATTCATGATAATGCGTGTTGAACGGCGTAATGTGCCCTCTTCTTCCAAGGCGCGAAGCGCTTGAATAGCGGCGGCATCAACCGTATGAACGGTACCAGTACCGTTACAGTGGCTACATGGCTCATATTGTGCTTCGGCTAGAGATGGGTTGAGGCGCTGACGCGATAATTCCATCAAACCGAAGTTCGAAATACGACCAATTTGAATACGTGCACGGTCACCAGATAAAGCTTCGCGCATTTTGCGTTCAACTTTATGGTTGTTGCGGTAATTCTCCATATCGATAAAGTCGATAACCACAAGGCCACCCAAGTCACGTAGACGCAGTTGACGTGCAACTTCTTCTGCCGCTTCAAGGTTGGTTTTAAGGGCTGTTTCTTCGATATGACGTTCTTTTGTTGCGCGACCCGAGTTGACGTCGATTGACACCAAAGCTTCGGTCGGGTGAATCACCAAAGAGCCACCAGATCTCAATTTAACGGTTGGAATACCGATTTCATTGATTTGGCCTTCAATTTGGTAACGTGTGAATAGCGGAATATTTGAATCTTTATATTCCTGTACGCGCTTCGCATGAGATGGGATAAGCATCTTCATGAAGTTTTTGGTTTCTTTGTAGCCTTCAGCGCCTGCAACCAAAACTTCTTCGATATCGCGTGTGTAAATGTCACGGATAGAACGTTTCAGCAAATTGCCTTCTTCATATATAAGCTCTGGCGCTGTTGATTCTAATGTGGTTTCGCGAATTTTGTTCCATAGACGAATGAGATAGTCTAAGTCACGTTTGATTTCTGTTTTGGTGCGCGCTGTACCTGCGGTACGCATAATCACTGACATGCCTTCAGGAACTTGAAGGTCTGAAAGGATTTCGCGCATACGCTTACGTTCTTTGTAATTGGCGATTTTACGGCTAACGCCACCCGCGCGCGGGCTGTTTGGCATAAGGACAGAATAACGACCAGGTAGTGATAAATAAGTTGTCACCGCCGCGCCTTTATTGCCGCGTTCTTCTTTAGAAACTTGAATCAGCATGATTTGGCCACGCTTGATGACTTCTTGAATTTTGTAATTCTTTTTCAAAGTTGGGCGTTGAATTTGATCGCCTTCGATGCCGTCACCGCCAACAACTTCGACGCGGCGTGCGCTTGACGCCATACGTTTGTTGCGGTTGTTGTAACGACCGCGGCCACGACCACGATTGTTGTAACGGCCACGACCACGACGACCGCGACGGTTTTGATCGCCCTCTTCGCCGTCTTCACTTTCTGCGCTATTAGATTCACCGTCAACGTCTTCGTCTTCATCGACATTGCCGTTTACTTGTGCGTCTAATTCTTCGTCAGATAGTTCGTTTTCAACATTGTTGCCTGCTGCTTCGCTTTCAGTTGTAGTGTTTTTGTTGCGGCCACCACGGCGACCACGACGGCCTCGGCCACGACGTGCAGGTTTTTCTTCTTCTTCAGTTTCAGACTTATCTTCTGTCTCTTCGCTGGCGTCTTTTTTGTCTGCTTTCTTAGCAATTTTTGCGTCTTCGCCTTCTTCGTCATGATCTTCATCAAGAACTTCAAGACCACCTTCAAGCGTTGTGACCGCTTCTGGTGGTTCTTCGTCATGATCTTCATCTGAATCAGGGTTTTGTGCGTATTGTGCTTCGTCTTCTGCTTCTTCAGCGGCAAGACGCGCTTCCATTTCTTGACGCTGTGCTTCGATCAAAGCTTCGCGGTCTGAAATTGGGATACGAAAATAATCAGGGTGGATTTCTGAGAAAGGAAGGAAACCATGACGATTTCCGCCGTAATTTACGAAGCAGGCCTGTAAAGACGGTTCAACGCGCGTAACTTTTGCGAGGAAGATATTGCCTTTTAATGGTTTTCTATATGTGCTTTCGTAATCATATTCTTCTAGACGGTTTCCGTCTACGACTGCAACGCGTGTCTCTTCAGCATGCATCACGTCAATCAGCATTCTTTTTGCCATATGTATTAAACTCCTACGGGGCAAACGGTTATAACCCGGTAGTGACGATAAGCAGGTGGCCGCTTGCCGTTAAAATTGCAAAGTTCATTTTGCTGAAAATTAAGTTAGATGCTGAATTTAGACGGTTTTATATAACACAATTAGCTACAATGCGAAGAATCACATTATAGTTCTCGGGCGTATTCTATATGTATAGAGTATTGGATTGGCCACAGTGTTCATAAAATAAACAGTCTTATCAGTTCCTAGTTATTCTTAATTCTCTTCAAAACGTTTTCACTGTCTGTGGCTAGCGAAACCTTAATTTTTCTAGCGCTTCTGATTTTGTTCCACTTTCATTATATATCTGGAACATTCAAAATATCGGTTCTTAAGCGCTTTAACCTACGAGTAAATGCTATAACCACAGGGTGTCACTACATTTGTTACAATACACAGGGTTTCGTTTTTACACAATAATAATTTTGTTATTTCGAAAAAATATTTTGCGGCCTAATGCCGCTCGGTTGTATAGTATAACTATGAAAACTTTATTTTCTTTCGCACCTGTTCTGCGTGCGTGTTTAACTTATGTCTGTTTATCGTTCTGTGCCTTTGTTTTTTTGGCGCATGCTGCGCATGCTGCGCATGCTGCGCATGTCCAAAATTTACGGATTGGGGAGCATCCAGATAAGACGCGCCTTGTGATTGAAACATCCGCAAAATTATCGGCGAATGTTTTTACATTGTCATCGCCTGATCGTTTGATTGTTGATTTTAAAGGATCAAATTTAAGCTGCGGCGATATTCATGTCAGTGGGCAGGATTCCAAATTATTAAAGGCTGTGCGCCATAGTAGCGATGAACAAACTTTGCGCCTGGTGTTTGATTTGAAACGCCGTGTGAAGGTAAGGAGTCAGTTTAGTTTACCTGCGGAAGGTAAGAAGCCACATCGTTTAGTCATTGATTTGGCAGATGCGGGGGCGGTTTCCCAAATGCAGATGGTTGAAAAAAAGGCTGTCGAGATAAAAGCGCCATCAACACGTAATGCGGTTATAGTTCAAGATCCACCAAAGAACGAGAATGTCCCGCCATATATTCCGAATCGGAAATATGTTGTGGTGATTGATGCGGGGCATGGCGGTAAAGACCCTGGTGCGCCGGGTTCACATGGGGTGCATGAAAAGCATGTGACGTTGGCCACAGCTAAGAAATTACGGGATGCGTTGCAAGAGACGGGGCGCTATATTGTGCATTTAACGCGTGATGATGATCGATTCATCCGTTTGTCTGAGCGCGTGCGTATCGCACGCCGTCATAACGCTGATTTATTTGTGTCCATTCATGCAGATTCGGTGGAGTCAGCCGATGTGCGTGGTGCGTCTGTTTATACATTGTCAGAAAAGGCATCAGATGCGCAAACCGCCCGTTTGGCTGCGCGCGAGAATAAGGCTGATTTAATTGCGGGTATCGATTTATCAGATGAAGGCGAAGATGTCGCAACGATTTTGATTGATTTGGCGATGCGTGATACAAAAAACCAATCTATTTTTATGGCGAGTCAATTTGTTGACGCGTTTAAACAGTATAATATTAAAACGCTCAAAACACCGATGCATTCAGCAGGTTTTGCGGTTTTAAAGGCGCCTGATATTCCGTCGGTATTGGTCGAAATTGGCTTTATGTCGAATAAATCTGAAGCTGCATTGTTGCGCACGCCGCAGCATCAGCAAAAAGTGGCTCATGCGCTGCGTGACAGTATTAATAGCTATTTTGACAAGCAAACCCATTATGCCGAACAGTAAGACAGGCTTATTTTGCGTAATGTGGTTTGACCATATGGTTGTATAAAATTTATACGGCTATATTTTTAATTTTATTTATTTTTTTGCAATAAAATCAAAATACCCCCTGTGCAAGCCTTGTTTTTACGTGTATAAATTATAGGTAGTTTCGTGCCTCGGTGCGGGGCTTTTGGTCTTTTTATTACTCAATACTCATAAAAATGAGGGTTTATATAATGAAAAAAATTCTTTCACTTGTTCTAGTAGCAGGTACTCTAATGGCAACAGCAGCTTGTAGCTCAAACGGCGACAAAGGCATGTACTCAAACGATGGTGCAGCTCCTTACGCGTCTGACCGTACAGCTGGTGCACAAAAAGCAGCTCCTGTTAAAACAGCTGAGCCAGTATTCGAAAGCCGCCTAGTTAAGTAATTAGCGCGCAAGAATTTATAAAAAAGCCCTCGAATAGAGGGCTTTTTTTATGTCTGCATTTTATGCTTTGCTGGCAATAAATTTCGCAAAATCTTTTTCGTTTGATTTGGGAATATGTACGGGAATGGTTTTTTCGCCCTTATCAAATAAGGTCAGGAATATCGCACGCCCTGCGCCAATTTCGATATTTTCCATTAAACCAATGCCAAGGATCGGTGTTTCAAGGGTTTGGCCTGCGGCGATGTCTTCTTCCACGCGCTGGCGTTTTTCGCGCTCGGCATCATTTAAGGCCTCAATCGGCTTTACGGCGCCATTTGGAGCCAGCCATTCAAAGCTAAAGACAGATTCTTTCCAGCTTTTTATGACGGCGGCAGCATCGACATGAACATTTAAATAACGTTCTGCTTTACCGGAGATAATTTTATTCTCGACAAATTTCAGGTTTGTTAATGTCATTTAGACCTCATAAAAGGCTTTACCTTATCTTTTTATACAAATAAAATACGAATAAAGTGTAAATATTTAGCACATTGGATACCCTAAAATGAGCAAAACTGCAAAGCCAGATTATAATAAACCTGAAACCATCAGCGTTAAGGCCGATATTGATAGCGTAAGCTGTGATGGCGGCGGCGGTGCATTGGGGCATCCGGTCGTATACTACACATTCGAAGGGCAAGATCGCGTCGAATGCATGTATTGTGACCGTGTCTTTGTTAAAAAAATAGCAAAATAATAATTTTAAATCTTACGGGTTTGGTGCTTTTGGCTTTTGTGCATCGGCATCTTTATCGCCGTCTTGCCCCAATTTTCCTGTGAAACTGCGATAAGCTGTGAAACCAATCACCCCAAATGGCAACGCGGTTAGGCCAAATAATACGCCTGCGGGTAAGGTCATGTCGACGCCGCCCATATCCAATTTTTCTTCTTGCGGGGTTGTGACTTCATCATAAAACCAAAGCCCTGTGGCAATTGGCAGGGGTGATGTAAGTACTAATGCGGCGGCAAAGAATGTTTTATTGAGTTTTTTCATTTTTATTTATTCCCTAAACCGTTAAATCGGTTTTTGTTTTGTTATTATTTTTGGTTGTGAGGGCTTCTGGCAAGCTTGCTTCACGTTCATCAGCTACTTCTTCGTCTGTTTCTTTATAGTCTGGGTTTAATACGCGTTGTTGATATGGGCTAAACGGACCGCCTAATATAAATAAAGCGGCGGCAAAGCCTGCAGGCAATGGCGGATTAATAGGGATTACACGGGCTTGTGCCGTATCAATCGCCGTCGGCTGTATATAAGTGGCATCACCCGTATCGTTTAATGCGGTCAATGTCATGGCTGTTAAACCAGCGGCGCAGGCGGCGGTTGTGAATTGTTTTAGCATTGTTTTGCCCTGTATTATGTTTATTATTTTTCTGCAAATTAGCGAGGCTTGCTTTTTTTGTCAAGCTGATTATATATATTAGGAGATCGCATGATGCTTACAGATAAGGTTATGCGCCATATTCGTTAATACTCGCTCACCAGAGGAGATATGTATAATGACCCGTTTACTTTTTGATAGTCCATTATTTTTGGGCTTTGACCATTTCGAGCGCACATTTGACCAGCTCAAAAAATCAGCGCATGAGGGCTATCCGCCCTATAACATCGAACAAATTGGTGAACATAAGCTACGTATTACATTGGCTGTAGCTGGTTTTACCATGGATGATTTGGATGTCAGTATTGATCAGAACCAATTGGTTATTCGTGGCCGTGCATCAGAAGAACCGCAAGAGCGTATCTTCCTTCACCGCGGTATTGCGGCGCGTCAGTTCCAGCGTAGCTTTGTTTTGGCGGATGGGATTGAGATTCTGGGCGCTACACTGAAAAATGGCCTGCTTCATGTTGATATGGAGCAGATTGTGCCAGAATCTAAGATGCGTAACATCAAAATTACTGACGGCGATAAGAGCGAAAAAGCTTTGCTTGATCGTACGATTGATGTAGAATCAAAACCATCTAAGACGTCCTGACGACGGCGGTTCTGACGGATATTTTCAAACTAAATAATGATATAAAAATTGATCTTCGGATAATTTAGATAAAATTTTATCTAATTAACCGGACATTAACCAATTTGTATCATGATCACTATATAAGGAAGTTCTAAAATTATCTTCCGTGGGTGCTATCAGGAGTAAAAATCGTGTTAAATAAAATTTCACTTGCCGATAAATCTATTCGTAATCTTTCTACCAAAGACTTCCTAAATTTTGGTATGCATGCTGTTGCTTACCTGAAAGAGATTGAAGTTGAAGGCCGTATCGCGATTGCGATTTGCGCGGCAGATGGCACACCGATTATGGTCGAGCATGATATGCATGCCGCAGAGATCTGCGCCCGCCATAATGATTTAGAGCCACTGCATGTGCACTAAGTTTTAGTTGTATTCCAAGCGTTTAAGCCCGGCTATGTGTCGGGCTTTTGTTTATCCATAACACGTATAAGGCGAGTAATGCTTGTGAATGGCCAAAAGTTGTGATAACATAAACTTTACTACTAAAAGCGTTGATATAAAGGGTGTAAAAACGGGGGCCTTGGCCCGCGCTTTTCTTTGACCGTCTTTTTAGGGAGGACTACATTAATGAAAGATATGACTGGCCAGAAAAACAAAGCAACGCGCACGTCAATTTATTGCAATAAGAAGATCATTGCTTCAATTACATCAGGACGCAAATTGGCGATTCCGCGTGATGTTGTGAAAGCGGTATAAATAGATATGAATTCAAAGATTAAGGCGGCTGATAGCCGCCTTTTTTATTGTCTGTATATTTCGCCTATTAAACACGCGGCGGTGGGTTATCATCCCAGTCGCTTTTGCGATATTTATATTGTAGGGCAATGACAAAAGCCTTGATTGGCTTTAAGGAGCCCAGCGTTAGGATTAAACCGAGTGTGCCCCAAATCAGGACATGTAGCCACACAGGCCAGCCAAATTTTACTTCAACGATTAGGGCGAGCGGCACAAGTAAGAAGCCAAGGAAGAAGATTAAAAACACTGCAGGGCCATCGGCGCTATCGCTACGGCTTAAATCAAATCCGCATGTCTCGCATTTCTCTTTCAGCTCAAATGTAAAGAAACCAGAATGAAAGATTTTGCCTTCATGACATTTAGGGCATTTACAAAACAACGCCATCTTAAGCAGACTTAAAATGGCGTTGTTATTTGTTTGTTTATCTGGCGCGTTCATTAATGCGCTACCGCGGCTGTTTTGGCTAATTCAGCGACAGCTGAAGCGTCACCCATGCCGATTTTATTACCCCACCAGTAGATGGCGATGAAAAGGAACAACCATACAACGTCGACGAAATGCCAATACCAAGCAGCTGCTTCGAAGCCAAAATGGCGCTCTTTCGTGAAGTGACCTTGGATTGCACGCAACCAACATACGGCAAGGAAGATTGTCCCGACCAAAACGTGGAAACCGTGGAAGCCTGTCGCCATATAGAATGCTGATGGATAAATACCTTCAGTAAAGCCAAACGCAGCGTGTTGATATTCGTAAACTTGGAAGCCAAGGAAAATGACGCCTAAAAGCACAGTTATGCCCAAAGCTTTAGCCATCTCTTGCTGTTTGCCTTCTAAAATTGCGTGATGTGCCCATGTCACAGTTGTGCCTGAAAGCAAAAGAATCATGGTCATCATGAATGGAAGGTCAAATGGCTCAATAATTGTGATTTGTGGTGGTGGCCAAATGCCTTGTGTATATTCAACGCGTAAATATTGTTGAACTTCTCCTGCAAAGAGCGAGGCATCAAAGAACGCCCAGAAAAAGGCGACGAAGAACATAACTTCAGATGCAATGAACAAAAGCATGCCATAGCGGAAGCCAATAGAGGCAATCTCTGTATGGGCTTTTTCAACGACAGATTCGTGTATAACGTCTTTCCACCAGAAAAACATTACGGCGAGAATAGCAAGTACACCTAAAATTGGGCCGAATAAGCCAATTTTAGTGCCTGCGATTTCTGCATCATGCATAAACATGACCATACCTGTGGCAAAAACACCGCCTGCAAGCGCGCCCATAAGCGGCCAAATGCTTGGGTTAACCAAGTGATAAGGGTGCGGTTTGCCCGTGGTTGTATATTCTATTTCCTCAGCCATACTTTTCTATTCCTGTTTTGAAGCTATTGGATAATCCGGATTTTGTTTATTATTCGTATTTATAATAAAATAATTTGTCTAATAAAACCATAAACTTGTTGATTTCACAAGAGGGTTATTCTGCATTGTAAAACGCATCCATGGCCTTTTCTAGTTCCTTACTCTCTGTGCGGTAGAAGGTATAGGATAATGTGATTAAGCTGACATCTTCCATATGTGGGTCATCGGCAAAGGCGGGATCAACATAAAAAAGCACAGGCATTTGTACTTCTTGCTCAGGTTCTAAAATTTGTTCGCCAAAGCAGAAGCATTCAATTTTGTGAAAATATTTTCCAGCCTTTAACGGCGTGACATTATATATGGCTGTGCCTGCGCTGGGTTTATTATCAAGATTTTTGGCAATATAGTGGGTTAAGCCTTGTGCGCCGATATTGACGGTGACGCTGCGTTCACCTGGTTTGAAATCCCAGTGCAAATTTTGATTAACGTCTGATGAGAAATTAATGCGTATCTGACGATCACGAATAAGGCTTTGGTCTGGCGCGGCTTCTGCGGTTTGTGGCGTTCCACCAAAGCCCGTAACGCGGCAAAATACATCGTATAAAGGGACAGAGGCATAAGCGAGGCCAATCATTGCGAAGACGGTAAGAAATACCGTGCGCGCTAATTTTTTGTTTTTGGCAGCAAGAAGTTCTTCGCGGCTTAGTTCAGGTTTTTCTTGATTATTCTGCATGGTTTTCTTCACTTATTTTTTCGATCACAATTTTATATTTTGTTTTAAAGCCGAAGCCTTTGGTCATCAGCAATTTCATAAAGAAAATTAAAGAAAAGGTGACAACCATAATGCCGATAGCATTTGTGCCCGCATCAACTAAGGGCGCAGGGAATTGCCCTACGCGCGCAAGGATGCCCCACATCGCGGCAAAGATACCGCCTAATATAAAAGATGTCCCCATTGCACGCCAATTATAGGCCCAGCAGAGCATGATGGCGTTTTTTAGGTTTGGTGGTAGTTTCTCACTCATATATTCATTCCTTTGCGATGATATTGTCTGCAATATCATTAAATGATTTGTCTGTGGCGGGTGTGCCGCCGTCAGCTGCTTCGCGAATGCCCATATTTAATGGGATCGCACCTAAAAATTTAATGCCAAGTTTTTCGGCCTCATGCATTGCGCCGTTATGGCCAAAAATCTCTGACACTTCACCGCATTTTGGGCAGGTGAAGAGGGACATATTCTCAATTAGCCCTAATATTGAGATATTGGTTTTTTTATACATCTCAAGCCCTTTGCGCGCGTCAATTAACGCAAGGTCTTGCGGCGTTGAGACGATAATCGCACCATCTGGTGGCATTTTTTGCGCCAAAGTCAGCTGTGCATCACCTGTGCCTGGGGGCATATCGATCAGAAGGTAATCAAGCCCATCCCATGCGACATCACGGAAAAGCTGAACAATAGCGCTTTGTACCATCGGGCCGCGCCAAATGAGCGGGCTTTCTTCATCAATCAGGAAGCCGATTGACATGATTTTTAAACCATGAGCCTCAGGCGGAATAATTTTGCCGTCTTGATTGGTGTCGGGCTTACCTTGGGTATAATTTATATTTTGTAAGCCGCTGAGGCGTGGCTGCGATGGGCCGTAAATATCGGC
>JASBUS010000033.1 GCA_030147745.1 Alphaproteobacteria bacterium
CGCGTGCGGGTTGGTGCATCAAATCGCGAATATCTGATCTGAAATCGCTATAGGCTTGGGAGGCGACATTAGAGACCAGTTTATTCCAATAGCTTGAAATGCCGAGCTGCGTTGTATAGCCGCCGTTTTTATCATTCATCACATCAAAATGACGGGTCTGAGATTCGAGATAGATTTTCTCTAAAGCTTCTTTCATACCGCGTTGATATGCAGTGTATCTATTCAGCGGTAATGAACGTTCATAAGCGGCGACTTCTTCACGGGTGATTTTAGGCACGGTTTCACCTTTTGGCTGCGCGGCTTCATGGAATGTACCTGCAACATGAAAAGGCGGCCATGCATTAGGCACTTTGCCCTTAAGACGCGAAATCACATTCATCGGCTCTGCAAGACGATAATACGCCGCATGTAAGAAGCGATAGCGCATCGGTTCTGGCGCAGCGCCATTATAACCAACCAATTGCGGCAGTTTTGCGTCTTGGATGAATTTTTGCTGAATACGGCATAAATCCCCATCAAGCTTGGTGTGGATCATCATATTCAGGAAGCGCTTGAGCGTTTCTTCATATTTGGGCACAGGTCGGCCTTCTGATGGCGTCGTTGATTGGCTGTTATTTTCCGCGCCTTTAATGAAAATCGCCGCGAGGCTTGGTTTATTCTTCACGGTTTTGAGGAATTCATCGACGATGTGGTCCGTCGTAATGCCAAGCAGCAAATATTTCATATCATGCGCGGCAGACATAGCGCCCGCATCATAATCCCCACTGGTGACAGGTTGATATTTCTTGATACCATCCTGCCCTATGACGCTCAATACATCATGCCCCGCTTGAAGGGTTTTGACCGCGGCGACCACATATTGACGGTAATGATCCAAAAATGGTGACGCCACAACGGATGATATAACGCGGCGGTCACTTGGGCCGAGGCCAAAAGCGAAGAAATCTTTTACGGCGATTTCCGCATATTTGATGCGGTCTTCGCGTAGGCTAGCGGCAATGGCCTCTAATGCGTCGCGGCGGCCAGCTTGAAACTCGCCTTCTAAGTCTCTTGGTGTTTGCGCAGTTGCTTCACTCACGATATCTTCCCCCCAGTTTTTCTTATTTTGGCTGTTTTGGCGCTTTGACGAATTTTTGCCAATCTGGCCCAACGCCGGCTAAACCATTATCATTGAGGACTTCTTTCTCATATGGGTCATCAAATTGTTTGATATCCATCATCCCGATCACTTCATCCGCTTCGACCGTTTCTTTCTCGATCAATGCGGCGGCGAGTTTATGCAATTGTTCCACATTATGTGGGTCGCTTAACACTTCACGCGCGAAGTTATAGGCATCATCTGTCAGGCGTTTAACTTCCTCATCAATCAATTTATTGGTTTCTGAAGATGCCGTGGCATAGCCGCCATTACCATTTGTGTATTTGACCATGCCCAATTTGCGGGACATGCCAAGTTCTAACACCATGCTGCGTGCGATATTGGACATCATATCAATATCGCCGCTTGCCCCTGCGGTTTGGGTGTATGTGCCGTAAATGATCTCTTCAACGATACGTCCGCCTGCCGCCATTCTTAGCTGGCTGACATATTCATTATATTTCGGCAGAATGCGTGAATCTTCTTTAATATCAAACACGGTTACGCCGAGCGCACGTTCGCGCGGAATGATCGTGACCTTATCAAGTTCATGCGCCTTTTTACCTTCATGCAGCGCCATTAATGTGTGACCTGCTTCATGGTAAGCAATGCGTTCTTTCGCCTCATCCGAAAGAACGGCAGATTTGCGCGCTTTACCCGCTTTTTCTTTATCTAAAGCTTCGTTGAAATAATCCATGGTGATGAAGTTCTCACCCGCTTTGGCGGCGGCAATCGCCGCTTCGTTGGCGATTTTCTCCATATCCGCACCAGACATGCCTGATGTGCGTTTCGCAAGGCGCTTGAGGTCTACATCTGTGGCAAGCGGCTTGTTACGTGTATGGACTTTCAAAATCTCTTCACGTGCTGAGATATCAGGCAGCCCAACCATAACACTACGGTCAAAACGGCCAGAGCGCACAACCGCAGGATCCAGAATATCTGAACGGTTAGTCGCCGCCATAACGATAATACCATTATTATCATCAAAGCCATCCATGGATGTTAGGATCGCGTTCAGGGTCTGTGCACCTGCGTCATTATTGGCGTTATTGCCACGTTTTTTCGCAACGGCATCAATCTCATCAATAAAGATAATACATGGGGCGTTTTCTTTGGCGCGCTTGAACAAATCACGCACACGTGATGCCCCCACGCCGACCAACATTTCTTCGAAGTCAGACCCTGATACCGCGAAGAACGGCACGCCCGCCTCACCCGCGACAGCCTTGGCCAGAAGCGTCTTACCTGTCCCTGGCGGGCCTTCCATCATCACGCCTTTCGGCACGCGGCCACCAAGGCGGCTGAATTTTTCAGGGTTGCTGAGGAATTCCACAAGCTCTGAAACTTCTTCTTTCGCTTCATCAAGGCCTGCAACATCGTCAAAAGTTACCTTGCTTTCGGTGACATCTGTTTGGCTCTTGCCCATATCAGCTAATTTCGCCATGCCACCTGCGGCTTGCTGCTGATTACTTGCGCGGCGATTGAACAGATAAAATAGCCCAATCATCAAACCGCCCATTAGCAGCATCGGCAGATAGCTGCCAAAATTTGATTTTTCTTTGAATCTTACATCCGCATGGTCATCCAACTGATCATAAGCAAAATCAGCACTTGGCCCAACGGCGGTGACAATATGCTGCTTGGCCTGTGCGCGTTGCTGTGCTTTGCCAGCCTGCCCACGCAATTGCTTCTGTGGCACGGGCTGCGCTTCACCATCGGCGCGTTCCAATATGCCGACGACCATAGATTGGGATTCATTTATCGGGGTGATTTGGATCTGATTGATACGATCTTGCTCAACCAAGTCAACAAATTGCGAATATGTGGTTTGCTGCTGTTCAACGGCATTATCACTATTCATCAAGTTATAACCAACGGTCAGCGCGCCAACAATTGCAACCGCGGCGAAGACATTGCGCAGGCCTTTACGCTGCCAAAACTTCTTACCGTTATGTTCAGATGCGTTATTTGTCCCTGATGAATCTTTACCGCGCGCGGCGGCGTTCGATGGGTTGTCTCCCATTTTGCTGTCTCCCCGATGTTTCCCCTCACTCATATACCGCAGGGTTGAGTGAATCATGCCGCTTTTATTTATGCGTGCTTTTGATGTTTTTATATTTCGACTATTGTTAAGAAGTTTACACAGAATGGCAAACACGAAATTTCATGTCAAAAATTTATCCATAGATAATATAATCTTATATGTATAAAAGCGGGGATACACACCTTAGCAGGCATGTATCTTTTAAGACTCTAAATGGAATAGACGCAGATTTAGATCTGTGCGTTGCGCGCGGCAAGTTCTCTTAGGCCTTTGCGCATAGCTTCACTCATTTGCGGAGCAGCTGGTTTGGCTTCTTTCACTTTACCATCACGTACAGCTTCAAAATGTTTGCCCAAAGCGTCCAATTGTTGGCGGTCGGTATTGATATGATCGTTATTTTGTTCTGACATAACCCTGACTTTCTCATTCTTATTATCGCATTTTGACGCACTATACGCCGCCGCGGCAGTTTTGCAAGCGGTTATGTCATAAAATTCAACAGGGGATGCTTCTTAACCAATAGCATCGAGCAGTGTTTCATACATCTCGTCAACTTTACTGACGACGAGTGCGGATGAGGTATAGGCTTGTTCGGCGCGTTTCATTTGGATTAAATCATCGGCATATGAGCCAACGCCTTGCTCTGACGTGCTTTCGGCGATTGTAAATGTAACGCCGCCGCTTAATGGGTTAAGTGATGATAACGACGTTGAGCCATTCGCAAGAGATTGAATATTAACCTGTTTTTTCTGATAATTAGGCGTCTCGCTATTCACGATATTCTGTGCTGTAACCGCAACAGAAGCCGATTGGGTGCGGAGGCCTGAAACGGCTGTATTTAATGCGCTACCTAACATTTTATCATGCTCCCTAATTTAACCATCAGCCCCGCTCTGTTCTACATATACTACATCTTCATCATCGTCTTGCAATAGGCCCAAATGTTTTTGTAGGGTTTCAATAAAAATCGCATCAGAGACTTTGAGTTTAGAGACCACTTCATCCGCGCCTAGCTTTATCGCTTCTTCTTCGGTTAAGGCAGTTTTAAAACCGGTCAGCGCCACGATTGGGGTCTTTTTATCTAAGCGCCTAATATCCTGTATGGTCCGCGGGCCCATGCTATCTGGTAGGTTAAGATCCGATATAATTAAATCAAAATGCATTTTGCGCAGGGTCTCATAAGCCTCCCGCACGCGCTGCACGGTTGTGACTTTAAATTCGGGGAATACGCCGTGTATGCGATGATTTATCACGAAAGCATCGGTTTTATTGTCCTCAATCAACAATATTTTGGTTTCTGCACACATCTATTGCACCCAATTAATAAGTCTTTTATCTATTCTAACGTGGTCATATGAAATAAGCGTTAACTCAAGTGTGGCTCCCACTATAATCGATCCCTATTTTTACAAACATATATGCCACAGAGCCCAGTAAAGCGATTTTATCATTTGTGATTTGGCAATATTTGCGCGTAATATGAAGCCGAAAATCTTACTTGAGGGGTAAAATCATGAAAATTGGCGTTGTTGGATGTGGTCACGTTGGGTCAGCAAGCGCATATGCCTGCGTTTTGCGCGGTATAAGCTCACAAATTGTTTTAGTTGATATGAATGGCGCATTAGCACATGCACAAGCCGAAGATATTTTGCACGCCACACCCTTCGCCGCGCCGACGCAGGTGCGTGCCGGCTCATATGAAGATTTACAGGGCGCCAATATTGTGATGGTCGCCGCGGGCGTTGGGCAGAAACCTGGTGAAACACGGCTTGATTTATTAAAAAGAAATGCTGATGTCTTTCGCGATATTATCCCGCAAATATTGAAATATACCCCTGATGCCATTTTGATGATTGCCAGTAACCCTGTTGATATCATGACCCATATGGCCGCGCATATCGCGCATGAAACCACAGGTCACGACAATAGCCGCGTGATCGGCTCTGGTACAATTCTTGATACCGCGCGCTTTCGCTCCCTCGTCGCGCAGCATTTGGGCGTATCAAGCCATTCTGTCCATGGCTATGTTATTGGCGAACATGGCGATAGTGAAATTTTACATTGGTCAGGCATGACGGTTGGTAATATCGGCCTTGAAAATTTTGCTGCGCAAATGCAAACCCCGATCACCCAGAATATACGTGATCACATCGATGATGGCGTGCGTAAAGCAGCCTATCGTATTATTCAAGGTAAGGGCGCAACATGGTATGGTATTGGCGCAGGCATGGCGCGCATCATGCAAGCGGTCATCAATGACGAGCGCGCGGTTTTAACATGCTGCACCCCTATGGAAGAAGTCGTTGGCATCAAAAATGTCACCTTATCGCTGCCACGCATTGTATCCAGCAGCGGTGTGCATGAAACCATGATTCCTGAATTAAATGATCAAGATAGCGCTGCCCTTCAAAGGTCAGCCGAGATCATTAAAGACGCGATCACCAGCATCGGTTTTTAAGTTTTATCTAGATTATATTCTGGTGGCTTGATGATAATTTTGGTTTTCGGCGCGGCAGGATGCGGCGTATGCGTCGCTTGAAAAAAGCCCTTCTCCATCATTTTCTTCAAAATATCAACTTCAT
>JASBUS010000052.1 GCA_030147745.1 Alphaproteobacteria bacterium
TCTTCAGGGCGTTGATAACGGTAATAGATACGGATCGATGGATGCTGTGCTTCAATCGATAACTTACCCGGCTTAACTTGGATGAAGTCTTGCTCGGTTGGGTTAACGGCCGCGATACCTTCTTTTTCAAGGAAGTCTGAACCTGCCTGACGCTGCGCCTGATCACCATGGCCCGTGATGCCATATTTAGGTTTGATCTTATCAAGCATCTTTTTCCAAGCCGCTTGACCATCGTGGCCTGAGGTGTGGCGGTGAATAACATTAAAGCCGCGGCGTTCAAGATCCGCATAGCCATAGTTATAATTACGCTCGTTACCAGGGATGGCATATTGTGAACCCAACACCCAGTAATTCTCATGCTGAATATTCTTAAGCGCAGGCTCTGTACGATAGACAAAACGGTGCATCCAAGATTTAGGTTCAAAATGCGAACCTGTAAACACGAGCCAACCCGGCTTTAGTGAATCGCCATCAAGGATTGATTTTGCTTTTTTACTGTTAGATGTGTAGTTAACAACATCAACGCCTAAAGCTTTCGATACGCCGTTAAAGGTGTTTTCGCAAACACGTACGCGGTCGATAACTTCTTGTGAATATTCAAGCTTACGCAGCAAATCAATGAACTTTGTGCGTTCGTCATCTTCAAAACATTTAAGGTTTAATTGTTTGCGTGCACGGTGAATAGCCTGACCAAACAACACCATGTCGTGACCTGTGCGGCCAGCAACAGCAAGCTTACTTAGTAGGCGCGGGAAGTTCGAACCAATTTGTGATGATACAATGTTTTTGCCCGGCTGTGAATTCACATCGCTTAGGATCTCTAGCGCTACATCATCTTCAGGCTTGGCTTCGTCTTCTTGTGTAATGCGTGTACAGTCGATTAACGCGCTTTCTACTGGCCCAAGGCTCTCAAGCTGCGCCAATAATTCTTCTTCACTCGCTTTACCATGAGTCACAACAGGTGAAAGCTTCGAATCCCCGAAATGCATATGTTTCGTGCCATTCGGGAAGGTGAGGTGATAGGCAAAAGATTTAGTTGAGTGCGGTGTTTCAATGGCCTTGATTTTTACGCTGCCAATATAAAATTCTTCTTCTGGCTGAATGACGTGGAATTCTGGATACCATTCTTGCTTAACGCCGTTTGACTTCAGCAATGAAACCAATTCATCCTTCGATGTTTCTGATAGGTGGACGGTGTCAATTTTATAACCCGACATAATCGCGAAGGCGAGGCCGTTAATGTGGTCAATATGACGCTCAGTTATCAGCCAGTCTTTCGTCGGGAATTTAGGGTTATGTTTCTCGTTTGTACGGTGCGCAAAGAAATCACCAAGGTAAGAGAAGAAACCATCATAGCCCGTTTTCTTTGTATTAAGGGGCTTAATACCCGCATCAATACCGAAATTGATTTCATTGACGCCGCCTGAGCTGTTTTTCTCACGCACATGGTAATGCCACGTATTCGCACCAATGCCTTCTTCTTCATTCTTTACGTGAATATCCGTTGGGTTACCACCAACCGCGCGGATGAAGACTTGTGATTTTTCATCTTTATCCATTTCAGGAAGAGGGGATAATTCCTCCTGCAAGTGGGTGTAACGAATAATTTCCTGTGGGTCTGTTGGTACGCCCGCCAAAGTCGGCACTGTAAAGTCACGCACAAAGTTTAGGCCGCGAACAAGGTCTTTATGTTCCTTGTTATCAAGGCTCGCCCCACAAATAGATAGCGATTTAATCGATGTAATCGCGTTTTCACCATTGTCATTCTCACGGCCCTTTGGACGCAGGACAAGGTTAAACAATTCAGATGATTGTGTGTCATCAGGTGTCGCATGACCACTTGTAGAGCGGATTTGCGCAGAAAGATATGTTTTCTTATCACGCTCACCTTTACCGCGGCGGAAGCTTAGCTCTTGAATAACTTGGCTGCTTTTCTCTTCAGGGTTACGAAGGATAGAGCGGCGGCGCAATTCCTTACCGCTAATCAATGTGTCTTCTTGGTCAACGCCCAGTAAGCTATCAAGGTAATCTGTTGGGACATCCAATGTGCGTTGTGGACGGCCACCCGCACGCGCATAAGCGTTTTTCGCTGCGCCTGTTTTAAAGATACCCGGCATCGCGCTGGTCTTTAATTTATAATCCGCAGCTGCTTCCATCAAGTTCGGCGGGATACGTTCATTACGCAAATCTTGCGCAAGTTCAGTATACATTGCTTCAATCTTGCTTACGATTTGCGGGTCATTTACGTTCAAGGCTTTGTTTTGAAGCTTTGCATCAACCAATGTTAGGCCGTTCTTGCTTTTGTCGAGTGGCTTGAAATTCAATGTAAGGAATGGCGTACGTGTGTTTTTATTATTTGGTTCGTGTAGCCAATGTTCAATTTTTAACGTGATGCTGCCATCGGCGTGATGTTCAACAAATGCGCCTGCACCTTGAATAGACCCAGTACTTGGGAAATAGGTGACGCTTGTGCGCTTTTCACGTTGTTTATTGTGAAATAAATCCTGATTAAGGCCAAAGAATGAAGGGAGGTCGTCGCGTTGGTAAACAGCCGAATAATTGGCTTTACCATTAAATTCGTTAGATGCGTTAGCGGCCATCTGGTCTCCCCCTTATTTAGGCGTTCTACGTCAAAAAAGGCTTCGCGTTCAAGTTGTTGAACACTTTTCTAACACACCCATTTATTTTTTATAATTGGATAGACTAAAGCACACTAATTTCTATAAAACAAGGAAAATCCCAAAAAGGATAAAATTTCCTGTTTAAGAATCACTCTTCGTAAGTGTGGAGATTATGCCATGATAGGTACGCACTTCCTGCGCAGATAATTCTGATCGTGCAAGCATGTTCTTAATGTTACGCATTGTCGCGCTTTGTCTATGCTTATCACGGAAGAAACCATTTTGTTCAAGCGCCATTTCTAGGCGCTCATAAAGGTTATTAAGCTCATCTAGAGTAGCGACGTCTTCTGGCGTTTCTTGCGGCTGTAGCGATTCTATATGCTTAGAAAATTCATAACTTACCAACAAGACAGCCTGCGCAAGGTTTAACGATGAAAAGTCTGGATTAAGGGGAATTGTTATGATTGCCTGTGCACGCGCAACGTCATCATTATCGAGGCCTGAACGTTCACCGCCAAATAAAACACCGACTTTTTGACCTTCCGCAATGCGGCGCGCCATATCTTGCGTTGCTTGTTCTGCTGTAAAGACAGGCTTAATCATGTCACGCGGGCGCGCAGTTGTCGCATAAACATAGTGACATTCGGCTATGGCATCATTAGTGGACGTATAAACACCAACAGGCGGCATAATTTCAAATGCACCAGATGACATAGCGTCAGCGCGCTCATTCGGCCAGCCATCGCGTGGATTAACAATGTTTAGATCATCAAGGCCGCAGTTAAGCATGGCACGCGCCGCGCCGCCTATATTTTCACCCATTTGAGGGTTGATTAATATAATCGAAGGGTGTGCCATGGCTCTTAATATTTATGCTTATTTCTTTAAACGCTTAAGGGCGCGATCCGCACCGATCAGCGGTAACAAGAACGCTAATTCAGGGCCATGCTCCATGCCTGTAAGGGCTTGGCGTAGCGGCATGAATAATTCTTTACCTTTACGGCCTGTCTCAGTCTTAATCGCGTCAGTCCAGCTTTTCCATGTGGTTTCATCCCATGGTGAAGTCGGAAGCAATGCCGCTGCTGATTCAATGAAGGCTGCATCATCGATAACGGGCGTTACTGGGCCATTAATCACGTGCCACCATTCATTCGCATCACTAAGCTTGTTTAAGTTCGGACGAATTGTGTTCCAGAATTCCTCATCCATATCAGCAATACAAATACGGTCTTTAACATCCGCAAAGTTTGTTTCATGAAGAATTTTTTTGTTCAAACGGAGCAATTCATTCGGGTCGAATTTCGGCGTACCGCGACCAAATTTAGAGAATGAAAAACTGTCAATCAATGGCTGAACCGATGTGAACGCTTCAATCGGGTCAGATGTACCAAGGCGTGACATAAGACTAACAACCGCCATAGCTTCAAGGCCATCATCATCACGAATGTCAACAATGCTAAGCGAACCTAAACGTTTTGAAAGCTTGCCGCCTTCACCGTCTGAAAGCAGCGGTAAATGTGCGAAGTCAGGCACTTTTGCGCCTAAGGCTTCAAACATTTGAATATGTGTCGCTGTGTTAGAGACATGGTCTTCACCGCGAATAATATGTGTGATGCCGTAATCAACATCATCAATCACTGAACATAGGTGATAAAGTGGGCTGCCATCTTCACGAATAACAACTGGGTCTGATAAATCTTCACCTTTAAAGCTTACTTCGCCGCGTACATGGTCATTCCATTGAATTGGCGTGTGCTCCAGTTTAAAGCGCCAGTGTGGCGTACGGCCTTCGGCTTCAAATTTTTGTTTTTCTTCGTCTGTTAGATTAAGTGCAGCGCGGTCATAAATTGGTGGCATACCGCGGTTAAGCTGTACTTTACGCTTAAGTGCCAATTCATCCGCTGTTTCATAACAAGCATAGATGCGGCCTTCAGATTTTAGCTTTTCAATACATGCGTCATAACGGTCTAAACGGCCACGTTGACGTGCGAAATCATCCCAATCGATACCAAGCCATGTCAGGCTTTCAAGGATCGCATCTTCATATTCTTTCTTTGAACGCTCAAGGTCTGTGTCATCAATACGTAGCAAGAATTTGCCTTGCTGAGAACGCGCAAATAACCATGTGATAAGGGCTGTACGGGCGTTACCAACATGCATCATGCCTGTTGGGGAAGGGGCAAAGCGAACTTTAACGTTATTGTCTGACATATCTTACTCTTATGAATGTTATTATTTACAGTATTTTCATAGCGCGAATTGCGTTAATCTGCAACTGTATTAAAGAATTTATTTGTAATTGGGTAGCGACGATCACGCCCAAAGGCTCGCGATGTGATTTTTACCCCGGGGCAAGCTTGGCGGCGTTTATATTCGGCGATATCGAGCAATCTCCACACACGCTCAATCAGCGCTTTATCATGACCGCGGCGCGTAATTGCTTCAATGCTCATGTCACGTTCAACAAGGCAGCGCAAAACATCGTCCAACACATCATAATCAGGCAGGCTGTCTTGGTCTGTTTGATCAGGACGCAGTTCAGCACTTGGTGGGCGCGTGATTATACGCTCAGGTATGACCATGCCCTCAGGCCCTAAACCTATTGCAGGCTTATGTGCATTACGCCATTTGGTTAATGTGTAGACTTCAGTTTTATAAAGGTCTTTCAACGGATTAAAGCCGCCGCACATGTCGCCATATAATGTCGCATAACCAACCGCCATTTCAGATTTGTTACCTGTTGAAATAACCATATAGCCATGCATATTTGATAGCGCCATTAAAGTAACGCCACGCGAGCGCGACTGGATATTTTCATGTGCAACCCCATGTAAATCAGGGATCATTTGTTTGAATGCATCAAAGGCAGGTGTGATGCCAATATTCTCATAAACAACGCCGAGCTTCTCTGCGCATTCCGCGGCATCATCAAGGCTCATCTGTGATGTATATTCGGTTGGCATCATCACGCAGCGCACGTTGAGAGCATCGAGTGCATCAACAGCAATCGCTGCGGCGAGGGCGCTATCCACACCGCCAGAAAGGCCGATAAGCCCACCTTTAAAACCATTTTTAAAAACATAGTCACGCAAGCCAAGAACGCAGGCACTATACATGCTTTCTTCAGCACTTAAATCAGCCTCAATGCGATGTGCTTCAGTCACTAAATGACCATGGTTATTATCGCTATGCCATGAAATCGTCTCAAAATCCTCTTCAAAGGCCTTAAGCTTACCAATCATTTGGCCATTGGATTGCATGGCAAAAGAGCTGCCATCAAACACGACTTCGTCTTGCCCGCCAACTTGGTTGATATAGATCAACGCCGCGCCGCTATCTTGAACACGCTGTAAGGCATGATGCGTGCGGACATCATGCTTTGCCACTTCATATGGGCTTGCGTTAATAACAACAAGCAGCTGTACTTGCTGTGATTTAAAATGTGTCGCGATGTCGCTAAACCACATATCTTCACAGGTCATAAGACCAACGTTTACACCTTTATAGGTAAAAGCATCGGGCAGGGCGCCTTCATTAAAAATACGCTTTTCATCAAAAACGCCGTAATTCGGCAAATGCTTCTTACGGCTTTTGTGAATAATTGCACCATCTGCAATAACGTAAGCCGTGTTGTAAATGGCTTTACCATCAAGTTCAGGCGCAGAAATAACCAGTGCCGCTGCAAAGGATTTACTGGCTGTAATGATCTCATCTAATGCATTGGCACATTGCTCCAAAAAGAAAGGTTTTAAAACCAAATCTTCAGGCGGATAACCACAAAGTACCAATTCAGGAAAGATGATCAGATCACTGTCAGCACCATGATCAGCAGCAGTTTTAAGAATGCGCGCAACATTACCCCGTAAATCACCCACGATCGGGTTAATTTGTGCTAAAGTCGTACGTAATACCGCGTTCATAACTGCCACTTCCATTGCCAGCAGGCATATTAGTTTCTAATTTCTTTGAGCCGATCCGCGATGAGGAACGCCATCTCAAGCGCTTGTGAAGCATTTAGACGTGGGTCACAATGCGTATGATAACGGTTAGATAAATCTTCATCTTTAATATCATATAGTCCGCCAGTGCATTCTGTCACGTCCTGACCAGTCATTTCTAGATGAACACCACCAGGATGCGTGCCTTCCGCCTTGTGAACATCAAAGAATTCGTTCACTTCAGCTAAGATATTTTCAAAGCGGCGTGTTTTGTAGCCAGATTCAGCCGTTTCGACATTGCCATGCATTGGATCACAAACCCAAGCCACTGTAAGGCCTTCTTCTTTTACGCGGCGGACAAGCGGCGAAAGCTTCTCAACCACATTACCTGCGCCCATACGTGCAATTAAAGTCAAACGACCAGCTTCATTTTCAGGGTTCAGCGTATCAATCAAGCGGATTAAGTCATCAGGGCTTGTACCTGGTGGAACTTTCAAACCAAGTGGGTTTTTAATACCACGAACAAATTCGACTTGTGCATTTTCTGCTTGGTTCGTACGCGCACCAATCCATAGGAAATGCGCCGAACAGTCGTAATAATCGCCTGTGATACTATCTGTACGCACCAATGCTTCTTCATAAGGAAGTAATAAAGCTTCGTGGCATGTATAGAATTCAGTTTCGCGAATAACTTCAGGCATTTGGTCGCCCGTAATACCGCAAGCTTCCATGAAGCGCAGGGCATCAGTAATACGTTCGCTTAATTCCTCATAACGTTTTGCCTGCGCTGTATTATGTGTTGAATCAAGCTGCCATTTCGCGATTTTATGAAGGTCAGCATAACCACCTTTTGCAAAGGCGCGTAGCAAGTTTAGTGTCGCCGCTGATTGGTTATATGCGCGCAGCATACGCTTTGGTGATGGAATACGTGCTTCTTCAGTAAATTCGAGGCTGTTGATGATGTCGCCGCGGTAACTTGGCAGCGTCACGCCATCTTTAGTTTCATTGTCAGATGAACGTGGCTTAGCGAATTGACCCGCCATACGCCCCATCTTAACGATAGGAATTGACCCGCCATAAGTCATGACAATCGCCATTTGTAGCAATACGCGGAATGTATCACGGATTTTAATTGCACCAAATTCAGCAAAACTTTCTGCGCAGTCACCACCTTGCAGTACAAAAGCTTCACCTTTAGCAACTTTACCTAGATGCTCTTTCAAGCGGCGTGCTTCACCCGCAAAAACCAATGGTGGCATCGCGCGGATAATTTCTTCTGTCTCGCGTAGCTTCATTTGGTCAGGGTAATTTGGAAGCTGTAACGCTTCCTTGCTGCGCCAGCTATCAGGTGTCCAGTCGCTCATTGTGTTTTGCTCTTTCTTAATCTCTTGTGCCATATCTCTAATCCTTTAAATCCGCTTATTCTGAAAACGGTGTGCGCATTGTCACGAATTCTTCACATGATGTTGGGTGAACAGGCATAGTGCGGTCAAAAATTGCTTTTGTTGCGCCTGCATTAAGGGCAATCGCCATCGCCTGTATAATTTCTGGCGCATCCAAACCAATCATATGCACGCCCAACACTTTGTCAGACGCTTTATCGACGACCAATTTCATCAATGTTTTTTCTTCACGTCCCGGCAGGGTGTGCTTCATTGAGCGAAAACTTGTTTTGAAGATGGTAATATCATGACCAGCTTTACGGGCATCAGCCTCACTCATGCCCACAGTACCAATCGGCGGGTGAGAGAATACTGCCGTCGCTACATTCTCATATTGCACAGTTTTAGCTGTGCCTTCAGGGCCAAACAGATCATCGGCAAGGAAGTGGCCTTCTTTAATCGCAACAGGGGTTAATTGATACATGCTCGAGACGTCACCCACAGCATAAATATGCGGGATATTCGTTTGATAAGTTTTATTAACAGGAATGCTGCCGTCCTTATTCGTGTTCACACCAGCTTTCGCTAGGCCAAGTTTTTCTGTCTTCGCTGTACGGCCAATCGCAGCAATAACCTCGCCAGTTTCAAAGGATTTACCACTTTCAAGTGTAACGTCTTTGCCGCCGTCATTCGCTGTAATGCGCTTAATATTGTCATCAAATACAATATTGATGCCCTGTGCACGCATTTCAGTTGCAAGATGCTCACGTAAATCATCGTCAAAGCCACGCAAGAAGAGGGGGCCGCGATAGATAAGATTTACGGTATGGCCAAGACCATGGAAGATATGTGCCATTTCAACTGCAATATAACCGCCGCCTAAAATGGTTATATCTTGTGGCCATTCATCACGCATGAAGACATCATCAGATATCAAAACATGTTCAGCGCCTTCGAATGTCGGGCGTGTCGGTGTGCCGCCAACAGCAATCAAAATTTTATCAGCTGTAATAATATCTTTGCCGATTTTGACCGTATGCGCATCAAGGAATTCAGCGAAACCTGTATGAAGCGTCACGCCAGAACCTTCAAGCAAGCGGCCATAAATGCCATTAAGGCGGGCGATTTCATTATCCTTCTTAGCTTTCAGGACACTCCAGTCAAATAAAGGCTTACCGCTATGCCAACCATAACCACGTGAATCTTCAAAATCCATATGATAATCAGCAGCATAAGCATAAAGCTTTTTAGGAACGCAGCCTAAATTAACGCAAGTGCCGCCAAGCGGATTGCCTTCAGCAATACCAACTTTAGCGCCATGTCCTGCAGCAATGCGGGCCGAACGTACACCGCCCGACCCAGCACCAATTACAAAGAAATCATAATGATTATTTTCGGTCATTAAATTAACCTATTTTCTCTCGTAAGAATGACAAGATATTGTCCAAGTGAATGCGCTCTTGCGCCATGGTGTTACGGTCACGCACAGTCACTGTACCATCTGCAACAGTTTGGTCATCAATTGTGAAACAATATGGTGTACCAATTTCATCCTGACGCGCGTAACGCTTACCAATATTCTGTTTGATATCCAGATCAATTGCGTAATGCTCACGAAGTTCCATATAAAGCTTCGTTGCGATTTCTGGGTGTTCACCTTTTGCTGTAAGCGGCAGGATCGCGGCCTTTTTCGGTGCAACTGATGGGTGGAAGTCCATATAGACACCACTTGGGCGGTTTTCATCAACTGTATAAGCATCACAAATCACAGCCAATACACCACGTGTCAAACCAGAGGCTGGCTCAATCACATGCGGGATGTAACGCTCATTTGTGTGTGGGTCGATATATTCCATTTTCTGACCAGAATATTCTTGGTGCTTTGTAAGGTCGTAATCACAACGATGCGCAACGCCTTCAAGTTCACCGAAGCCAGGCCAGCTAAATGGGAATTGGAATTCAATATCAACTGTACCAACGCCTTCTTTTGCGTAATGCGCAAGTTCATCCGCATCATGCTCGCGGTGAATAAGACTAGTGTCTTTAAGGCCGATAGATTTCCACCATTTTGTACGTTCTTCAATCCAGAATTTGCGCCATTCAGCAGCTTCACTTGGGTGACAGAACCATTCCATTTCCATTTGTTCAAATTCACGTGAACGGAAAATGAAGTTACGTGGTGTAACCTCGTTACGGTAAGCTTTACCAATTTGTGCAATACCAAATGGCACTTTAACGCGCGCGGTATCAAGTACGTTACGGTAGTTCACAAAAATACCGCCACATGTCTCTGGACGCAGGTAAGCAACGTTATCTTCACTTGCTGTTGCGCCAACATATGTTTTGAACATCAAGTTAAATTCTTTTGGCTCAGTCAATGTGCCAACTTCAGCTGCATCAGGGCCGATGATTTTCTCAAAATCAGCTGTGTCGATATCTGTCAAAACAACAACGTCACAATTTTCGACCTTAACGTTTTTCGCAACTTTCTTCATACGCTTTGCCGCATCTGCGTCGGCTTCGTCACCTTCAAAAACAGCAACCCATGGCAATGCACCAGCTTTATCCTTGTAAATCACCAAGTGGTCAGCGCGGTAACGCTTTTTCGTTTCGCGGCAATCCACCATTGGATCAGAGAAACTTGTTGTGTGGCCAGATGCTTCCCAAAGACGTGGGTTCTGAATGATCGAGCTATCAAGACCAACAATCTGCAAAGGCTGATTATCAGGACCAAGTGGCGGTGTTTTCACCATCGCTTTCCACCATAGGTCACGAATGTTGTTTTTAAGCTCAGCGCCTAATGGACCATAATCCCAAAAACCGTTAAAACCGCCGTAAATTTCAGATGCAGGGAAGATAAAACCACGACGCTTACATAGCGCTACGATTTCCTTCATATCTTTGTTACCAGCTTGTGCTTCAGTTTCCGTTTTCTGTGCCGCCATTGTCATTTGTATTTCCTGATCGTCTCGGTTAAAATAATAATCGTTCATTTATAGACTCATGAAAAATAAAAATCCATAGCCGATATGCTAGAAATTACGCTCGCCACAAGAAAAAATTACGATTTCCTCGCGAATTTGCAGCCGAATGATTGGGCTGACATTTTTGCATCCATGGAACGCGGTGAACGTGATCTCTATATCCTGCATGAGAATGATGAAATTTACGGCTATGTCACATTGAATTTTAACCCCAAATATGCGCTCTATAGCCGTCTAAATATCCCTGAAATACAGGATTTATTCATCGCACCAAATCATCGCCGCAAAGGTTACGGCGATTTACTCGTGAACCACTGCGAAAAGACCGCGGCACTGCGCGGCGCAACGCAAATCGGCATAAGTGTCAGTGTTAGCCCTGCATTTGCCGTCGCACAATATATGTATATCGCCCGCGGTTATAATGTTGATGGCAATGGTGTAACTTATGACCGTATGCCTGTTGTACATGGGCAAAGTTATAAAGTTGATGATGATTTATGTCTGATGATGTTGAAGGACTTAAACTAGCCCATAAAAAAACGCTAACGCGGTGCAATGCGTTAGCGTTTAGCTCTAGGTGAGGGGGATACTCTTATTAAATTAAGCTATAATAATCTTTTGGGTTTTCAACCGTTGTCTCAAGATTAATTTTCAATTTTTCCATCGCGCGTTTTTCAATTTGGCGCACGCGTTCTTTACTAATGCCAAGCTGATCGCCAAGCGTTTCCAATGTCACGGTTTGGTAGCGCAGGTGACGGTCACGAATAATTTGTTTTTCACGGTCGGTCAGCATCTTCATCGCATTATTTAACCATGCGGAGCGGCTTTTACTATCTTTCATTTGTGTAACGACTTCCTCAGGGTTTGGCCCTTCATCGGCAAGGAAGTTTTGCCACTCTTCGCGTGTGTCATCATTAATTTGACTGTTAAGCGATTGGTCGCCGCCACTCATGCGGCCATTCATATGCTCCACATCTTTCACATCAACGCCAAGTTCAGTGGCGATGTAATTCACATCATCTTCACTTAGCGAGTCGTTGAAATTATCTTCACTATCGATTTGTGCCTTCAGGCGGCGCAGATTGAAGAAGAGAGATTTCTGTGCCGCTGTTGTCCCTGTACGAACAATCGACCAGTTACGCAGAACGTAATCTTGAATGGTCGAACGTATCCACCAAGTTGCATAAGTTGAAAAGCGTACTTCTTTTTCAATATCAAAGCGCTCAACAGCTTGCATTAGACCAATGTTACCTTCTTGGATCAAATCACCAATCGGAAGACCATAATTTTTGAATTTATTTGCCATTGAAACCACAAGACGTCTGTGCGCATTTACAATCTTATGCATCGCACGTTCATCGCGGTTTTCTACCCATGCTTTTGCTAACGCTTCTTCTTCTTCACGCGTGAGCATTGGGGCTTCCATAGAATCTTTAATATAGGCTAGGTTCGCTTTTTGCGTATATGGATCGTCAATATAGCTCATCTTTGGTATCCCTTTTATATTTGTTCGTATTTTTATTATATATACGTACAGGAATACGAAGACCCTTCACATTTGGATCAAAAAAAAGATAAAATTTTAAGATTTTATTGCACTGCTTCTAAATAATGCAGAATATCGCCCTTGTGACTGATCGCAGCGCAGATCAAATCCCCGCCAAAGCCATTACCATTATCCAATGTTGCGAAATGTTTACGCACATAGATACCACGATGTTTAGGGTCATATCCGCGTATGACCACATCAAAGTCACTATACTGATCTTTTAAACTATCGAAATGATCGCCTTGCCACCAAAAAGCATCTGCTTGTTCAGTCAGTGTTTTATCCGCCTTCAAGCCTGCGTTAACAAATAAAAGGCGATAATCACGCGTTGATCCGTCTTCTTCATTCGCAATAGCATGTGTTGACGTCGCCGCGCGTTTCATATGAATAAAGAAATCATCATAAACGACTTTAGAACGGATCATGCGGCGGGTCTTGTTAATCCACTGCGACATATAATTAGAACCATAGCGCACAGCGTTTATTACATCATGCGGGTCAATATCAAGCGCCTGAAGTGTGGGGGATAAGCCATTACCCAGCATCCAAAGCAAAACTTTCTCTGCATCCGGTGCATAGTGAAGCTGCCAAAGCTTTTCGAATATTTCTTCTTGTGCCCCGCGTAGATAGACAATGTCATTTGGGAACACGCCATTAAATGACAAAATTAAACGGCGGAAAGTCAATATCTCGTTCAAGGTTTCAATCGGCGCCGCGCCATAACCAGTGTAATTGCCGAGATAGATAATTTTGTCGCCAGCCTCAAAATGTTCCAATAACTGGTCATGAATATTTATAAGCGCATCAATATTGGCATGCAAAGCAGGGATGGCCCAAATGCGTCCTCGGGCATTTACATCGGCAATAGCATTATTTGAAGCGCGGCAATAGCACATTTATGAGATAAGAATCTTTGTATAGATAAGGATTAGCATAGAGAGAATCTCTATACTTTATACTATAGCATAAAATAAATCTTATGTAAGCTGTGGCTAATTTGGTGCTGGTTGATCAATAATCAGCACGTTTTCTTGTGGCGCGCGCACATCATGAATACTATCAATTGCGTAATTAACGCCATAAGCCGTAACTGCAGCTGAGCCAAAAGCCATCGACAAAGTTAAGAGTGCCGCAGGAAATGCACCGCCAACATCACGTGGCCCATATTTATCCTGCGCGATTTTATTGCCAACTTTATAACCGGCATAACCGCCCATTGCTGCTGATATCGTCGTTACTGGAAATACCACAACAGCTGTTAGGGCACTAAAACCCAATAGAAGCTTTAACTTATCTTGATCACTCTTTTTGCTCATTTGCTTGTCTTTATGCTGCTAATGTTAAATAAACTGTTTTGCCGTCTTCGTTCTTATAGCCCTGTGCCAACACATCACTTAACGAATGAGACGCGTTGATCTGCTGCACATATGCTGAGGCATCATTTGTCGGCTGCGTTTCTACCTGAGCTGCATCGCTGTTATATGTCGCTGTTAAGCCGACAACCGCACCTAGGGCAAGTCCACCAAGTGTTGAACCAACAACAATTGGCCCCGCGCCACCTGAAGCTTTGCTCGAATTCGTATAAGCAACACTGCAGCCAAAACCTAATGCGCCGCCCATTGCTGTACATAACGTAAATACAGGGGCTAAAGCCACACCTGCAAAAAAGCCCACAGGCACTGCAACATTTAAAATCTGATTTTTAGTAGGTTTATTCATTTTTAGTCTCCCAGTTATTTTTTATAATTTTACAGAATATTTACGCCAGCTTTTGAACCACGTCAAGCAAATAAAAAAAACACCGCCGAAGCGGTGCCTTTAAAAACTTATAAATGAGAGTAGCTTATGCAGCTTCTTTCTCTTCTTCTTCCATGTCGTCATCAAGGTCGAAATCATTCACCATTTGTGGAACGCCCATAATTTCTTCAAGGCGTAATGATGCTTGCTCTTCAGTGATGCTTTCAAGTGCTGCAACTTCACGTGCGAGACGCTCTAGAGCAGATTGATAGATTTGGCGTTCGCTATATGATTGCTCGCTATCTGCGTTACGACGCTTAAGGTCGCGCAGAACTTCTGCAATCGCAACTGGGTCGCCTGAATTAATCTTTGTTTCGTATTCTTGTGCACGACGAGACCACATTGTGCGACGAATGCGCGCACGGCCTTCAAGTGTATTCAACGCATCTTTCATGCGCTCATGTGTGCTAAGACGGCGTAGGCCGGCATTGGCAGCTTTAAATACAGGCACTTTTAAACGCATACGGTCTTTTTCAAAGGAAATTGCATAGAGCATAATTTCCGCACCACCAATTGTTTGCGTCTCAATACCCTCAATCTGACCAACGCCATGTGCTGGGTATACTACGTAATCGCCTTCTTTAAAACTTGCTTGGTTGTTTGCCATGTGTATGTACCTCGTTACCTCTCATTAGCGCAAAAAGATCTCGTTGAGTATTTGTGTAAATACCCACAAAAACGATTTGCTATTTCATAATGTAGTATTGTGAACGTGCTTAAAGCATTTTAAAAATAAAACCCTCTAAGTGGTTGATAATACGCCGCTAGGCCAATATTATGCAAAAACTTTTCGATCAGCAATGATGGTAAACATACCAAAAAATTGGCTATTTTTCAATGAAAAAATGCACACAGGATTTTATGTGTTATTACAATATGTTAAATTGACTCAGGCTAGGAAATACGCTGATTTAGTCGCCTTCGCCAGGTAGTTCTGAGAAAAATTCAGGATATTTATTCTCAATATTTTTATATTTTTCAGCTTCAGCCATCGCATCTTTCTTAATTGTAAGCACTGGCCAGTTGGCTTCTTCAGAGTATTTACGGTTAAGCTCCAAAAAGGCTTCGGCCTTTTCATCCATATCAGGGACAATCGCATCAATCGGACATTCTGGTTCACACACACCGCAGTCGATGCATTCATCTGGGTGAATAACCAGCATATTTTCGCCCTCATAGAAGCAATCTACAGGGCAAACTTCAACACAGTCTGTATATTTACAGTTAATACAAATGTCCGTTACAACGAAGGTCATGATATTATCTCTTTATTGGCTTTGTTACGCGGGTTATAAATATGACGAAATAAATATAATTTCAAGTAATGTTAACCAAGAATTTTTAAGAAATGCATAAAGAGCCACCAAAAGCCCTAATTGAGGCCGTTAACGCCTATAAAAATTATTTAGAGCGTCTGTCACAGCGCAGAGTTGCGTTGATATCAAAGCACATGCAAGACGGGGTTAGCTTTAAAGACCCATTTTATGTGCAAGCCACGCTTGATCAGCGCAAACAGCTGCTGCAAATACTGTGTGCCTCGTCAGACAATCTAAAAATAAGTATTTCAGATATCCTCTATAGCCCCACCAATGAGGCGAAGGTTTATTTTAAATGGCATGTGCAGCTACACAAAGACATGCCGGCCTTAGAAGGGATGAGCGAGCTGATCTTTGATCATAACCATATGATTGTTGCACAGGATGATTATTGGGATTCCGCTTCAACAATTTGGGCGGCACATCCTTTAATGCGTTGGCTGTTTAAAAAGGGACGTAAGCGCATATTTGGGCATTAAAACTCCAATGTTGGTTTTCCTTCATCGGCATTTAATGTTGCATCCAAACCAAACGGCAAGGCCTTCATACGTGCCCCATGCCCAATTGGCGCATTAATAATCACAGGGCCTTTGATATTGCTAATATGCTCACCAATTATATCTTCCAATGAAAAACCAAAAGGACGGCCTGTATCGAGTAAGTTTTTAAATTGACCGATAATTAGCCCACCAAGCTTATCAAAGGGCAGAGCATGGCTTAAATGCGCCAGTGTGCGGTCAATACGGCTAAGCTCTTCATTGCAATCCTCGATATAGAGAATAGCGCCATCTAGTTTGGGCAGAAAGGTTGTGCCCGTCAGACAAGGCAGCATTGAAAGTGTGCCGCCAAATAATGGGCCCGTCGCGACGCCTTGCTGTAAAACGACAGCTTGTTCTTCAAAGTCATAATCTGTCGCATTGCCTGAGATTAATTCAATGAAATAAACTAAATCCTCTGGCGTTAGGTTCGGCAAGTTCTGCACCATTGGGCCATAGATGCCACGCATTTTCGATTTCGCATAGAAGCTAGAAAGCAAAACCGTCGAATCGCTATAGCCACAATAGAACTTATCTGAAATGTCATATTGATCATATTGTATACGGTCGAGGATGTGTAAGCCGCGATTGCCGCCGCCTGCGGCCATAATCAAACCAACATCAGGGGCAGTCAGCAGTAAATGAAGCGCTTCAAGCTTCTCTTCATGTGTGCCCGCGCTTTGACCATGTTCCAAATAACATTGTTCGCTAACTTGTGTTTTGAAACCGAAGTTATGGAGAAGCTCGATACCTTCGTTAAAACGCACCGGATCAATTCTTGAAGACGGCGCGAACACGCCGATCTTTTTGTCGCGAATAGGTTTATAAATGTTACTACGCCCCATGTCTGGTTTCTTATTTTATAATTTTATAATTGTTTAAATTTATTTTGTAACAAGCCATCTGGAGCGAAGCCTATAGCAATAGGTAAGTAACAGATGACGCCGTAACAAAGTTAATTGAAACGATTATATAGAAAAAAGCCCTCATATCTATTATGAGGGCTTTTATATTCATTCACCAAGAAAAATTTATGCTTTCTTTTTTTCTTTCTTGTCGTCATCGCCGTTGCCATCACCTTTATCATCACCTTTTTTCGGCTTTGATTTGTTGATAACGTATTTTGGCTTAGCTTTATCTTTAACGGTTTCTTCTTCAACGATAACTTCTTGAAGGCCTTCAACATCTGGCAATTCAAACATTGTATCAAGAAGCATGTTTTCAAGAATAGAACGCAAACCACGCGCACCAGTTTTACGAATAATTGCTTCCTTAGCGATGGCAATAAGCGCATCGTCAGTAAACTTCAATTCAGCATTTTCTAGTGCGAATAAGCGTTTATATTGTTTAACCAAAGCGTTTTTAGGTTCAGTCAAGATCTGGACAAGCGCCTCTTCATCAAGGTCTTCCAATGTTGCAATAACAGGTAGACGACCGATAAATTCAGGGATCAAACCAAAGCGCAACAAATCTTCTGGCTCTAGTTGACCAAGAAGTTCACCAACGCGGCGGTCTTCAGGGCCCATTACATTCGCGCCGAAACCGATTGTTGTATCACGGCCACGGTCAGAAATGATTTTATCGATACCCGCAAACGCACCACCACAAATGAACAGAATATTTACTGTATCAACTTGTAGGAATTCTTGTTGTGGGTGTTTACGACCACCTTGTGGTGGAACAGATGCAACTGTACCTTCCATCAATTTCAAAAGAGCCTGCTGAACACCTTCACCTGATACGTCACGTGTAATAGATGGGTTGTCAGACTTACGAGAGATTTTATCAATCTCATCGATGTAAACTATACCGCGCTGTGCACGCTCGACGTTATAGTCAGATGCTTGTAGAAGTTTCAACACGATGTTTTCAACGTCTTCACCAACATAACCAGCTTCAGTCAATGTTGTCGCATCAGCCATTGTGAATGGCACGTCAATAATTTTTGCAAGGGTAGAAGCCAGAAGCGTCTTACCACAACCTGTTGGACCAACCAAAAGGATGTTTGACTTCGCAAGTTCAATCTCGCTGCCTGAACCAGTTGCACCATGCTCTAGACGTTTATAGTGGTTATGTACCGCAACAGACAATACGCGCTTCGCACGTGCTTGACCAATAACATAATCATCGAGAACAGCTTTAATCTCAGACGGAGAAGGGATCTTGCCTTCGCTGCTGCCGCTAATTAACTGGGTTTTATCTTCCTCACGGATAATATCCATACAGAGCTCAACACACTCGTTACAGATAAATACATTCGGCCCTGCAATTAACTTGCGCACTTCATGCTGGCTCTTCCCGCAGAAAGAACAGTAGAGTGTATTTTTTGAATCAGATTCGGACTTGCTCATCGTCGCATATTTCCTAGAAGTTACTTGATTACGTTTAGTATATATAAATTGATATAGGCCGAAAATCGAAAAGATACAATCGACTCATATGATCAATTTGCCAATGATTTGCCCGAAGCGCAAGGCTTTTACTTGTTTTTTTAAAGATATCCTTGAATAATCTTCCAAATTTTATAAAACATAAGCCTTATAAGCGCCATTCGCTAAACTGGAGTACAATAATGTCTTTACCGAATACAGACGAACTAATCGAAAATTTCAGCTTCTTTGATGACTGGGAAGATCGTTATAGCTACCTCATCGATTTGGGTGAACAGCTTCCACCGATGGATGATGCGCTTAAAGTCGATCTAAATTTCGTTAAAGGCTGCACATCTAAAGTTTGGATGGTTGGACATTTCAATTACGCTAATCAATTAGAACTTATCGCCGATAGTGATGCTAAAATCGTCCGCGGTTTAATTGCTGTACTTGTTTGTATCTATTCAGGCAAAACTAAGGCAGAAATTAACGATACAAATATCAAGGATATATTTGCGCAGCTTGGTTTAGAAGCGCATCTATCACCAAATCGCCGCAATGGTTTTTATGCCATGGTCGGTCGCGTCGAAGCTTTAGCGCAGAGTTAATCTCAGCGCGCAAAGCTTTCAACATCTGTTGCGACTTGCTCACCAGTCTGCATGTTCTTCACTTCATGTGCCTGACCATCTTCAAAAGGCGGGAACCAGATAAATGGCACACCTTTGCGTTCAGCATATGATAGCTGTTTCTTGATTTTTTGAGGTGCATGGTAAAGCTCAACCTTAAACCCGCGTGCACGTAGCGCTTGCGCCGTTTGCTGTGCAAGTGGACGCATTTCTTCTGACGGCAAGGCCATCAAAATATCTGCTGGTGAAATAGCCGCAGGCTTAATATAGCCATGTTCAAGCAACACGCTAAACAGACGTGTTAAGCCGATTGAGATACCAACGCCAGGCAATTTCTTATTAATATAGCTGCTTGCCAAATCATCATAACGACCGCCCGAACATACGGAGCTTGTAAACTCAGGTATCTCAAGCAGGTTCGTTTCATAAACTGTGCCTGTGTAATAATCCAAACCACGGACGATGGATAAATCGGCGATCATTGCTTCTTCAGGCATGAACGATAGATAATCCAAGACAAAGCAAAGTTCTTCAACGCCGCGTGCGAAAGATTCATTCTCAACATTTAAGCCAGCAAGCTTTTCTTGCACTTCAGCCGCGCTACGTGTCTTAATTGTTGAAAGGGTCAAGATCGTATCAACTTGTGCATCATTCAAGCCAATTTCAGCTTTCAAAGATTCACGCACTTTATCAACGCCGATTTTATCGAGCTTATCAATAATGCGTGTGGTCGAGATTACATCTTCAATGCCAAGGGCTTCTAGCAAGCCAATCAAGATACGGCGGTTTGAAATTTTGATTTGCACCTTACCAATATTAAGCCCCATCAAGGCCTCATAAATTACCGCAGGCATTTCCGCATCAAAGTGAAGCGGCAAGTTATCAACTGCAATCACATCAATATCACATTGATAAAATTCGCGCATACGGCCAACTTGTGGACGCTCACCACGCCAAACTTTTTGGATTTGGTAACGCTTAAATGGGAAAACTAAGTCATTAAAATGCTGCGCTGTATAGCGCGCAAGCGGAACTGTTTGATCAAAATGTAGTGCCAAACGTGAATCGCTATTATCATCTGGATCAGCTTGCAGACGGTTCAAACAGTAAATTTCTTTATCTGTTTCACCTTTCGCCATAAGGACTTCAACTTCCTCGACCGCAGGTGTTTCGATATTGCAGAAACCATATGATTCAAACACCGCACGGATATGATCAATCCATTGCTGCTCAACACGACGAATTTCAGGCAAATATTCAGGGAAACCACTAATTGCGGAAGGTTTATATACTTTACTCATAGCTTTGCTGCATCTTTTTTAATGAAAATTAATAACTCCAGTTAGCTATGGTTTTATTAGAACTGACATAAAAAAGCAAAACTAAAAAATATAAAAGCTTACGATTCTCGAATGTTTTTGATGACTTCGTTCACGCCGCTTTGCAGTTCTGTACTCTTATTTTTAATGATCTGCGACGCCTGTAATAGGGCATCTTTGCCTTCATCACTTTTGTTCGAGATATTCTTAATTTGCACAATTTTGCTCGATACGCGCTCAGTACTATCGGATACGCGCTTAATACTATGCTCAATTTCTTGTGTGGCCGCTGATTGCTCTTCAATCGCACTGGCAACAATAGAGGTTTTATTATTCACTTCACCGATTTGCTTGATGATATCCTCAACACGGACAAAAGTTTCCTGCGCGTTAGATTTTACAGTGTTCACGCGTGATGTAATCTCTGCTGTCATATTATGTGTTTGGTTGGCGAGCGCTTTGACCTCACCGGCAACAACGGCAAAACCCTTGCCCATTTCACCCGCACGCGCGGCTTCAATTGTGGCGTTAAGCGCAAGCAAGTTTGTCTGTTCAGCCACATCTGTAATGGCCTGAATAACGCCATCAATCTCAGATACTGCCTTTTGCAACGCATTCAGAGTTTCTTTGGACATATTTGCGGCATCAACACATTTACCAGTCGATGAAATCGTATCATGAACATTCGCCGATATTTCACGGATGGAAGCAGAGAGCTCTTGCGCTGCGCCCAATACTGCAGATACGTGCTGCTTTGTTTCTTCCGACTGCGTAGATACATCCTGCGTGACTGTTGATGTTTCATCAACCAAACTAGAAATTTGTGTAGATACCTTGTAAAGACTCTCGGCTTCACGTGCAAAAACCTTAATCACATCACCTGCGGTTTGCTCCAACTTGCGTGCAATATCTTGTGCCTGCGCTACGCGTTCTTTTTGCGCTGCAACTTCAGCAGCCAAAACAGATTTTTGCGCTTCTTCCGCCTGCTTCAAAGCATCTTCTGCGCGCGCCTTATCATCGCTCACATTGCGGTACATTTTATTTAGCGCCAGTGTTATCAGCACTAATACACCAGTTTCAATCACAACAATGACAGCATGGAATACTACACGTAAGAAATTCGCACTATCAGGGAATAGAGCCGCAGGCAGCACAAAATTTAATGTTAAGTGATGTATAGCAATGGCGGTCGCTGCAAATAAAATCGCGCGGACACTTTGAAACGCCGTGACCATTGCAAGCGCCGCAAAGAAATACATATGCGCATCAAGCTGCCAGCTATGTCCTGATAATATATAAACCAAAACAGCAGGGGTCAGCGCTAAACTCATAGCACTAAAATCACGACTAGAAGCGCTATCTTTTAATAGATGACTACCTAAAAACGCTATAGCGGTAAGTGCGATCTGCATAGCAAGCGGTACAATAATGCCTATATCCAAGAAAAAGGCGACCGCACCATATATCAAGACATGCGCCGCAATATAAAGGGTCGTGAGTTTCTGATATTTATTGATAATGTTTGATTGATTCATATTATGTTTCTTTTCTGTTGGTACAAACAGTAAGCAGAGCAGGGGTCAAAACCAGCAATGCGCCTTTATTATATAACTTCTTTTTAAAATCAGTAGATGTTGAACTTGCGTAACTTACGCCATGCCAGCGCCCAGAATTAATTATAATACCATCAGCCTGATCCACGGCATTAATTGTATCTGAGAATGTAAAATTTGGTGGAAATACCGCAATTGCAAAAGATTGATCAGCATCCGATTGTGCCGTTGGGCTAGCAAAGACAAACGGCGCAAGCGTTAGGACTTGCAACAATATTAATGTGAATATGGACAGGCCAATATTTTTACGCATACAACTCAAATGACTTTAAAACAATAGAAATAACTCATATAAACTTAACATATATTAGTTAAAATCCATATAAATTTCTTAAGCTACATGACTTATCAAATTTATCTTTTGTATACGTGACAACTGCTTTATGGCATATTCGCGCTGAGATGCTGAGGCACGATCATCGCAGTCTTCTTGATAAATAAGCTGTACCGGCCCGCGATTTCGTGTATATTTCGCGCCGGTTCCGTTATTATGCTGTGTGATGCGCCGCTCAAGATTATTTGTGATGCCAGTATAAAGGCTGTCATCACTGCAGCGAAGAATATAAACAAACCAAGTCATGTGTTTATTTTACCAATCCGACAAAGACAAAGAAAGAGCCTAAATAATGAAATATGATGTAATAATTGTCGGGGCAGGCGCAGCAGGTTTAATGTGCGCGATTGAGGCAGGCAAACGCGGACGCAAAGTCTGGCTAATTGACCACAGCAAAAAAATAGGCGAGAAAATCCGTATTTCTGGCGGCGGGCGCTGCAATTTTACCAATATACACGCAGGGCCAAATGCTTATTTGTCGCAAAACCCGCATTATTGTAAATCAGCCTTGAGCCAATACACCCAGCAAGATTTTATTGCCCTAGTTAAAAAACACCGCATTAAACATCATGAGAAAAAACTCGGTCAGCTCTTTTGTGATGATACCGCTCAGCAAATCATAGATATGCTGCTGAAGGAATGCGCCGAAGCAAAAGTAAAAATAAGCAAAGAAACGAGTGTTGATACGATCAACCATGACGGCCAGATGTATAAGCTAGAAACCACACAAGGCCCAGCCACATGTGAAAGCCTTGTAATCGCCACAGGTGGCTTATCTATTCCTAAAATTGGCGCAACCAAATGGGGCTATACCGTCGCAAAGCAATTTGGTCACAGTAAGGTCGATACGCGCGCGGCGCTTGTCCCGTTAACATTCACCGATGACGTTTTAGGCTTCTGCAAAGCCCTTTCAGGTGTAAGCATCGAAGCCGTCGTTACTTGCGGTAAAACCAGTTTTGCTGAAGGTATGCTCTTTACGCATCGTGGCATTAGCGGCCCATCTATTCTACAGATTTCATCATATTGGAAAGAGGGCGATGTCGTGACCATCAACCTTGCGCCAGATATCGATGCCTTAAATTATTTTAAGACCAAACAGCAAAACCAACCAAAGCAGGAAATTCATAACATATTGTCTGAAATTGTCCCATCACGTTTGGCGGAACTAATATGCGAAAAGCATGGTGTCAAAGGCCGCATTGCCGAAATGTCACGTAAAGCGCTTGAAAAACTAGCCGCAGATATAAACAACTGGCAAGTGAAACCGAATGGATCTGAGGGCTATCGTACAGCCGAGGTGACCTTAGGCGGTGTAAACACCAACGAGTTATCATCCAAAACAATGGAGTCTAAACTACAAAACGGCTTATATTTTATCGGTGAAGTCGTCGATGTGACAGGTCACCTAGGTGGATATAACTTCCAATGGGCATGGTCATCAGGCTATGTCGCAGGCCAATACGCCTGATTACAGAAGTCCAGCTTCTTTTAGCTCTTCTAGCATTTGCGGGTCAATTTCATCTGCGCTTGTAACAAGTCCGCCCCGATAAACACCTTTATCAGGCGGTACGTCGCTTTCTTTTAAATAACGCCACCCTTGGAAGGCACGTTTGGGCATCGCGACAGTTTCAATCATTTCAGCGTCTTGCATAATGGCGCACATTGTCCCATGCGCTGCCGTCTCGACCATTTCAAAGCCTAAAATTTTATGGCGGCACACGATGCGGTTTTTCACAACGCGGTAGATAGAACCATCATTATCTAAAATTTCATCTGCCGATTTGGGCTTATAACGAGTCCAGCACGGCACAGCAGGCTGGCCATTATAATCAACGGTTTCCGCCTGTTGTATTTGATAAAAATGTTCTAAGTTATCGACGCCAACGGCGAGTTTTATAATATGTTTATGCATGAAATTTATATAGCGGCTAGAAGTTTAAAACTCAAGGGGCGCGCCAACATCCATCAACATGATCATTCACCAGGCCAACAGCCTGCATATAAGCATAAATAATCGTTGAGCCAACAAAGGACATGCCACGCTTTTTAAGGTCTTTTGAGATCGCGTCACTAATTGCCGTTGTCACAGGGACATCCTTAAAGCTTTTCCAGTGATTGACAATTTGCGCGCCATCAACATATGACCATAAATAACGATCAAAACTGCCAAATTCTTTTTGAATTGCGATGTAAGCCTGCGCATTTTTACGGGCAGAATATATCTTCAGACGATTACGAATGATACGTTCATCTTGGCGCAGCAATTCAAGCTCGTCATCGCTCATCGCGGCGACTTTTGTGATGTCGAAGTTATGAAAGGCTGCGCGATAGCCATCACGGCGACGCAGAATAGTTTCCCAACTCAAACCTGCCTGCGCACCTTCTAAAATCAGCATTTCAAAAAGATGGCGGTCATCATGAACAGGAATGCCCCATTCATTGTCATGGTAAGCGGCATAAAACTCTTGCCCTGGTTTATTACCAAAACAACGCGCTTTACCATCCACTCCGCAAGATATGGTCATGATTAGACTTTATCGGTTATGAATAGCATCGCCATATAAGCGACATAAGCGATTAAACATAGAGCACCCAACAAGCGATTAAACTGTTTAAGCGCAACAATAACAACTACTGTGAAAATAGAAATGCCAAGCGCCATAGGTATATCGAATTGAACCAAATGATGGCCAATAGGAATAGGCTTAATCATAGCGGTAATACCAAGAATGCTTAGTATATTAAATAGGTTACTGCCCAAAACATTACCTATAATTACATCTGTATTTTTCTTAACAGCCGCAGCAATAGCCGTTGCCAATTCTGGTAATGATGTCCCTAACGCAACGAGGGATAAGCCAATAACAGCCTCAGATATACCAAAGGCACGCGCAACATTCGTTGCACCACGCACAAGGAAGTCGGCACCAAAAACAAGCATTATGATACCAACGACAGCAATTAAAATAGAAACAGGTAGGCTGTAATTGCCTTCAAATTCATCAGCCTCATGTTCATGTGCTGTTTCAACATCAGGTGCGGATTCATCAAGATTAGTGATTAGAGCCTTATCCTTACGCTCACTCATATATGAATAAACCAAATAAGCCACCAACGCGGCAACCATACCAAAACCTGCAAGGCGCGAAATTGTCCCTAAATAAGCAAATGCGAGGAAAGCCACACTTGCGGCAACAACAGATATTGCGTCACGCTTAATCGCTTTATCATGGCAAAGCACAGGCGTAATAACCGCAGCAACACCCAATATAAGCAATATATTAGCAATGTTACTACCGATGACGTTACCCAGTGCAATGTCTGGCTGATCGGCTAACGATGCCTTGATCGACACCAGCAATTCAGGGGCTGATGTACCAAAACCAACAACAACGACGCCAATGAGTATTGTTGAAATACCAAGTTTCTTGGAAAGCGTCACGCTTCCACGAACAAGAGCTTCACCACCAATAAATAGGAGCACTAAACCAGCAATAATATAAAGGGCGTCAATCATTATGGGTACATAACTTTCTATACATTATACGACTCACCCATTGTGAATACGTAATCATAGATAAAATATATATATAAATATTAATATCAAGCGTATTTTTATGCATTATTCATTGTAAAGGTGAATATAAAGCGCTTCGTAAGCTAAAGTGATGGCAAGCTAAGCCGTATAAAAAAAACTTAGCTAGCTTTACGTTTTTGCAACTCATTTGACATGGCATCCACTGCACGAGCGATTTGACCGACCTCATCTTGCTGCTTAACAGGTAGATCCTTTAAATTGTAATCATTCTGATTCACAGCCTTCGTTAGATCATTTGACATCTTACTTAGGCTGCGCGTAATTAAAGCCGATATAAAAAATGAAAGAACCAATACAAATAAAATAATCAAAGCTGTTAAACCATATATGCTTTCTCTAATCTTATCTAAATTCTGTAATGCCTGCCCCCTTGGTACAACGAGTACGGCGCGCAGATAATTATCCTCTTCAT
>JASBUS010000023.1 GCA_030147745.1 Alphaproteobacteria bacterium
TGGCAGGCCTTCTGAGCCAGAGGTGAATAGTACCAATGCGGGGTCATGCGGGTTGATGCGCATCTTCTTGTGCAACTTGGCAGGATTGGTGCACAGGCCGCGCAGTTTATCTGTCGCGGAAATGCTTGCTTTGATGTCTTCGAGATAGACAATCTCAGCCTGTTTTTCAATTTCAGCCAATACGTCTTGCAAGCGGCCAAGTTCAATAAAGCGGCGCGATGTTAACACCGTTTTGATTTTCGCGGTTGTGCAGGCTGAACACAGCGCATTTGCACCAGCAGAGAAGTTCAGCATCGCAGGGACGCGGCCAAAGGCTTGCAGGCCAAAGAAGGTGACGACTGCGCCAACGGAATTAGGGAGGAGCACCCCAACATTTTCCTGTTTCTCGGTGATTTTGCTTAGTTTACGGCCGAGCACGGTTGAGCCTAACAATAGCTTTTTGAATTTAAGCGGTTTGAATTCAGCGTCTTCAACAATGATTGAGTCTTTGCCGTTCACATATTGTGCCTTTAATAAAGCTTCGAACAGGGTTTGTTCGCGATCAGTAGTGATGAACATCATTTCTTCCATGACATCATATAGCTGACGTCCTGCGGCGGCGCGGCGCGCGCGGCCTTTGATGTTTTCATCAATCTTAAACTTACGCGGCGGTAAAATCGTGATTGTGATTTTTGGGAAGCTTTTTAATGGCACTTTGCCTTTTAAACGGGCGAAAGCGGTGTGTTGAACGCCATCAAGGCGTACAGGTAAAATCATGGCATCGGCTTTGTCGGCCACCATGCCTGGGCCTTCATAGACCTTCATCAGTGCGCCTGTTTCGGTTAAGCGCCCTTCAGGGAAGATCACGCAATGCTTGTCTTTTTGCACTTCATGAATAAGTGATTTAATCGAAAACGGGTTTGTCGGGTCAAGCGGGAAGGCATCAACCAGTTTCAAAAACGGTTTCACCCAGAACCATTGCGCGACACGGCTATTCACCGCGAACATTGGCTTGCCCGGTAAAAAGGCCGCTAATAATGGTGGGTCAAGCAAGGCCACGTGGTTGCTGACGATGACGGCGCGTGGGCCTGCCTTCTCAAAATTCTCAAGGCCTTTGACTTCGACATTATAGGCGAGTTTCAAAATGGTCTGAAGGATGCTTTTGAACAGATAATCAGGCAGCAACCAACAGATATAAACGGCCACAGCAATATTGACCAAGGCAAAGGTGAGGAAAATCTCACGAATTTCCAAGCTTTTGGCAATAAGTGCGGCAGAAAATACCGATGATGCGAATATAAACACAGCATTTAAGATCGCGCTGCCAGCAATAATGCGGGCGCGTTGGCGGTCTTCGGTGAAATGCTGGATAATCGCGTTGAGCGGCACGACAAATAAGCCGCCACAAATCGAAATCATACAGACATCAAATAAAATGCGCCAATGTGCAGAATTGGTGACAAAGTCTTTTAAACCAATTAGTTCTGCACCAATTTTAATGTTACTTGCGAAGTATAAATCAATGGAGAAAATGGTAATTCCTAAAATCGCGAGCGGTACAAAAATGGCTTCGACGCGTCCACGTAATAAGCGGTTGTTTAGCAGGCCACCAAAGGCAATCCCAACTGAAAACATAACAAGGAAGAGCGCCAAGACTTGTTCATCGCCGCCTAATGTGCCGCGGGTGAAGTTCGGGAACTGTGCCATAAACATGCCACCAAGGAAGTAAAACCAAGCTACGCCCACTATAGAACGCACGACTTTACGCGGCTGCGCAAAGGCGTGACGCATGATATCAACGGTTTCGGTGATTGGATTGAGGTCTAATTTCAGATCCGGCGATTTCGGCACAGTCGGCGGGATAAGGCGCGCGGCGGCGTAGCCGATAATAGCGGTCATTGCCAATAGGATAGATACCGTTGCAATACCGTTATCCTGCTTGATCAGCACCGTGCCTGCAATTGTACCAAAGAGAATGGCTAAGAATGAGCCTGTGTTTAACAGGGCGTTGCCGCTAATCAGTTCATCCGTTTTTAAATGATCAGGCAGGATGGAATATTTGCTGGGTCCGAAAAAGGCGGATTGTGTCCCTAAGGCAAACAGAGTTGCAAAAGACAGGACAATTGAGCCCGAGAAGAGGGCGGCTGCCCCCAAAGCCGCAATGGCAATTTCAGCTAATTTAACAGCGCGGATGATTTTTTGCTTTGGGAATTTATCAGCCAGCTGACCGCCCATTGCAGAAAAAAGAATAAACGGCAAGATGAATAACCCTGCGGCAATCGTGACTAGCATTTCTGGGTTTTCAGCCGCATTATTAGCTACCCCATAAAGGATGAGCACGACCAATGCGTTTTTGAACAAATTATCATGAAACGCGCCAAGAAATTGCGTGATAAATAACGGCAAAAAGCGCTTTTGCGAGAGTAGTGAAAATTGATTAGCCTTCATGGGAAAATACTCCATTTTGTAGAAAATATATTATATGCGTGTGGATCTGTGTTGACCAGCCCATAAAACCGTGTAGCACAGGTAAAATAAGATGATCTTTCATGCCTTTAATCTTGGTGCTTTCGACACTGACACAGCCATCATTTGGGCGTTTGATGAGGAAACGTCCCAATGGATAAAACCAGTTTTTTGTGCCGGCAATAATGCCTAATTCATAATCAGGTTTAAATTGACGGCTGCGGCGTGTAGCCGTGGTTAATTCTTGCCCTGCAGGCCCGAAAACGAGCTTAAATAGCCAGAAATTCTTAAGGCCGTCGGCCACTTCACTGCCACCATGTGGCGTGCCGAGCATCACGACGCGTCCCATTTTATGGGCGGGAATATGCGTCAAGGCATGTTCGAGGTAACAACCACATACGAGGCCACCTAAAGAATGCGCAACGAAATGGACTTTGTCGCTTACAACCCAAATATTTAAGGTCTCAAGCTGTTCATCAAGCCAAGTGGCAAGGGCAGTAATATCCATTTTGCATGATGGATAGGTTAGGTTAAAGACAATATAGCCCTGTGCTTTTAGGGCGCATTCAACGCCTTTCATATTCATGCGGTTATGGCCGATGCCATGCAGAAGAATGACTGTTTCTGCCAAATTCATTTCCCCCATTTGCGGTCTCCTTCGTAAAACTATTTTATTCTGAACAGTGTTCAATTGTGATTATTACATGATTATTTTATAGAAGGCAAGAAAAATATTGAACGCTGTTCATAATGATGAGATAATCATAGAAACAGTAAGGAATAAAGACATGGCAAGACGAAGTGATCATACCCGCGAAGAATTAAAAGACGCTGTATTCAAAGCGGCGTGGCAGATTATCTCGGAAGAGGGCTTTGATGCCCTGACCGCGCGTCATATTGCGAAGCAGATCGGCTATGCACCTGGAACAATTTATAATCTCTATGATTCCATGGATGATTTATATTTACAAATTAACGCACATACATTGGATTTACTCAATGCGCGGTTAAGTGGCTTTGCGGATAATCAGACAAAGGCTGTGGCCGCAGCGCAAATGAAGGCGATGGCACATAGCTATATGGATTTTGCGCGTGATTATCGCGCGTTTTGGTTGATGCTGTTTAATCTCAAAGTCACAATCCATCGTCCTGATGCAGGTTGGTATCATGAAAAAGTCGATCAACTTTTTGCACCGTTAGAAAAATTACTCGTGCCGTTTTATGTGCAAGGGCAGGAGAAAGACCATAAAATGGCCGCGCGTATTTTGTGGTCATCTGTCCATGGTTTATGTTTCCTGCAGGAGACCGATAAATTGATTTTGATGACCAATCAATCCAGTGTTTCGGAGAGTGTTGATTATCTGGTCGAAACATTCCTTAAAGGCATCGCCTAAGCAAAAACCGCTTTATTTTTATCTATAAAATTGCAATACTGAAGGGTATTACACCTTCTGGTAGTCAGCAAGCTGTCTTATAATCTATATGGTATAAATGAAAGACTTAGAAACACATATTGAGGCGATTAATAAAGCCAAAAATATCAATGAAGCTTTCGCGTATTTCTGCAAAGTCATGGGGGAATATGGTTACGATCGTGTGGTTTATAGCTTGCTCACCGATCACCATTCATTAGGTCTGCCGCGTCACCATGGTTTGGCGACAAGCTATCCTGAAGACTGGATGAAATATTATAATGAAAAGAATTATTTAGATTATGACCCTGTCGCGAAACAGGTGCTAAATAGCCATGTTCCGTTTTTCTGGGATGACCTTGAACAGTTTCAGTCCTTGTCCGACACAGCCAAATTGATTATGGATCAGGGGAGTGAAGCTGGCGTTAAAGATGGGATAGGCATTCCTCTATTTGGTAAGGCCGGCGAAATCACAGGTGTTGGCCTTGCACGTACCGATTCAGATAAAAGTCGTGATTATGATTTTATGGCGGGTGCTTTTTTGCTGACCACGCATTTCCATCACAAATTTCGTACGCTCTATATGGAAGAACATCCGGCCAATCAGCCTAGTTTAACAGAACGGGAAGCTGATGTGCTCTCTTGGGCCGCGGAAGGTAAGAATAACGAAGAGATAGCCGTTATTCTGGGTATTTCTGTTGATACGGTCAAAAGC
>JASBUS010000024.1 GCA_030147745.1 Alphaproteobacteria bacterium
GTAACTGCGAGATCTTGTCATCTATAACGGCTTTAAACAGCTCTTCTTTATTTTTGAAGTGGTGATAAAGTGCACCGCGCGCCATTTCGGCATCATGGACAATCTCATTCGTCGAAGTCGCCATATAACCTTGTGTGATGAAACGGTCATGTGCCTTTTCGATAAATTTCTGGCGTGTGGCATCAAACATTTCTTTGTTCGTGCCCTGTGGTTTACTCATATTCCTTGACCCTGTCCTATAGGTTATACCCCCGAAAAACAAGTATATATGGAAAAATTTTTCTTTACAAACACAACTTTGAGGTGATATCCTAAAATTGTACATACCGACAGGTCGCCTTTAAAATAAAAATAATGATCGGGTGGTTGGAATGTGAGAATTTTTAAAGTTATTTTTTGGGAAATATTAATTGTGCGAGGGAATTAACGTGAACATATATACATTACACACAGTGATTTGCACGGATAAACTAGTTAAAACCGTAAATTTCTACGAAGACTTTTTTGACTTTTATCCAGTATTCGAAACAGACGATCACGTTATTATGCAGCGAGGCGACGATGTGCGCTCGCAAATTGCGATTGTTGACGTGAATCATGAAACATTACCTGAAGGTTTCCGTAAGGTCACAAGTGGCCTGATGTTGAATTTCCCAGTTGATGATATTCAAAAATCATATGAACATTTTTATTACGAAGGCATTGATATGGCGAGCGAGCTTCAAGCCGCGCCATGTGGTCAATCTTACTTCATGATGCGTGATCCGAATGATAATTTGATCACAATTCAGGAAAAACAAAGAACAGGACGTGTGACACTCATCGACAATGAACGCCCCCTCGAAGCGGTGGGTGTCACACCTGATAAAATTATGGCTTGATTCTAGAATAGAAGACCCCTCCTCATAATAAAAAAATAAAAGCCATAATATAAAACTAGGGTCTAGAATTGATCGGAGGCGTTCTGCCTCCCTTTTTTTTGTTTTAAATCAGGCCATCATCTTGCTATGCTGATCATCAGATATAAGGGTGGTGAGCAAAATGGCTTTTCATGATTTAATCTCCTCAATCATTATAATACTCGCACTCTTCATCGCGGTGAGTGTGGCGATATATACTGAAAAAACCAAAGTGCCGCCCGTGCCAACCCTGCCATGGGTGCGGGATCAAGCTGTAAAGCTGCTGCGTGCGCATTATGAAACGACCGCGCCCATTAAAATCGTTGATCTTGGCTCTGGCTGGGGCGGGGTGATGGCGTTATTTGCCAAGCATTATAACCGCGCGCAGATTGATGGATATGAACTCTCCCCATGGCCATTTTACTTTTCCCACATACGTTTCATGAATCGTAAGCGCTTAAATGTCTATCGTCAGGACTTCTTCACGGCGGATTTAAGTGGTTATGACGTGCTTATCTGTTATACCCATCCTGAATTAATGGCAGCCTTCCAACAGAAGATTGATACGCTCAAAGCGGGCGCGTTGATTATCAGCTGCGCCTTTCCGATTCCCAATCATACCCCCATCGCGACCCAGATTTGCGGCAAGGGCATAGAGACCGAGATATATCTCTATCGTGTCTAACTTAATCAAAGCCAAACTCTTTCTTAATAATATCCAAAATATTTACATAAAAATAATTCTTGAATTTTTGGCAAGTTTTGGTTATTATACTGCAAATTTTATTAAGAATTGGGGAATGACAATGAAACAAGACTTCATGACAGCAGCACGTAAAATCGGCCGTTATTTGGGCGTCGTTGCGCTATCCTTTTCATTACTCGCCTGCGGCGGTGAAGTCGACGCAGCTAGCAATAATTCAACATCCACCCCAAGCACACAAACCGCACAAGAAAAGGCATTGCCTTTCCCAAATTTTCCAGCCACTTTGGAAGAAGCTGTCTATCAAGGTCAGAAAGGTTGCATCGCAGATAATGAAGACACAGATTTAGTTCTTGGTGCAATTGCAAGAAACGAAGGGTTAAGTGTTGTTGGTGCGTTAGGGCTTATTGAGACAACAAAAGATGGCGCACATTCATTCCAGATGATGTATAATCAAGCTAAGGATTATGCATATATTTTAGCTAATAAAGCAGAGGGAAGACTTTGTATAGCTGAAAAGTTGACAGATCTTTCTTTTCAAAAAGCGGGATCGTTTCAGCAGATAAATTATACAGTGACTGAGAAGTATTCATCAGCGCAATGCGACTTTGTGCCGCGTTATGGTCAAATTTGCGGGACATTTAACCAAGTCTCTGGCGCGTTAATCAAAAATGGTTTTAGAATTGATTGGCAGGGTGCAGATGCTTCTGGAGATGTGCAAACATTATTGTCTGGCAAAAATAAAACATATCAACTTACGACAGATGAACAAACTGGCGCAACTGTCGTTACTGGGGTTGGCGATTATGAATTTGTATTCATAGATGTGCCTAAAAAAGCGGACGCACAATTAATTGCGAAGCATCCTTAACCAAAGTTAAAATCATTTAAGTCCATATTGGCTGGTCTTGTAGGCGGCGCATGTGTCGGCGCGTCAGCGTTACTTGGCTTTTCATAGTTGCTCTGTGCCACGAGAATATTTTGATTGCCAAAGTCTTCTAAATCAAATGTATCTGTAGACGCTTGCGGGTTAAAGTCGTTTGCTACGGTAAGATCTGGATTATCTAGGCTCGCCAGTCTGCGTGCACTAATTTCATCTTTAATTTCCTGTGTTCGATAGATTGAACTTCCTGTTGCAGCACTCTCTACTATGTACCTAAAATCATCATCTGTCTCTAACGTGTCCAATAGATACTGGCGATCCTCATCCGAAAGCTTACCTTCTTCCATGCGCTGTTTAATTTCTTCCATGCGAATTAAGTGCATGTGGATTTGATGTGCTTCTTCAGGTGTCTTGGCTTTTTTAAGTTTGTCTTTGAGCCCTTTGTTATATTCTTCCATGGCTTTTTTCAGTTCGCCATGGGTGATTTTTATGTCACCGAATTCATATTCATGATCATTAAGGTGTTGATGCGCGCGGCTGAAGACTTCGCGAATGGCTTCGCGGGCGTCGGCGGCTTTTTCATTTTCTTTTTTGCTATGCTCTTGCGCTTTTCTGGCCTCACCGACGGTGTCGATGGTCATGCCAGATTCTTTGAGGAAATCATCCATCCGCATGCCGGCTTGCGTCGTGGTTACGGCGTCATAACCGCTAACCTCCATTTCGTCTTCAAACCGACCGAGTTCGGATTCCGCTTCCGAATAATCTGCGCCTGCGTAATCATCGCTCATAGCGATAACTCCATAAACTTTAACATTTTCAATTTAAGGGAAAGATAAAAAATTCCCCACACACGCTTACTAATCTACACGAGAAAAATTAACATATTATTACTGATGCATAAAATTGCATATTGTTTTATGAAAAATAATACATTCATATGTAACGCCCTGTAAAAAAGCCATTTTTTATTATGCATGACGCGGTTTTAACGCTAAACTGGCGCATATTTTATGATGAATTTTTTAAGGAATGGATGAATATTATGACGAAGTGTAAACAGGGCACGCTTAAGAAAATCAACAAAAGCTTATTGGTGTTAAGCGCCGCCCTTATGTGGCTTTGTGGCGCGGCGGGCGCGCAGGCGGGCGGTTATAATGAAGTGCAATATCAGATTGGCAAATTAGATAACCCTTTCGCGGGCACGGAAACCACGACCCATATTATTACCTTCCAACATGCTAGCCAGTGGGCATTTGGCAGCAACTTCTTTTTCATTGATATGATTGATGATGAAAATGATGATGGCTTTAACGATACGGATTATTACGGCGAATGGTATTCTAATTTCAGCCTGAGCAAAATTATGGGGGCGGATCTGTCTTATGGCGCGCTGAAAGATGTCGGCTTGCTCGCGGGGTTAAATGTGGCGGGCGATGCGAATATCCGCAAATATTTGCCAGGGGTGCGCCTGTCATGGGATGTCCCTGGCTTCGCCTTTTTAAATACCGATTTCACGGCCTATCTGGATGATAGTAAAATATCAGAGCAAGATAGCTATATGATTGATGTCAATTGGGCGTATCCATTTGAAGTCGCGAACCAGAAATTCAGCGTGGTCGGCCATGCCGAATATATTGGCGGGCGCGATTATGACGATGCCAGCCGCGGCAAGAAAAAAGGCCATATTTTGGCGCAGCCGCAAATCCGTTGGGATATTGGCAATGCTTTGTTCCATGCCCCTGATAAGCTATATATCGGCACGGAATATCAATATTGGCGCAATAAACTTGGCACGGGCGATGAAGAAAATGTCGCGCAAGGCCTTGTCGTCTGGCGGTTATAATTCATCATGCTGGCTGTGTTTCTCTCCTTTGTTGTGACATGCGTGGTGATTGAGCTCACCCCCGGCCCGAATATGGCCTATTTGGCGGTGCTAAGCGCGGCAAATGGGCGGCGCGCGGGCTACGCGGCAACATTGGGGATTGCACTGGGCTTATTATTAATTGGCCTTGCTGCGGCTTTGGGGGTGGCGACGTTAATTTCCCATTCGCCACTGGCCTATGAAATTTTGCGTTGGGGCGGGGTGGCCTATTTACTCTGGCTCGCATGGGATGGCTGGCGCGATGAAACCGAAACATCCCCCGGCACGACGGATGTGCAACAGCAGCATCGCAAATTCTTCCGCCGCGGCTTGATCGTTAATCTGCTTAATCCTAAGGCGGCGTTTTTCTATGTCGCGATTTTGCCGGGCTTTATTGTGGTGGATCATGCGGCTGTGCTGCAAGCGGTGATGTTAACCGTGACTTATGTTATGGTGGCAACAACCATTCATACGGTGATTGTCACATTGGCGGGTTCGATACAGGCTTTTTTGACCACAGGGCAGCGCCGCTTGATACTGCGCCGCTTTTTCTCGCTGTTGCTCGTGGGGATCGCCCTTTGGCTTGGCTGGTCGCTTCGCAGTGTTTAACGCGCAATATCGTATAGGCAGCTGACAATCGATACATCTTTTCTGCGTGATCCAAAGACGCTCGCGGGAATAATCAAGCTATTATGCTTATCTAATGCGTCACGATAATCCGCATTAATCGCGGTGAAGTAACCTGTATTCGGTGCGGTGAAATTGGGGTCAATACGCTTAATGGCAGGCGTTAGGCGCGCCCATTCACGCGTGAAGGCCGCTTGCTGTTTATCCGCCAAGGTCACTTGCTGCGCAAGGGCGCTATGCGCTGAGGCACAGGCCGCGGCATCAGGCGCATTTAAACGTGCTTTACACGCGGCGCGGTCTTGTTCAGGGGCAAGCAATACGCCAAAGACGCCGCGCTCTAACCATGCTTTGGATAATGAATGTGCAATGATGCATTGCCCTGTGCTGTATAAATCAAGGCTATGCGCATCAAAGCCGCGGGTATAGGCATAGACGGTATCTAATATGACGCGGCGGTCTTTTGCGCCGCTCAGCCATGTTTTAATCTCCGCCGTTTCTTGGGCGTTTAAGTGGCGGCCAAGTGGGCTGATCGGGTTGGTGATCAGCATCACGCTTTGATCTGCCGCTTGGTTCAGCGCTGAAAAATCAGGGCTTGGTAAAGTCGGGAAGCTACGCGGCGTTAAACCTGCGCTCAAGGCCGTATCCCAATAAAATGGATAAACATCTTCGGGCAGCCAGACTTCGGTGTTCTGGGCGCTATAGATATTAAACAGCGCGGTGAGCGATTGACGCACCCCACCGGACGCAAGTGCAATGCCGCGTTCATTTTGCATGCCCATGGTGTCCGCCCATATATCGAGCACATCATCACTGCTGCGCGCGGCATGAGGGGTAAATTCGGTTTTTAAAAACTGCATCGCTTTAAACGGGTTCATGCAATCAAAGCGTGCTAAATCACGTTCGGCGGCTATTTCTTCTTTAAAGGCGCTAAATTCTTGAAAATTCATCTTGGGCTCACCTGACTATTTGGGTCTTCTAACGAGGCGAGGGTAGTGCCATCGCTCATCAAATTCCAGCTGCGGGCAACGCCATTTGTACGCTCCCAATATACGCTTGGTTCGGTATAGGCGGCAATTTGCATCTCTATGCCGTTCCATTCACCGCTATAAATCGGCGCGCCCCATGGCAGCTCCGCCAGTTTTGCCCAGCCATGTTTTTCGGCAAAATCATGCACGACACGCAGCGGCACTTGATGCTGCGCACTATAGAAATTCGCCTGTAAATCACTAAAGGCGGATTCGTTACTGGTTGAAACATAAAGCTCTTTGAAATTCACTTGGCGTACACCTTGCGCCGCCGCCCATGACAGATAATCTTCCATATCCTTGACATCACCAACGCCGTCATCTTGCAGCACGCAAATCAAACGTGGGCTGATATGGGCAAGCGCGGCGCTATGGTTGCGGAGGCTTTCAAGCAGTTCTTCCGTTTTGGTATCTAGCCCCATAATCGCCGCATTTTTATCGCGGTCGTGATGGTGGCGCGAAATCGCCAAGACCGACAGCCCCGCGGCATCTAATCGGCTTAGCGCGTCTAAACGTTTTTCGGGGTTGGCTTTACCCAATAAATGCCCATTGGTGATCAGCACGACTTTATTAAATTCAGCGGCGCATTTTCCGACAAGGCTGACCAGATGATCAGGCTTCAATAATGTCGGTTCACCGCCGCCTGTAATCACCGCGCGCTCCGCCCCTGCGGCTTTTGCCTCGGCCAAAACTGACGTGATGCGATCCCAATCCGAAATATGGCCTTGGAAGCCGCTAGATACCGACGCTTTAGAGAAACAGAATTTACATGATGCTTGGCAGGCCATCGCAATCGGCAGAACAGACACACTGCGCGGCGTTAATTCCGCCCATGGCAGTAATGTGTCATTAATCACTTCAAATGACTGCGCCACGACATCTTCGACTTGCGCTTTGACTAGCTTTGGTGCGTCCGTCTGCGCATCGCCTTCGATAAAATAAACGCTGTCTAAATTAATATAATTTTGCGGGAGATATTGCGCCACGCCAGAGGCATGGTCACGTTTCAAACCATCCGCATAAGCTCGGGTTTTCAGTGCGATTAAACGGTCACCGTCTAAATTGAGTTTAGAGAGGAGCTTGCTTGCCTTGGCAATGCCGATGGGTAATTCGTCTTCTTCCAGCAAAAAGAACTGATCAGGGAATGTGCTTTGCCCAATATTCGCCTTTGAATATTGCCCTTTATATTTATCATAGCCACGCACAAAATTTGAAAGCGTCGTCACATGATACCATTCTGGCATCGGTGAATAATCGGTGATCACGTCAATCTTTTGCATTCTTCATACCCCTGTCATATGGAAAGAACACTATTATGAAAAAATTGCCATTGCAAGTGAAAATAAAAGATTTCCGCGCCGCCGTGAAGGGCGGCAGTAGCCGCAGGCGTTGTTATAAGGCATAATATATCTGTGAGATAGCAGGGGAGGAATCAATGCTGCGTTTAAATCTATTTAAATTCATGGTTATTATGGCGTTTTCTCTGTTGGTGGTAATGAATGTGGCGCAGGCGAAATCGCCGCTTGAGGTCGATATTAAACGCAAAACCCCTTATGGCGCGCATGAATTGCAACATGTCGATATTTATCAGCCAGAACGTTGCCGCGCGCCGGCATCGTGCCCTGTCGTGCTTTGGGTGCATGGCGGCGGCTGGCGTAATGGTGATACCAGTGGTCGTAAATCAACATCGATGCAGACCCTTTGGGCGCAGCAGGGCATTGTTATGGTCGGCGTCAATTATCGCCTATCCCCTGATGTTGTGCATCCTGCCCATGTTGAGGATGTCGCCGCGGCGATTAATTGGAGCTATAAGAATATTGCCCGCTATGGCGGCGACCCTGCGCGCATGTCCTTGCTTGGTCATTCAGCGGGCGCGCATTTGGTCGCTTTGGTCGCAACAAATCCGCGCTTCCTCGGTGCGCATCATCTTGACCCTGCGCAGGTGCTTAAAAATGTCTTCCCGATTGACACCGCCAGTTTCGACCTAACGGATTCAAGCCGTATGGTTGACCGCATGGTCGAAAACGCCTTCGGCACAGACCCGATAGTCCTCAAAGACGCATCACCATTGCAGCATGTCCAAAACGGCCGCAATTATCCGTCTTTCATCATCGCCGCCGCCGAAAACCGCCCTGATGCCATCGCCACCAGTCAGCGCCTCAACGCCGCCTTAACCCAAAGCGGCACATCAAGCAGCCTAATCACCATTAACTACTCCGAAGTCGGCCAACTCAAAGCCCACGCCCAAATCGCCACCGACCTCGCCGACCTAAGCAAGCCATTAACGCAGAAATTAATCGGGACGGTGCTCGGGAGATGAATATGCGCATGAAAACCATACTAAAGAGCCTAACGATAGTCATGATCTTAGCCGCGAGTGCATATTGGCTATGGTATGCCGCTCCATTTAAAGTAAAAGACCCATCAGACCCTAAATTTAACCCAGATAAATTTGCCTTTCGGGATTATAATTCTAAAGATGAACTTACAAATGTATTCCGTGTTTTATTTCCATTGGGGACGGGCAAAGAAAAAGTAGACAAGATCCTTGTTAAATCAGGGCGCGCAACAGCAATTGTTAACAAGAATACAGTTAAAGAGGGGGAGGTTTATATTAACTATAACGAGCCTAGCGATCTATTTCGAAGTTTAAAAGGTACAGGCCATAATTTTGTTTATGATTCTAATAACGAGCTTGTGCAAATTTATGCTTATGGGGGAGCGCCTGTGCACGATATAAAAATGTGATTAAGGTATAGCGTGAACTTACAGCTAAAAAGATTAAGGGCTAAGACGCCTTTGAAAAAATCTAACAATTTCAGGAAGAAAAATGGTGGCTCTGCGGTGATTTGAACACCGGACACAGGGATTATGATTCCCCTGCTCTACCCCTGAGCTACAGAGCCACGCAAGAAATTTGGGTCGTTGACCCTTTCGATGCAGTTTTATGCCTGCTTGGGTTATTTTTGTCAAGGGCTAATTTAAGCCGCAATTGCAATTTGTGAATTTTCTGTGCCGGATATCCAGCCGCCGCCTATGACGCGGTCGCCTTGGTAACAAACCGCGGCTTGACCAGGGGCGATGCCATATTGCGCGGTATCTAATGTTAGCACCGCATGTTCATCATCAATAATGGTCAGTTTTGCGGGCATAGGTTTGGAGACGCTGCGTAATTTTGCCTCTACGTCCAACACATCGCCTGCAACGCCGCCGAGCCAGTTGGCTTTGCCAATATGGACGATGTCGCGTGCCAAAGCTTCCTTCGGGCCGACGATAACATGGTTGTTGGCTGCATCAACGCGCACCACATAAAATGGTGCGTTATCTTCGCTCACACCGCCGCCAATACCTAGGCCGCGACGTTGACCAATTGTGTAATGAATAATGCCTTCATGCTGACCCACGACATTACCGTTAAGGTCAATAATATCACCTGGATTTTCAGCCTCTGGCTTGATCTTTTTGACTACGCTGGCGTAATCGCCATTCGGGACGAAGCAGATGTCTTGGCTGTCTGGCTTGTCAGCGTTAAGTAGGCCTAAGCGCTCCGCATGCATGCGGGTGACGTCTTTTGTCCAGCCGCCAAGCGGGAAGCGTAGGAAGCTCAGCTGTTCTTGCGTAGTCGCAAAAAGGAAATAGCTTTGATCTTTAGTGCTATCAACGGCGCGATGTAGCTCGGCTTTGCCTGTTTCAGGATTGGTGATTTGCTGCACATAATGGCCTGTTGCCATACAGTCAGCTTCTAAATCCATCGCGGCTTCAAGAAGGTCACGGAATTTAACCGTCTGATTACAGCGCACGCAAGGAATCGGCGTTTCGCCTTTCATATAGCTTTCAACAAAATCATCAATGACGGATTGTTTAAACTTGCTTTCATAGTCGAGCACATAATGTGGGAAGCCAAGCGTTTCGGCAACGCGGCGGGCATCATAAATATCCTGACCAGCGCAGCATGCGCCTTTACGCTGTATCGCGGCGCCATGATCATAAAGCTGCATGGTTAGGCCAATCACTTGATAGCCTTGCTCATGCAGTAATGCAGCCGTGACAGAGCTATCGACCCCGCCTGACATGGCGACGACGACACGTGTGTCTTCTGGTTTTTTTTCTATGCCTAATGAATTCATGCCCATTTATATAAGGGATGATGCATGAAAAAGCAAGGTTTTTCATATTGTCAGAATATGGCCGCGTGGCGACATTGCGCTGCAAAAAGCTCAAAGCTTGTCTAACATTAAATTATAGGCTACCAATAAAAGAAAAAACAAAGTTTCTAAATTTTATTTATGGACGCGTCCTAATTGAAATTTATAAACTTGAACAAAACAGGGATGGAAATAATGACAGATAATAAAAAAGATAATGTCATTCTCACGCGCACATTTGGCCGTTTCGCCAAAGATAGCAGCTTTTTCAAAAAGCAATATGACATCATCATTGGTCGTGATGTGAATGGGGGCTATTGCGTGTATGATTCGACATTAGATTATATGCATGACTTTATACAAAACCGCCGTGATGATTTGGGCGGCGGCGCTAAAGAGCTCAATGGCTTTTGTGATCAATTGATGGAAGATATCGCGCGTTATATTGAAATGCAGGCGCGCCGCGGCGGTTATCCGTATAACCATCATTCAAAATTCTTCATACGTGACCAACAGGGCGCATTACGCGCTGTGCTAAGCTTAAGCTCTGACCCTGGGTATAAGGGCAATTATGACCCTGAAAAAATTAAAGAACATCGCGGCGCTTTTGTTGGGCGTCCTGAACAATATAAACCAATGCCATATTGATATCGGGCAGGGGGCAAAGTAAAGGCGGCTGATATCCGCCTTTTTTATTGTGTTTATTCGCTGATGGTTAAGCTGTCGCGCATTTCTGTATAGGCAGCATAAGCTTTGTTCTCAGGGTCTGCATCTGGGCTGGTCATGAGCCATAGCGCCATAATTTCGTCACTCTTCAGAATAGGGAAGATGAAATAATAAATTGTGCCATAGGGCGTGACGCGCGTTAATTCATAAGCGGTTTCCCCAGTTGCAAGCGGCACGGCTTTTTCAGTCATTTCCGCGGCATAGCCACCGTCTTTTTGCTGCTGATGTTCTTTCGCCATAAATTCATCAATACTGCCATGAAAACCTGTGTTTTTCAGCAGTACTGACACATTAAATGGCGGCTCACCAATCGTGAATGGAATTTTGGCTGATGTATCGCTGCCGCTAGCGTTATCAAGCACCGCGATATCAGGATGCGTAAAGCTAACCCCTTGCGTCGCGTTGTGATAATCGGCGGCTTGTGCGGCGCTACCCATTGTGCAGATTATAGCGGTAAACAGTGTAAGAAATGATTTGGTCATGGTGGTATTCCCCCTAGAATCGAATGTGGCAATATCATCTCATGTAATGCTTTGTTTGACAATACGGCCAAAGATTATGAAAATAATATTGACAGCTGACCGTTAAATGGCGTACCCCTATAGGCCTAGTTGGGAGAAATAACATGTCAATCAAAACTATATCAGTTTATACAGGTTCATCTTATTGCAAGAATGATTTGGATTTCCAAAAGCGTTGTATCCGCGCCACGAAAGAAATGGCACGTATTGTGCAGGGCAAGAAGCTGATTTGGTGCTCTATGACGGCGGCTTATACGGTCATTTGCAAGATGTCATGGATGAGGTTGGTAAAGTCGGCGGCAAAATGAAAGCGCTTGTCTCACCAGCCTTTTATGATCCGAATGAACAATATCCTTCTCATGTTGAATTGGTTAAACTCGCGGATGATCAAGAGCGCACCAAGGCCTTCCTAAGTGCAGATGCGCATATCGTTACGCCGGGCGGCGATGGTACAATTTGCGAAGCATTTTTCTCACATAATGACAACTTATCGTGCCTCTATAGTGGCGGTCAGATGAAGCCTGTCGCAATCATGAATCTCAATGGCTATTATGATGGTCTGAAGGCGTGGTTTGCCACAGCGGCGGCGGTTGGATATTCAAATGCGGAGCGTCAGAGTAATCTGCATTTTCTTGCCACGCCAAAAGCTATTCAAAAGCAGCTTTGGCCGAAATAGTCAAACGCCGTTTAATAAACCAACAATGCGAACATTCTCAGGGGTGATCTCTGCCCATTTTGCGGCGTCAGTTGCAATGCGGCAGATTGTCCCTGTGCGGTAGACATAAGCGATTTCTTTGAAATATTTCGGGTCGCTATTCTGACCAAGGATCTGCACCAAACCATGCATCGCAGGGTTATGGCCGATAATCAGAATGTCTTTATACTGATCGGCGCTGTCTTGCACCATGGCCAATAAGTCACCAGGCATGCAGCCATAGATTTCATCGTTAAAAATAACGTCAGGCAACGTGATATGTTTGGCAAGGCCGTCTAGGGTCTCACGCGTGCGCATCGCGCCAGAGCAGTAAATCAAATCAGGCTGAATTTTATGCTCGGCCATTGCTGCGCCAATACGTTCGGCATGGGCATGTCCGTCAGCACTTAAGTGACAGTCAAAATTAGGGCCGGGGCCTGAACGGTCATCATATTCACAATGGCGAAGGATATTGATGTGGCGCATAATGATTTAGTTTTATTAAATGGGTATGTTTGAAAATAAAAAAGCGCTCGAATATAGGGAGCGCTTTTGTAACTTTTGGCGAATAATGCCTTAGTTTTTCTTTGATGGTGGCAATTTCTTTTCCATGAAATCAACATGGCAGCCAGGCTTGCCTGTTTCTGGGTGAATTGCGCGTGGGTCGAACTTACGGAATTTCATTTTTTCTGTAATGTTACGAACGTTTTTCTTGATATAGTATGTGAAACCAGTCGGGTTACCTTTAGCATTTGTACCAGTGCTGATCAGACGGATTTTCTCAACTGCGCCTTTTTTTGCCATTGTTCTTACCTTTTCTTTACTTAACTTTGCACGGAACTGTGCCCGCACATATATAATCCAGATGCGCACAATACTGATTTTTATAACTATGTCAAGAAAGTTTTTTCGACAAATGTGTCTATTGTGTTTTCAATTGCGGGCGCTATGATGAATCAAAATAGGGAGGCAATTAATGTCAGAAGAAAATAAAGCACAAATCATTGAAGGCACGTTGATGCCATATTACGAAACCGGTATGGAAGGCACACTTTGGTCTGTACAGGAAGATGGTAAAGACGGCTATGACGGTCTAAACCCGCTTGAAGATGGCCAGCTACTCACTGTATTTAATGATGCTGCTCGCACAGAGGTGCTTTGGCAAGGTGTAATCGACTTAGAACGTGACCAACAAAAACAAGATGAATTACTCCGTGCACAAAAATATGACCCGCGCCTCGGCCCATGGGGCTATGGCTTGCCGAAAAATATTCATCCTTATGATTGGGTGAATATGTTCGCAAGCGAAAAACCTGCGCGCGTCGAGCCTGCCCGCATTGAGCCTGCAAGTGATAAGCCTGTGCCAGAGCCGTTGATTAAGTAAACGGGCTTAAGCGCTTTAGCTTTTCTTATTCTTGCGCTTATGCTTCGGTGTGGTGGATTTTTTCTTCTTTTTCTTGTTGAAATCACCGCCACTACCGCCGCCGCCGCTTCGGCCTTTATCTTTGCCGCGGCTGCTGTAATTCTTACCGCGCCCTTTGAAATTCTTTTTATCGCGGTTCGGGGCTATGGTGAAACCCGGAATATCCGCGCCGTCTTTGCCGACCACTTCAAAGACTGTTGAACCACTCATGCCATGTGCTTCTTTTAAGCGCACAGTGATGGATGCGCCAAGGCGGTATATGCGGCGTGATTTACGGCCAATCAGTGCGTGTTGTTCTTCATCATGTATATAGAAGTCATCTGGCAGCGTACGAATCGGCACAATACCGTCAGCGCCGCTTTCTTTTAATTCAATGAACATACCGAAGCGGGAAATGCCGCTAATGCGGCCTTGGAATTCCGCGCCGACTTTGTCTTCCATATATTTGGCAACAAAGCGGTCGATTGTCGCATATTCTGCGCTCATCGATTTGCGTTCATTGGTGGAGATAATCTCCGAAATTTCTTCAAGGCGGACAGCTTCATCATCTTTCAGCTGACCTGGGCCAAGGTTGAATTCGCGGATCAGGGCGCGATGCACGATTAAGTCGGCATAGCGGCGGATCGGCGATGTGAAATGCGTGTAATGCCCAAGTGCCAAACCAAAATGGCCAATATTATCGGTTGAATAAATTGCCTGTGACTGTGTACGTAGAATCGTTTGATGAATCAGTGGCGCATATTCAAGTTCGGATGCTAGATGCAACACGCCATTCAGACCAGCAGGTGTGACGCTGCCCGTTTGTGGGAAAGGCAGGTTAAACGCCTTCACGAAGCTGCGGGCATTATCAAGTTTTTCAGGTTTTGGACTATCATGCACACGGTAAATGCTTGGTGTCTTGCTTTTGCTGAGCGCAAGAGCCGCGGCGACGTTTGCGAGGACCATAAACTCTTCGATCAGCATATGCGCATCAAGGCGTTCACGCTTACGCACGCCGCTCATGCGGCCGCTATCATCAATCAAGATTTGACGCTCTGGCAGATCAAGGTCAAGCGCCCCGCGTTTCTCGCGTGCTTTACGGAGGATATCAAAGGCATCATAAAGTGGGCTGATGACTTTTTCCATCAATGGCTTGGTTAGGTCATCTGTAAGGCCATCACGCGCGGCTTGCACTTGTTCATATGTCAGGCGCGCTTCTGAGCGCATTAAACCGCGCACGAAATTATACTTTAATAGGCGGCCTTCTTTATTGATGTGGAGATGCACAGCTGTACAAGCGCGATTCTCACGTGGGCGCAGCGAACAAAGATCATTCGATAGCTTCTCAGGCAGCATCGGGATAACGCGGTCAGGGAAGTAGGTCGAATTTGAACGGCGCAGCGCTTCACGATCAAGCGCACTATTATGTGTCACATAATAAGACACATCAGCAATCGCCACGAGCAAGTGGTAGCCGCCCGGGTTGCGCCCTTGGTCAGGGTCGGGTTCGGCAAAGACCGCATCATCAAAATCGCGTGCATCTGCACCGTCAATTGTAACAAGCGGATATTTGCGTAAATCTTCACGGCCTTTGAGGGGCGGCACGCGCATATTTTCGGTCTCTTTAATAACCTCATCAGGGAAGCTTAAAGATAGGTTGTGCTCATGCGCAGAAATAAGACTATATATATGTGTGTCATTTTCATGGCCGAGAATATCAACGACTCGACATTTCTTATGGCGGAGGCCGCGTGACGGCAGTGGGTCAACAAGAACGACATCGCCAACCTTGACGTCTTTGCCGCGTGTCTCACTAATAATGAAGCTTTCCTTGGCTTTCTTCTCAACAGGCTTAACGATAAGATCGCCATTGATCTCCTCAACAATACCCATGGCGCGGGCGGCATGGTTGTCGAGGGTTTTGATGATTTTGCCTTCATATAGATTCGGGCCGCGCTGCTGTAAGCGGACAAGGGCATGGTCGCCTACGCTCAACGCGGGGTGGCCTTGCTTATTGGGTTTTATCTCGATGCGTGGCGCTGGGCCTTGTAATTCAGCGTCCCATTTTAATGGCGTGGCAATCTCATCGCCATCGACCGTAATCTCGCTAATCTCGACATGGGTGACGGCAGGCAGGCTGTCTGGAATTGTATATGCGCCGCCGGCCTTAACAATAAGGTTTTTGCTTTCAAGGATTTTAAGAGCCTTTTTAACGTCAATACGGTCATCGCCTGTAATGCCGAAACCTTTGCAAATATCGCGTTTAGTTGCTGGGCCACCATAATAGCGAATGAAGTCTAAAATTTCCTGTTCGCTAGGCGCTGTAAAATCTTTGGAGAATATATCGTTCACGTCGTGACTTTCTTTAGGTAATTATACGCTCCTCTATGATGCTTGATCGGCGGGCGCGGCGCAAGGGTGAATCTGGGGTAAAAAATAGCATTTGATTCCATATTATTGATTCAAGTTTTTGAAATGACTCAAAAAATGTGAAAAATTTACAATAATAGTTGACAAAGTCTTAACCGCTGCGTATATTCCGCGCACATATTGAAAGGATGGGCTGGCTGTAGGCCGTACCGTTACTGGTTTCAGTAATAAATTTGCAGTCTAAACGCAGCTCGTTGTTCTTAATTTCGTAAAAGGTAAAAATAATTTTATCTTGGGTAAATTAAGCGCAACATCTGGCCCGGCTCCTACAAAAGTTTTTATTTAACTTTCGAAAGGGCCGGTTTTGTTTTTGGGCGGCTAGATGCTCTGCGGATTAAGATAATAACGTCACGACGTTGGCACTCTTCTTCCTGCATTAAAGCTTCCCATCCTTAAATGAAACTGTAGTGAAAAAAGAGGTTTGGTCGTATGCCAACTATTCAACAATTAATTCGTAAGCCGCGTATCGTAGGCGGTAAAAAAGCCATGAAGGCGAAGAAAAACCGTGCACTTAAACAGTGTCCACAACGTCGTGGTGTTTGTACACGTGTTTATACAACAACACCTAAAAAGCCTAACTCGGCTCTTCGTAAAGTAGCTAAGGTGCGTTTGACATCTGGCTTCGAAGTTATTTGTTACATTCCTGGTGAAGGCCATAACTTGCAGGAGCACTCAGTTGTTCTTGTGCGCGGCGGCCGTGTAAAAGACTTGCCAGGTGTTCGTTATACAATTGTTCGTGGTGCGCTCGATACACAAGGTGTTAAAGATCGTAAGCAAGCACGTTCACGTTACGGCGCGAAGCGTCCTAAGTAATATTAAGAAGGATATAAAGATATGTCTCGTCGTCATAGAGCAGAAAAACGCGAAATTCTACCAGATCCAAGATTCGGTGATTTGATTCTATCAAAATTCGTCAATAACTTGATGTATGATGGTAAAAAATCAACAGCTGAAGGCATTGTTTACGGTGCTTTGGAAATTCTGGATGCGAAAGCTGATAATGTTGATTTGGCTGAAGAAGCTGCAGAATTGGAAGTTAAAGATGTTGCGGGTAGTAAAGGTCTTTTGATCTTCCGTAAAGCGTTGAAAAAAGTTCGCCCACATCTTGAAGTTCGCTCTCGCCGTGTTGGTGGTGCAACTTACCAGGTGCCGGTTGAGGTTCGTTCTGACCGTGCGCAAGCTTTGGCAATCCGTTGGATTATCGATGCAGCACGTAAGCGTAACGAAAACACAATGATGCAACGTTTGGCGACTGAATTGTTGGACGCAGCGAATGAGCGCGGTACATCAATCAAGAAGCGCGACGATACGCATAAGATGGCAGAAGCAAACAAAGCTTTCGCACACTACCGTTGGTAATCAGATTATTTGGCCCGTTTATAAGCTTTATAAGCGGGCTAAATTATGGACACAGTTCTTTAAAATTGTAAGGATTAAAAAATTATGACACGCGAAACCCCGATAGAGCATTACCGTAACTTTGGTATTATGGCGCATATTGATGCGGGTAAGACCACGACAACTGAGCGTATCCTGTATTATACAGGTAAGTCTCACAAAATCGGTGAAGTGCACGACGGTGCAGCAACTATGGACTGGATGGAGCAAGAGCAGGAGCGTGGTATTACAATTACGTCTGCGGCGACAACAACATTCTGGACAGGTCCAGCTGATGGCGCAGCGCCGGGTGAGAAACTACGTTTCAACATTATTGATACTCCAGGGCACGTTGACTTCACTATTGAAGTTGAGCGTTCATTGCGCGTGCTTGACGGTGCTGTAACTGTTCTTGATGCGAATGCGGGTGTTGAGCCACAAACAGAAACAGTATGGCGTCAAGCTGACAAATACCATGTTCCACGTATTATCTTCGTGAACAAAATGGATAAAATCGGCGCGGACTTCTATAACTGCTTGAAAATGATCAAAGACCGTTTCGGTGCGCAGCCAGTTCCTGTTCAGTTGCCGATCGGTGCTGAGAACGAATATGAAGGCCTTATCGACCTTGTTAAAATGAAGGCGATCATCTGGGATGCTGAAACTCTAGGTGCAACATTCCGTGAGGAAGAAATTCCTGCGGAATTGGCTGATAAAGCAGCTGAATACCGTGAGAGCCTAATTGAGTTTGCGGTTGAGCAAGACGAAGCAGCGATGGAAGCTTACCTTGAAGGTACAGAGCCAGACATCAAAACTTTGAAAGCATGCATCCGTAAAGCAACATTGAACAACGTTTGGGTGCCTGTCCTTTGTGGTACAGCGTTCAAAAACAAAGGTGTTCAGCCATTGCTTGATGCGGTTGTTGATTACCTTCCAAGCCCAGTTGATGTTGGCGCGATTAAAGGTACTAAAGTTGACTCTGACGAGCCAGAAAACCGTTACCCTAAAGATGATGCACCATTCGCAGCGCTTGCGTTCAAAATCATGAACGACCCGTTCGTTGGTACATTGACTTTCGCACGTATTTACTCTGGTAAGCTTGAATCTGGTTCTTATGTTGAGAACACAGTTAAAGACAAGCGCGAGCGTATTGGTCGTATGTTGCTTATGCATTCAAACTCTCGTGAAGAGATCAAAGAGGCATATGCAGGCGATATCGTGGCGTTGGTTGGTCTTAAAGACACAACAACAGGTGATACACTTTGTGCAAAAGAAGCTCCGGTTATTCTTGAACGTATGGAGTTCCCTGAGCCAGTTATCGAGATTGCGGTTGAGCCAAAAACAAAAGCTGACCAAGAGAAAATGTCGCAAGCGCTTCAGCGCCTATCTGCTGAAGATCCATCTTTCCGTGTATCTGTTGACCATGAATCAGGTCAGACAATCATGAAAGGTATGGGCGAACTTCACTTGGATATCTTGATTGACCGTATGAAGCGTGAATTCAAGGTTGAAGCGAATATCGGTGCGCCACAGGTTGCATACCGTGAAACAATCACTAAAGAAGCTGAAATTTCTTACACACACAAGAAACAGTCTGGTGGTTCTGGTCAGTTTGCGAAGATCGACTTGATCTTCTCTCCAGCAGAGCCAGATGCAGGCTTCGTGTTTGAAAGTGAAATCGTTGGTGGTTCTGTTCCTAAAGAATACATCCCAGGCGTACAAAAAGGTCTGGAATTGGCTAAGGATACAGGTATCATTGCAGGCTTCCCAACAATCGACTTTAAAGTTCGTCTTGTTGATGGCGCTTACCACGATGTTGACTCCTCTGTAATGGCCTTCGAAATTGCTGCTCGTTCAGCATTCAAAGAAGGTATTGCTAAGGCTGGTCCACAGCTTCTTGAGCCGCTTATGAAGGTTGAGGTTGTTACACCTGAAGAATATATGGGTGATATCATTGGTGACCTTAACTCTCGTCGTGGTCAGATCTCTTCTATGGAAGACCGCTCGAACGTGAAAGTCGTGACAGCAGCTGTGCCATTGGCCAACATGTTTGGTTACATTAACACACTTCGCTCACTATCTTCTGGTCGTGCGCAGTTCACTATGGTCTTTGACCGTTATGAAGCTGTACCGGCACAGATTGCTGAGGAAGTAAAAGAAAAATTAAACGCGTAATACGCAAAGAAAAATTCTTATTTTAAGGAGAAGATAAAAATGTCTAAGGAAAAGTTTGAAAGAAACAAGCCGCACGTAAATATCGGTACAATTGGTCACGTTGACCACGGTAAAACGACTTTGACAGCGGCGATCACAAAATACTTTGGTGAATTCAAAGCATATGATCAAATCGAC
>JASBUS010000056.1 GCA_030147745.1 Alphaproteobacteria bacterium
TTTAAAATTTCGTTTTGCGTACCCATAATTTTGTCCCCCATTCAGGATATATAAAAAAGTTATGTTTATAGGATGGTGGTAATTTATACAAAAAAAAGAACTATGTCAAATTCTGCTTATGTTGCGGCGCAGATTTGCTAATTGCATCAAGGGGCTTCTTCCTTTATAAACGAGTTTTTTGTATAATGGTGTAAAACAAATAAGGTTTAGCCCAATGAGTGATGTTTATGAAGTAATCAAAGTTCCCGCCCCTGTTTTGAAACAACAGGCAGAAGCCGTGGGTGAAGTTGATGACACCATCACCCGTCAGCTGCATAAAATGTTGGAAACCATGTATGCCAATAAAGGCGTTGGCCTTGCGGCTAATCAGGTTGGCTTACTCAACCGCGTCTTGGTTATGGATGTCCATCAAACCAAAGAAGGCCGCGGCACACCTATTTATATGATTAACCCTGAAATTATTTGGCAGGCCGATGAATGCAGCGTGTATCAAGAAGGCTGCCTATCTATCCCGCAGCAATATGCCGATATTCAGCGCCCCGCATCTGTCCGCGTTAAATATATTGATGAACATGGTCAGCAACAAGAAATGCTGACCAATGCCGAAGAAGATCTGCTGTTAAATCACTGTGTTCAACATGAAATTGACCATTTAAATGGCCGTCTGTTCGTGGATTATCTGTCGTCGCTTAAGCGTAATATGATGATTAAAAAAGTTCAGAAATTGGTCAAAGCGCAAGAAGATCACGTCCTGTAAATCAGCCCTTAGCCGATCAAACCACGCAAACCATCCGCAATGAATTGTACCGACAAGGCGGCAAGCAAAATACCGACCAAACGCGCAGCAATTGAACTGCCTGTATCGCCAATGAAGCTGACGATTTTAACGGAGAGCAGCATCGCGATTAGGGCGATCACCTCAACCAAGATCACCGCCCCGCCGACAACTGCAACGCCTGATAAGCTATTAGCTTCGGAGGCATGCAATACCACAGCCGTCATACAACCCGGTCCCGCCAAAAGCGGAATAGCCACCGGAAAAACCGATAGCGCACTTAAATGGTTATTCCCTCCTTCCGCCACAATATTCGCCGCGAATTGGTCTGGGCCTTTATTGCCCATGATCATCTGGAACGCGGTCACAAATAACAACGCGCCGCCAGCCACACGGAAGGCCGACAAAGAAATGCCTAAATGATGCAGCAATGCTTCACCAATCAATGCAAAGAATAACAAAATGGCGGAGGCAATCAAAACGCCCTTAAAAGCAACATAGCGGCTGTCACGCGGGGAAAGGTCTTTGGTAATCGCGGCAAAGACACTGGCTGAGCCGAGCGGATCAACGATTACAAATAGAGAGATAAAACTGGCAACGAACAGATCCAACAACATAATGCAAAGCCTTATGTTTTGCTTTGGAAGACTTTAGCCAAGATAAAATCAGATAGCCCTGCGAAAATTAATGCGCCGCCAAGGATACGCGCAACGTCTTCATCAAGCTTCATCAGCTTCTCAACGACGCTTGGCTCCATAATGATATAGGCGCCACCGCATATGAATACGATCCCCGTTAGGAAGAGTATACGCGCCAAAAGGGCGAAGCTTTGCTGTTTATTTTGCTGTTCTTCGCCCATTTTAATGTCCTTATTTAGGATAAATTATGCTTGCTGACCTTCAGCGCTGAGTACCATGATCATTTGACGGCCTTCAAGTTTCGGCGCTAAATCTGCCTTACCTAGACCTTCGACATCGGCAAGCATACGTTCCATCAATTTCATGCCAACATCTTGGTGCGCCATTTCACGGCCACGGAAACGCATAGATACTTTCACCTTGTTACCAGCTTCAAGGAAACGTTTAACGTTACGCAGTTTAACTTGGTAATCATGCTCCTCCGTCGTTGGACGAATTTTAATTTCTTTAAGCTCGATAACTTTTTGTTTCTTACGCGCTTCGTTCGCCTTTTTCTGTTGTTCGTATTTATACTTGCCATAGTCAAGTATTTTACAAACTGGCGGTGCAGCGTTAGGAGATACCTCAACAAGGTCTAAACCGGCTTCTTCAGCTTTGGCAAGCGCTTCTTTGATACCAACGACGCCGATCATATTACCTTCGTCATCAATTAATCGTACTTCTTTTTCACGAATATCCTCATTGATGCGTGGTCCGTCATCAACTGGTCGCTGCGGTTTAACTGGTCCTTTAATGGTAAGCTCCTATATCTTCGTTACAAATTTCAGTTACATAATTTACGCGAAATTTCGCAAAAATCAACATTATTCGGCGCTTAGTAAGGCGCTTTACAAGCATCGATCATCATTTTAATTGCGTCCTTATAAGACATGATCTCCTGCTTGTCACTACCTAAACGGCGTAGCGCCACTGTACCTTGTTCGGCCTCACGTGCCCCGACCACAAATAAATGCGATGTTTTCTTGGTCATATGTTCGCGCACTTTATAGTTGATTTTCTCATTACGCAAATCAAGTTCAACGCGGATGCCTGCGGCTTTTAACTCATCATGAATTTTTGTCGCATAATCATCGGCGCTGGTGATAACAGTCGCAATCGCACATTGTGTTGGCGCCATCCAAAGTGGCAATTTACCGGCATAGCTTTCAAGCATAATACCAATAAAACGCTCAAATGTACCAAGCACCGCGCGGTGAAGCATCACTGGGCGGTGTTTCGCGCCATCTTCACCGATATATGTTGCATCGAAACGCTCTGGCAAGTTGAAATCAAGCTGTAATGTGCCACAGCCCCATTCACGACCAATCGCATCGGTCAAAATATAGCCAAGTTTCGGGCCATAAAATGCGCCGTCACCTTCACAGATTTGATAATCCATGCCCAAGTGATCCATTGCGTCTTTCAAGCCTTTTTCAGCCTTATCCCAAAGCTCGTCTGAACCAACGCGCATTTCAGGCCGTGTTTCAAGGGTTAGGCGGTAATTGGTGAAGCCAAGGTCTTGATAAACTTTTTCAGTAAGCTGACAGAATTTAACCGCCTCTTCCAAAATTTGGTCTTCACGGCAGAAGATATGGCCATCATCCTGTGTGAATTGACGCACACGAAGCAAGCCATGCAATGCACCATGCGCTTCGTTACGGTGGCAGCAGCCCATTTCCGCATAACGGATTGGTAGGTCTTTATAAGACTTAATGCCTTGTTTGAAAATTTGCACATGGGCTGGGCAGTTCATTGGCTTAAGCGCCATAAACTCTTTTGGCTCTTCGGCAAAAACGGGGCCGTCTTCAGCTGTGTTTGGTACAACATCAGGCACAACAAACATGCCATCACGGTATTTCTGCCAGTGGCCTGAAATTTCCCAGAATTTAGAATGCATCAATTGTGGCGTTTTCACCTCAACATAGCCACCATCTTGGACGCGGCGACGCATATATTGTTCAAGTTGGTTATAAATTGTGAAGCCTCGTGGATGCCAGAATACAGAGCCTTGCGCTTCGGTTTGCAAATGGAACAAGTCCATTTCAGCGCCCAATTTACGGTGGTCGCGCTTTTCTGCTTCTTCCAACTGGGTTAGATAATCATTTAATTCTTTGTCATTACGCCACGCTGTGCCGTAAATACGTGTAAGCATCGCGTTATTGCTGTCACCGCGCCAATATGCGCCCGCGACTTTCATTAATTTAAATGATGTGCCGACATGTTTTGTGGTCGGCATATGCGGGCCACGGCAAAGGTCTTTCCACTCACCTTGCGTATAAACGCTGATGGTTTCGCTTTCTGGCAGGTCTTCGATAATCTGCGCTTTATAATCTTCACCAATACCGCGGAAATGTTTGATCGCTTCATTACGATCCCATTCTTCACGCAAGAACGGCTCAGCTTTTTCAACGATCTGACGCATGCGTTTTTCAATCGCGGTCAAGTCATCACTTGAGAATGGCTCATCACGCGCGAAGTCGTAATAAAACCCATTTTCAATTGCTGGGCCGATTGTGACTTGTGTGCCCGGGAATAATTCTTGAACAGCCTGCGCCATAACATGGGCGGCGTCGTGACGGATTAATTCCAAACCTTCGGCGTCATCACGCTTAACGATGGAGACTTTATCGCCATCTTGCAAAACTGTACTTAAATCACGCACGTCATCACCAAGCTTAATCGCGACCGATGCTTTAGCTAATGACTTTGAAATATCATTCGCAAGATCAAGACCCGTGCTACCTGCCGGTAAGGTTCGTGCGGAACCATCAGGAAGAATGACGGAGATAGTGTTTTTTAATTCTGCTTGCGAAGCCATAATGCGCCTTCATAGTTTAAGTTGTAAATTTTTTACCAAGTTCTTATTTGAAGCGTATTAGCCCCATAAAATCAACTGTTTTATGCCGCCTTGCATCAATTTATTTACCTGTATTTGCAAATGCGGCGACCTGACCTTCAGCACGACAAAGCTATACCGAATTTTCATACCCAAATATGGCATTTTTAAATGAATATTAATTCTATCGCTATAGACTCAAGGATATATTAGGGTACAAGAGCATTTTCGGGAGACGAGCATGAACCGTAAAACAACGTCTTATGACTTTGTTCATAAGGGCTTTTCGCCAAATGATCGCTTTGGCGTTATTTGCATTAAAATGTCGGGCATCATCGACCACACAAGCTTCGCACAGCATTTATTGCCACGCATGAAGAAAAGCTATGAGCTGCACAGCGAAGTGCGGCTTATGGTGGCTTATGACGGCTATAAGGGGTGGAATAGCGATAGCTTCGCTGATGATACGCTGCAGATGAGCCCCTATCGTCATCACATCAAAAAATTGGCGCTGATTAATGCACCGCATGAGGTTTTGGGATTTCCCATTAAGCAATTAGAACAAAATGCGCCAAATGCCATTCGCTATTTTAGCAGCGACCAAATAGAAGAAGCATTACTATGGGCGAATAGCTAAGCCGCAATTGGCTTAGCGCTCATTCATAGATTGCTTCAATGTTTTTACAAATGGCTTCAAGATATAATCCATCACGGTTTTCTTACCCGTAAGAATATCCACACTGGTCACCATCCCAGGGATGATCGGCAGCACTTCGTTCTTACGTTTTAGCTCCGTATCCAATGTACGGATACGAACGCGGTAGAAACTTTCGCCCTTTTCATCCGTAATCGTGTCCGCAGAGATATCAATTAATTCTGCTTCTAAACCACCGTAGATGGAGAAATCATAAGCGGTTACCTTAACGATCGCCTTTTGCCCCGGATGCAAGAAGGCAATGTCAGATGGGCGGATGCGCGCTTCGACCAAAAGCTGATCATCATGTGGGACGATTTCAAGGATGTCACTGCCCGGCTGCACAACGCCGCCGATGGTATTAATTTTCAAATCCTTGACCACACCATTTACAGGCGATTTAATTTCCGTACGGACTTTACGGTCTTCTAGCGCCGCAAGGGTCTGCTTAATCGAATTCATCTCAATCGTTGTTTCTGATAAACGCTGCTGCGCTTCGGAACGCGCCGTCTCAACGATCTCGCGAATACGGGCATCAACTTCTTTCACAGCCAATTCGGCGCGGGGCATAGATTGCAAAACGCCGTTAAGTTCCGTGACTTTTTCTTGGATGCCACGCTCTAGCTGCACCAATTCAATACGCGGTGCAGAACCACGCTCAACCAAAGGCTCAATCATCGCTTTTTCTTCGCGGGATAATTCAAGTACTTTGCGCAAATCAGCTTCACGGGTTTTCAACTCGCGCACTTCTTGCTGACGCTGGGCGAGCTGTTGTTCCAAAACGCTGATTTGCTGTTTAATCTGGCGGCGGCTGGCAAGGAAGCTTTCCATTTCTTCATTGACGTTCGACGCTGCGTTTTGCTTGATCTCTTCTGAAAATATGAGTTCATCACGGTTTTCTGCCTCGGCCTGCAAACGCGCTGTGGTCGCAAGCAAACCATAATAACGCGCCTTATTCGCGCCATAATCTGAACTTGCTGAGACATCGCGCAGACGAAGCAGGACCTGCCCTGCCGTAACGGTTTCACCTTCCTTGACAAGGAATTCATCAACGATACCGCCTTCAAGGTTTTGGATAACCTGAATTTCACTCGAAGGAATAATTTTACCATCGCCGCGGGTAACCTCATCAAGGGTCGCAAAATTCGCCCACAGAATAAACACTGCAAAGAAACCAACAATAAAGACCAAAAGCAAATGACGTGCGAGCGGCAATTCTTCATCTGCCGTGAAGAATTTCTCGGCTTTTGCGCGCGCCAAATCAGCTTGCTGTTTCGCCCAATTCGCCTGAATTTTATTCCAGTCTTGCTGATCATTCACATTAAGTGCCAATTCTTCTTTATCGGCCTGATCTTTTTTATGCTGCTCTTTAGACATTGGTATTCTCCGCCTGTGTTCCATATTGGCGCGCCTGTAATTTGGCGATAACATCATCCTTCGGACCGAATGCGACCAAGCGACCACGGTCAATCAAAATCAATTTATCAACCAAAGTCAGCATTGACCCTTTATGCGTAATCAGAATGGTTGTACGACCTTCAGTAATGCTCTCAAGACGTTTGCGCAAACGGTTTTCAGAGGCAGGATCCATCGATGCTGTTGGCTCATCCAAAATAAGAATTGGCGGATCATATAACAACGCGCGCGCAATGGCGATCGCTTGACGCTGTCCGCCTGATAAAGCCTCACCGCGCTCACCGACCTGTGTATCGAGCCCTGCTTCACTATCACGCAAGAACTCCATTACGCCTGATAATTCTGCTGCGCGAAGCACTGCGCTATCGGGCGCGGTTTCATGCCCCATAGTGATGTTTTCACGCACTGTGCCGAAGAACAATTGCGGACTCTGCTGCACTGAGCCAACATTACGGCGTAAATCACCCGGATCAATCTGGCGGACATCCGTGCCATCAATCTGGATTGAACCGCTTTCTGGCTGATATAAGTTCAAAAGCAAACGCTCCAAGGTCGTTTTACCCGACCCCACCGCGCCGATAATGCCCACGCGCTCACCCTTTTGAATGCGAAAATTCACACCATCCAAAGCGGGACGTGTTTGCCCAGGGTAGCGGAAGATAACATCCGCATAATAAACATCACCCTCCATATGCGGCATGGTAATGAAATGTTTATCGCTTGGGCGTTCAACGGGCTTTTTCATCAAATCATCCAATTGCTTGAAAGCTTCGCGGCTTTGGTTAAAGCGTGTCAGCAAGCCTGAAATTTGCGCCAGCGGTGCCATCGCACGACCAGACAAAATCACACATGCAATCAACGCCCCCATGGAAAGCATGCCTGCGTTAATCATGAAAACACCAACAATCACCACAGCGATTGAGGCAATTTGCTGAATGAAAAGAGAATAATTCTGCGCAAATATAGCCACGCGGCGCGATTTCACCGATGTACGCGCCGCTTTCTCGCTTAGCTCTTCCCAGCGGCGCTGTGTGTGACCTTCAGCGGCCTGTGTTTTAATCGTTTCAAGACCTGTGATCGTTTCAAATAAAAGCGCATTTTTAAGGGCGTTTTCATGCATTGATTCTTTAATGATACGCTCCAACGGCTTTTGTAAAATCCAGCCACCGAACAAAACAAGCGGCATAGCAATCAAAGGCACAAGAGCGACCGGCCCACCGATAATCATAATAATCAGCACAAAGAACAGCGCAAAAGGCAGGTCAATTAATGTTGCCATGGTCGCTGACGTAAAGAAATCACGTATCGTTTCAAATTCGCGCATATTACTGGCGAGCACACCCGCCGAGGCTGGGCGCGCATGCAATTGCATACCAAGAATTTGTTCAAAGAGCATGGATGAGATTTTCACATCCGCTTTCTTCCCCGCATAATCAAGAAAATGCGCGCGCAGATTTTTCAAGATAAAATCAAAAATGAAGACGATTAATACCCCAACAGCCAAAACCACAAGCGTCGGGTAAGACTGCTCACCATTCGGGACGACGCGGTCATAGACATTCATAATGAAGAGCGACTGCGCCAAGGCGAAGATATTGATCATAATCGCCGCTACGCCGCTTTCGATATAAATCTTCTTATTCGCCTTTAAGGTCTGCCAAAACCAATCACGCGTATTATCAATCACGGCAGGACCGGCGCGATCATCAATATGCGCAACAGGGCGCACGAAAAAGGCATAACCATT
>JASBUS010000025.1 GCA_030147745.1 Alphaproteobacteria bacterium
GCTTTTCTTGCGCAGATGAACATGCCCCCTTTTTGTTTTTTACATGGCCTTCGGTCATGCCCATCGCAACGCCATGCATAGTTCCAATATAAGCCAACTGTTTATCCGACCATTTTTTCTTTGCGCGCTCAAATGACATTAACGCCAAATAACTTCTCGATTGCCACTCTACAGCACACCAAGCCGCAACACCTGACTGTTGCCCAATTTCAACAACAAATGCTGCCGTTTCATAGGGAACTATAGGCTCCATTTTTTCCTCTTCTGTTTCAGGCGGCACATGACTGCCATCAGACAGAATAGCTTTCGTTATATTTTCACGTGCTATGCGCATAACGGCATCTACCATAGGATCAGTCTGCGCGAATGCCGTATTAAAATTAATGGTTAAACTCATTAAAACGCATAAAATACAATTTCTTAAAGACATGTCCTGACCTTATTAACTTTAGTTATATGATTAAGCCTAAAAAGCACATATAATTACACAACAAGCAACACTCTAATATAAAATTTATGGTGCAAAAATGTCAGAATCCGAACAACTACAAATCCTAAAAGAGATACGTGACCTAAAAAAAGAGTCGCTAGATATTCAAAAGCAGCAATTTGAATTTGTAAAAACGCAATATGAACGTGCGGAACGTATTCAGGATAAAGCCGAAACGCTACAGAACAGAGCTTCCAGAACATTCAACTTCATTTTTCCAGCTATCATCATCCTTGTGCTTATCCTTGCGTATTGGATTGTAAAGAATTTGTTTTAGGCATTCTTCGCCAAATTGCTTTCCACAACGCGCACCCAATATTCAACGCCGAGTGGGATGATATCGTCATTAAAATCATATTGCGGTGTATGTAGGCCTTGATTGTGGTTGGAGTTTTCATCCGCTTCGCCCTGCCCCATCCAGATATAACAGCCCGGAACTTCCTGCAGCATTGCGCCAAAATCTTCTGCACCCATGGATGGTGCAACATTGGTATCAACTGCATCATCACCGACGAGCGCCTTGGCAATCAACGCACATTGGTCGGTTTCGGCTTCGCTGTTAATGGTTGGGTCATAGCCACCATCAGTAAATTTACATTCCGCGCGCCCGCCAAGCATTTTCGCAGTATCCGCGGCAATTTCACCAATACGGCGGATCATCAAACTGCGCGTTTCTGGTAAGAATGCACGTAAAGTGCCGCTAATATGCGCAGTTTCAGGAATGACGTTAAACGCCCCCGTCCCTGCATTAAAATTCGTGACCGATATAACAACAGAATCGAGCGGATCAACCGTACGGCTCACCAAAGTTTGCAGCGCGCTGACAATCTGCGCACCCATGATAATTGGGTCGAAAGTTTTATGTGGCATCGCGGCGTGACCACCCGCACCATGAATGTGAATATCAAAGCGCTCTGCTGCCGCCATAATCGGCCCTTTGCGCATCGCGATTGTACCTTTTGGCAATTTTGGCCAGTTATGCATGCCGTATATCGCATCCATTGGGAAGCGCTTAAACAAGCCTTCTTCAATCATTTTATGTGCACCGCCTTGCCCTTCTTCTGCAGGCTGAAAAATCAAATGGACTTTGCCATCAAAATTGCGGTTTTCACTTAAATATTTTGCGGCGCCAAGCAACATGGCCGTATGCCCATCATGCCCACAGCCATGCATTTTACCCGGTATTTTCGATACATGCGGTTTATTAGGCTCTTCAATAATATCTAGCGCATCCATATCCGCGCGAAGGCCAATAACACGGCCGCTCTTATTAGTTTCCCCTTCAATCGTTGCCACAATGCCTGTCACCGCGATTCTATCTTCAAAATCGATGCCCCATTCTGTTAGTTTTTCACGCACAAGGCCTGATGCAAATTCTTCCTCAAACGCGGTTTGCGGGTTCTGGTGCAGCAAATGACGATAAGCCGTAATTTCATTTTGGATATCTTGAATAGAGTTTCTAATTTTCATCGGCTGCTCCTGCATAGAAAGGGTCTTAACGCATAATGACGTCTAATCATTATAACTTGCTCAACGCCTGCAGTATATGATGATTTTATAATTGCTGCGCCAAAAAACGCACACGCGCCGAAAACACAGGTTCAGCATCAGATTCGCTGATATATTGATGCTCAGTTAGATATTTGCAGAACACCGCGAGTTGATCACTATTGGGCTGAACATAGTAACGCCCTTTACTATGCCAATATGGGCGCTGAATCGGCATCGCGACACCAAATTGCCAAATATGCCCTGCATCGGTTGCTTCGCTTTTACAAAAGTCACGCGCTAAAACATTTTGAGTCGCTAAATCCGTCACGATATCACTTGCTAGCTCCGCTGCTTTTGAATATTCCTTTATATAATCCAAACGCGCCTGTTTATCTTTATGCCTTACACCATATTCAGGATGTCCCATATAAACACTAGTCGAAAAAGCAACGCAGAGCACAGGGCTATCGTGGTTCGCCCCATCAACACGGGTATGGCGCAGGCGGCGTTTATTGTAACCTGTATTATATGTAGGCACAGCAGCTGACGATGCAGGGAAATATATCTCTGACAACAACGTCAACGGCGCAGTAACTTGCGCAGCAATTTTCCTACGCATAGCGCCACTATATTCATTGCGTAATAATGCCGATATATGTGCCATATAATCTTATCTCCAAGCGCATAACCTACTCCCGATACGGCATTATGTCAAAATAATTCACCATTTTATTGTGCAGTCCAGCATAATTTTCTGCGGTTGAAGGGCTGCTATGCAGAACATTCACTTGCCGTAATAACAGGGGTTTGCTAAAGATGATCCTGTTATTTACAGATCACAATCAGATCAGCAATGACACGGTATAGAGTGAGTTTGAAACAAAGAATTTTAAGAGATAAAAATATGAAAGACAGCCTGCGCGAATCCGCCCTTGATTATCACAAAAACCCGAAGCCGGGCAAAATTTCCATCACCCCAACAAAAGCTATGGCGACCGCAAAAGATTTGGCGCTTGCCTATTCCCCTGGTGTGGCGGCCCCATGCGAGGAAATTGCCGCTGACCCATTAAAAGCGCTTGATTACACATCGCGCGGGAACTTGGTTGCGGTTATTACCAACGGTACAGCTGTTCTTGGTCTTGGCGCAATTGGCGCATTGGCGTCTAAGCCTGTGATGGAAGGAAAATCTGTCCTATTCAAAAAATTCGCAAATCTCGACTCTGTTGATATTGAAATTGACGAGCTTGATGTTGACGCTTTCGTCGATACCGTTGCCCGCCTTGAACCATCTTTCGGCGGTATTAACCTTGAAGACATCAAAGCGCCAGAATGTTTTGAGATTGAAGAACGCCTACGCGAGCGTATGAATATTCCTGTTTTCCATGATGACCAACATGGTACAGCGATTATCGTGGGTGCGGCTTTCACAAACTGGCTGCATTATACAGGCCGCAACATTAAAGATATTAAGCTTGTCGCTTCTGGCGCAGGTGCATCTGCAATTGCCTGCCTTACCATCATCCATGAAATGGGCTTACCAAAAGAAAACATCATTGTTTGTGACCGTAACGGCCCAATTTACAAAGGCCGTAACGAAGGCATGGATAAAGCCAAAGAAAAATTCGCTAATGACACCAAAGCACGCAGCCTTGATGAAGCGATCAAAGATGCAGATGTCTTCCTAGGCCTATCTGGCCCAGGCGCAGTATCACAAGAGCAAATCGCCAGCATGTCAAAAGCACCATTGGTGATGACCCTTGCAAACCCGACACCTGAAATCATGCCTGAGCTTGTCCGTGAAGTTCAGCCAGAAGCGATCATCTGTACAGGTCGTTCAGATTATCCAAACCAAGTGAATAACGTTCTTTGTTTCCCATTCATCTTCCGCGGCGCGTTAGATGTCGGCGCAACAGCGATTAACGAAGAAATGAAACTGGCCTGCGTTAAAGCGATTGCCGAACTTGCCCGCAAAGAAGCGGATGCAGAAGTTGCAAGCGTTTATGAAGACGAACAATTGGAATTCGGCCCAGAATATTTGATCCCGAAACCATTTGACCCACGTTTGATTGTTGAACTTCCACCAAAAGTCGCGGAAGCCGCCATGAAAACTGGTGTCGCGACACGCCCAATCAAAGATTTGAAAGCCTATCGTGAAAGCCTAGAAGCGCATACAATCAAAACTAGTATGGTGATGCGCCCTATTTTCTCCAAAGCAAAGCAAAACCCTAAGCGCGTTGCTTATTGCGAAGGCGAAGAAGAAAAAGTCCTACGCGCCGTACAAACAGCCGTTGATGACGGTATCGCACATCCAATCATTATCGGCCGCCGTAAAGTCGTTGATATGCGCATCAAAAAACTGCGGCTGCGCCTTGAAGAAGGTAAAGATTACGAGCTTTGCGACCCTGAAAAAGACGCACGTTACCGTGATTATTGGGCAACATATCATGAGTTGTTGGAACGCCGCGGCGTAACGCCAACTTACGCGAAAACCATCGTCCGCACAGACACCACCGTTATTGGCGCGCTAATGCTCCATAAAGGTGACGCGGATGCCGTGATTTGTGGCGCTTATGGCCGTTTCAAAGATCATTTGAAACATGTCTATGACATTATTGGCGTGCACAAAAGCGCGAAGAACCTATCCGCTTTAACAGCGCTGATTACAAATAAAAGCACAATCTTCATCACCGACACACATGTGAATGTATGCCCAAATGTAGAAGAAATCGTTGAAAACACATTACAAGCCGCTGAAGAAATTCGCCGCTTCGGTATTGTGCCAAAAGTTGCATTGGTCAGCCATTCAAACTTCGGCAGCCGTGACAGCGAAAGCGCTGTGCGTATGTCTGAAGCTTGCCGCATCATTAAAGAACGCGATCCAAGCCTAGAAATTGATGGTGAAATGCATGCCGATGTGGCCTTGCGTGAAGCTTTACGTCAGGAAGTTATGCCGAATTCAAGCCTAAAAGATAACGCGAACCTTTTGGTTATGCCGAACCTTGATGCAGCGAATGTTGGCCTAAACCTAACAAAAGCCATGACAGACGGCATTTCAATTGGCCCAATGATCTTGGGCGCACGTTTGCCAATCCATATCGTTACACCTTCCATGTCAACACGCGGCATTGTAAATATGACGGCTATGGCAACAATCTCTGCGCAGGTGGCAGAACAGAAGCGTGACAATGTTGTTCAGAAAACATTGTTCCCAAAGACACAGGCCACAGCTTAACACGATATAACTAAAGCATTTTCTAAAGCCTTCTTATGCCCCCGCGCTAAGAAGGCTTTTTTATGTCCCCTTGCAATACTTATAAAAAACTGATATAAATCTTGCGAAAATATTCAGTAAAAAATCCAATTTTATAGGGTATGGAATGACTTCAGACAGCGATCTCCACAAAGACACTGCCGAAGACTTGACCGAGGACAAAAAAAGCGGTCAAGACAACCCTCTATTCGGCTTACAAGACGCGCAGGTTAAGGCCGTCACCGCTTTGCTTCAGGCAGGTAGTGACGCGAAAAAGCCATTGCAAGGCTTGCTCGATGAAATGAGCAATGCGGATATTGCTGATCTATTTGCTAAATTACATAGCGACCAACGCGAAAACCTTGTTAACCAACATGGTGACAGCTTCGACCCAAATGTTTATGCCGAGATTGATTATGATCTTAGGCCTGAAATTATTGACCTTCTGCCGACAGAACAAGTGGCCAATATCGTCGATGAGCTTGATAGTGACGATGCGCTTGATTTGATTATCTCGCTTGAAGAAGAACGTCAGGATGAAATTATCCGCCAGCTTTCCGCCAAGACCCGTATGGAATTGAAGGAAGGTATGAACTTCCCCGAAGATTCTGCTGGTCGCTTGATGCAGCGTGAATTTGTCGCCATCCCACAATTCTGGACGGTGGGTAAAACCATTGACTATTTACGTGCCGCTGCCGATGAAATTCCAGATGAATTCTTTGATATTTTCGTCATTACGCCAACATATCACGTTGCAGGCGAAATCCCGCTTAGCCGCTTAATCAAAGCGAAGCGTTCCGAGAAGCTTGAAAGCCTAACGCTTGATGACATTCACTCCATCCCCGCCGATACGGACCAAGAAGATGTGGCGCGTATTTTCCGCCGTGAGAATATCGCATCTGCACCGGTTGTTGATAATAACGGCCGCCTGATTGGTGTGGTCACGATTGATGACGTCATCCACGTTATTGACGAAGAAGCCGAAGAAGACTTCTTGAAACTCGGTGGTATTGAGGAGGACGACTTATATCGTGCGGTTCTCTCAACCACAAGCTCACGCTTCCGTTGGCTCTTCATTAACTTATTGACGGCCATTTTCGCATCGATGGTTATTGCCCTATTTGAAACGACAATTGATAAAGTCGTCGCCCTCGCCATCCTTATGCCGATCGTTGCATCAATGGGCGGTAACGCTGGTACGCAGGCACTAACCGTTGCCGTGCGCGCGCTATCGACCAAAGAACTTACACGCTCAAATACGATGCGTATCATTTGGAAAGAAACCCTTGTTGGCTTTATAAACGGCGCCCTTTTCGCGGTATTAATCGGCGCCGCGGCGACTTTATGGTTCCAAGACATCATGCTTGGCGGCGTGATTGCAGCCGCGATGATCATCAACCTGCTCGTGGCTGGTCTTTTTGGCGCAGGTATCCCGATCATGCTCGACCGCATGGGCTCTGACCCTGCGATTTCGTCATCAGTCATCCTGACGACAGCCACTGATGTAATCGGCTTCTTCGCCTTCCTTGGCCTCGCCGCATTATTCCTTATATAATGTTTCCATAAATAATTGACAATCAATTTCCCATAATATATAAAACAATACATATATTACAGGAGAAGAAATTGACATCAGTGCAGTATAAAACGGCTATACCAATCCTAGGCCTCACCTTTTTACTTTCAGCATGCGGTACAGATTTATGCCCTGACAAGCCGACTGAAGACGCAATCGGCTATACAAGCAACGCAAAAATTTTTAACGGCTCTACAAAACACGGTAAAGTATGTACCGTTAGCGCCCATAAATTACAAGAAGATGAAAGCTATCGTCTAAGAGAAGGCCTATTATATATCAATGGTGATTTACCAAATGACGTCAGCCTAACCGTAGATAGCGGGAAAATTGTCGTGAATGGTAACCTTGGCCTTAACAATAGCCTTAAAGCAAAAGCACCAATTAAAACGCATACCGAACGTGAATCTTATGTATGCATGCAATATAACGCCGCTTTAAAAATGAGCACCCTATCGACATGTTATAAAAGCGTTACTATTTTTGATGGCTATGCATATCCAAATGATCACGATCCATCCATTATTATTAATGGTCGCGTTAATAGTAGTTCAAAGCTAACCGGCAATAGCGGTCTTTATATTCGTGATTATATGAAGAACCAACAAATAAACTATTATTCAGACCAATATGCAAAAGGCGCACGCACCAAAATCGATACGGGCTATCTGTATGAAAAAGGCTATCACATCTATCCGCTTTTGAATTTATAAACTTCGTCTTGCGCTTCTGGTTGTAGATGTTGTAAACAACTAGCCATGAGCAAAAAGAAAACCACCAAAGCGAAATCGACAAAGTCGACAAAATCGAAACGCAAAACCGCACCGAAAAAATCATCTGTGCGGTTCTCGCCTATGGGGATTTTTAAGAAGCTATTTAAGCTAGGCATCCTCCTCGCGCTTTGGGGCACGCTTGCCGTCATTTGCTTAATTGCTTGGTATGCGCGTGAATTACCAGACATCACCCAAAACGTCGAATTTGAACATCGCGCCGCCATAACCATCCTTGCCAATGATGATAGCCAGATCACGCGGATCGGCGAATTACGTGGCATGACAATTCAGATACAAGACGTACCGAATTATGTGCGCTACGCTTTTATATCCATCGAAGACCGCCGCTTTTACACGCATTTCGGCATTGACCCACAAGGCATTGCCCGCGCGATTTACACCAAGCTTTTCCGCGGCGGGCGCTTGGCAGGTGGCTCAACCATTACCCAACAATTGGCGAAAAACCTATTTTTAAGCCATCAACGCAGCCTAAAACGTAAAGTGCAAGAAGCCTTGATTGCGTTGTGGTTAGAACGCACTCTGACTAAAGATGAAATTCTAAGCGCTTATTTAAACCGTGTGTATTTTGGCGCAGGTGCTTATGGCATTGAAGCCGCCGCAAATACTTATTTTGATAAATCTGCACGCGATATAAATTTAGGCGAAGCCGCCATTCTGGCGGGCTTACTTAAAGCACCATCACGCTATGCCCCGACCAATAACCTTGCCCTCGCGCAGCAGCGCGGCCGTTTGGTGCTCAACGCCATGGTCGAAGAAGGTTACATCACGCGCAGCGAAGCAGAAATGCAAGCTGGCCTAAGCGTCACCCGTCCAAAAGCCCGCCCATTAGATGCCGATAGCGGCCGTTATTTTGCGGATTGGATTATGGGTGAAGCCGCCAAATTAATTTCAATGCCTGAAGAACATATTGTCATTGAAACCACACTTGACCCCGAATTACAAAATGCCGCGCAGCACGCCCTTAATCAGGCCGTCACACAAAATGGTGAAGAACGCAACTTCTCCCAAGGGGCAACATTATCGATGGGGCGTGACGGTGCAATTTACGCTATGGTCGGCGGCGTTAATTATCGCCAGAGCCAATTTAACCGTGCCACGCAAGCCTTACGTCCATCAGGCTCTGCCCTAAAACCATTCATCTATCTAACCGCGCTTGAACAAGGCTGGCAGCCTGATGATAAAATCCTCGATGCCGAAATCACGGATATTGAATCAAGCTATCAACCTGAAAATTACGGCGATAAATATTATGGCGAAGTCACATTAACAGACGCGCTCAGTAAGTCGATGAACACCGCCGCCGTGCGTCTGACCCTGCAAATCGGCCTAGGGAACTTCATCAAAAAACTGCGCAAATTGGGCATTACCGCCGATTTAAACCGCGACCTTTCTCTTGCCCTTGGCAGCGCGGGCATCAACGCATTAGAACTCACATCCGCCTATGCGACATTAATGAATGAAGGCCTAAAAGTTGAACCTTACGGCATTAAACGCATTTTGACCAAAGACGGCGTTGTCCTTTATGACCGTATGGAGCAGCGCCACAGCCAAAACCGTATCATCAAAAGCCGCTATGTTGACCGCCTCAACACCATGCTAAACCATGCCGTGGAATATGGCACAGGCCGCGCTGCACATATTGACGGCGTCCGCGTTTACGGCAAAACAGGCACGTCACAAGATACGCGCGATGCATGGTTTATTGGATTCACAAACAACATCACCACCGCTGTATGGCTTGGTAACGATGACAACACCCCAATGGATCACGTCACAGGCGGGGCATTCCCTGCCCGCATCTGGCAAGAACTTATGCGCCGCAGTTTAGACGATAACAGCCCAGCCTATGCACAGCAGGCGGATGAAACATCAGGCTTCTCTCGCTTACTCAGCTCCCTACTCGGCGGCGGTGGCAGCGACACGCAAGTCACGACCAAGCCACGCCAGAGTTACGACTTAAACGAATAAACAAAAACCCCCGACGCGGAGGAGGCATCGGGGGCGAGTTGAATGCTATCTGGTGTAAAATAAATAGCAGGGACTATTCTGTAATTTGCGCGGTTAAATCCTGCGCAACAATAAACACATAACCAACTTATAGGGTGTTAATCACAACCCCAGCATCAAGGGTTTTATAATCACGCTTGGCGGCGGCAAATTTATCTTCGCCAAGAGCATCCCAATGTGCATATAGGTCACGTAATGTTTCACCTGCACTGCCATATTCCGTTGCTTCGCGACAGCGGGCATTGTCAGCAAATTCCAAAAACTCATTCGGGAATGACAGGCGCGGTGCGCGCAGCCCCAAATCAAGCAGGATGCGGGCGACTTGCGCATCGTGCAAATCCATCATATCGGCAGTAAATTGAATGGCAGACAGGACTTTCACTTCCATGCGGCTATTTGGTACATAGCGCAGGTGACGCATAAAGCGGGCGTAAATCTCCATATCTGTCTTATCTTTTAAATCCTGTGGCGGCAGCGGTAGAATGACACTTTCGCGCGCTTCAGCATTTACTGTGTTGTCGTTTGTTTTGATTGTGTTGTTTACTGTTGTGCTCGTCATGTTGGCCTCCCTTTCGGCTGTATAACTCGTGCTATGACTCCACATTGCCAGTCGATAATTAATGGAATCTTAACAGCGTTAACAATTAGGCCAAAACCGCCATTTATGCTGTGGGTAACTCATAAAGCGCTTGCAAAGGACAAAAATTTTGCGAAATTTGGGCGAATCACATACCCCATCCTTGTCATCTCGACCGAAGTGGAGAGATCTTAGGCCGTTGCAAAGAATAAAGATCCCTCGGCTACGCTCGGGATGACCAATGACTTTAAAGAATAAAAAAGCCCCCAATGCAAATTCACATGGGGGCTCACTAAAAAGAATGTAATTATGCAGCCTTCTGCATTGCGCCTTCAAGGCCCGCGACAATCTTATCAAGGAAGTCTTGTGTATTAAGCCATGGCTGATCCTTACCGACCAAAATCGCCAAGTCTTTTGTCATGAAGCCCGCTTCAACGGTATCAACACAGACTTTTTCCAAACGCTCCGCAAAATCAACAAGCGCTTGGTTGTTATCAAACTGACCACGATATTTAAGGCCGCGTGTCCATGCAAAGATCGACGCGATCGGGTTTGTTGATGTTTCTTTACCTTGCTGGTGCAAACGGTAGTGACGTGTCACTGTACCGTGCGCTGCTTCCGCTTCGACGGTCTTACCATCTGGTGTCATCAAAACTGATGTCATTAGACCAAGAGAACCAAAGCCCTGCGCTACAACGTCAGACTGCACATCACCATCATAGTTTTTACATGCCCAAACAAAGCCACCGCTCCATTTAATCGCGCAGGCAACCATGTCATCAATTAAGCGGTGTTCATAGGTTAAGCCCGCGGCATCAAATCTAGCTTTAAATTCGCTATCAAAAACTTCTTGGAACAAATCTTTGAACTGACCATCATAGGCTTTCAAAATTGTGTTCTTTGTCGACATGTAAACTGGATAGCCGCGCTGTAGGCCATAGTTAAAGCATGAACGTGCGAAACCTTTAATACTTTCATCAAGGTTATACATGCCCATCGCAACGCCCGGACCATCAAAGTTAAAGATTTCCATTTCCTGTGGTGCGCTGCCATCTTCAGGTGTGAAGGTCATGGTCAAACGGCCAGCGCCCGGAATTTTCACATCTGTCGCGCGGTATTGGTCACCAAAAGCGTGACGACCAATAACAATCGGCTGTGTCCAACCTGGGACATAACGTGGCACGTTGCTACAAATAATTGGTTCACGGAAGACTGTACCGCCAAGAATGTTACGGATTGTACCATTTGGTGACTTCCACATTTTCTTAAGGCTAAATTCAACCACGCGGTCTTCATCAGGCGTAATTGTCGCACATTTCACGCCAACGCCATGTTCTTTAATAGCGTTTGCCGCGTCAATCGTGATTTGGTCATTGGTTGCATCACGTGATTGAACCGACAGGTCAAAATATTTCAGTTCAACATCAACATAAGGCAAAATTAGCTTCGTTTTGATGAAGTCCCAAATAATACGCGTCATTTCATCGCCATCAATTTCGACGACTGGATTATCAACTTTAATCTTGCTCATTTCGCCCTGCTCCTTCTTTGTTAAATGCGTAATGCTGAATAATGGACATCATTATGGCGCGATTAGAAGAAATATCAAGTATCCCCCGCCACAAGCGCCAATAATCCCCCACTTAAAACTTGACATAATTTATATTATGACTAATATGTGCGGCGGATCTACGGGAGAAAATGCATGTTCAAAAAAACGGCTTATAAAATTGTCAAATCTGGCACACCAGAACAATTGCGCGCTTTTCTAAACAAATACCCAGATAAGGTAGATGAGAGAACAAAAGAAGGCGCAACAGCGCTCACCCATGCAGCTTATCGAGGCCGCGCTGATATGCTTAAAGTGTTATTAGAGTTTGACGCTGCGTTAGACTGCATGAACAAACATAACTATAACGCGCTAATCCTTGCGTCGCATTACGGACATCATGATTGTGTGAAACTACTGCTAGATGCAGGCGCAGATACAACCCTTGTCGGTGGCGATGGCCAAACAGCCGAGCAAAGCGCGAGCATACCACCCATCAAAGATCTTTTCGCCAAGCATCGTGAAGCCCAGCGCGCAGCGGCTACAAAACAAGCGTCTGCACTACCCGCGCCATCAGCGCAGCAATTTAAAACCGCAGAATTTTGCAAAGACGGTGATTACCTTGTATCCATCACCGAACACACCAAAGTAACAAAATTAAGCCTAACCACGGTCTATAATTTCAAAGCACGCACCGTTACATACCTCCAAGGCACAAAAGAAGCCGCACCAAATGTCGTGGCATTCAACAAAGCCGCAAGCCCAAGCGAATTAAAAGCCGCCGCCGCATTTTTAGAATCTGAACAAGGCAACACACACGGTTTTAAACCCACATTAATTCAATAAGGGATGGGAAGATGTTTAATAAAGATAGCAAATTTTATAATTTAGATTCAGATGATGAAGAAGCGCTAAAAGACTTTTTAGAGAGAAAACCTGATATATTGACTTATAAAAGTCTCTGCCACTCTATGTGTGAACTAGACGGGAAAAACCTTAAATTGTTAGCGGAAGCAACAATTAAACATTTACCACAAAAAACAAGGCATAAACTATTTTATGATGCTGTTGGGACTTGCATCTATATGTTTGTTGTTAACGAAAATAATAAATTTCATAATTTTATGCAAACACTGCTTGAATACGCTGAATATTTTGTTGCAGAAGCACCAGAGTGCGCTATTAAAAGGGTATTCGAGCTAAGCAGGAATACAAAATACGATCCGCATGATCGTGTTTATAAGGTTATCAAAACGCTATATGACGCCGGTGCATTAGATAGTTTCAAGTTACCAGAGGAACATCAGCTTGCTGATTATGCTTATGCACCGAATATCAAGGCCTTATTCCGTCAAATTGATAAAGAGCGCCGCAAAAACACACAACCCCATGGCTTCGCCCTTGAGGCCAATCATTTAGTGTCCCATACCGAGAAAGCACCTGTAAGCGGTGTTATGCTCACAAGCGTGTTTAATTTCAAATACAACATCATCACATATGTGAGTAACGATAACACAGAACGGCCGCTTATCGAAAAATTTAGTGATGCCACTAGCCCTGAATTGCTCAAAGCCGCCGCAGAGTTTCTAGAATCTGAACAAGGCAACACATATGGCTTTAAGCCTGGGCTAATCAAATAAAGGATAGGCATATGTTTAAAAGAACAATCTATTCATATCTCAAGAAAAGCTCTGCAGAGCTCAAAGCATTTATTGAGGCCAACCCACAGCAACTAGGAAAGCAAAGCTTTAACTATTATATCCCCTTATACAAAGCCATTTGCATCGGAAAATTTGATGCCATCGACACCTTAGTTGAAATGGATATAAAACTTAGCACCGCAGAAGCATGTCAACACCGTTTACAGCACGCGACAACATTTGCACTGAAAAGATGCACATTTGACAAATTTGATCCTTACGTCCCTGCTTTAGAAAAACTTATGAATTATAGCAGGGCGTTTGACATTAACGCTGTGTATGAATTTGTCCTATCCAACGGCAATCGTACATATGTTGAAAATTACACGCCGTTAATATGGGCGACGCGTCATGATAATGTCGGCGCGTGCCGCATTCTAGTGGAACAAGGCGGCGCAGATATCTTTGCCCAAATGCCCGATGGGACAAATGCGATAGATCATGCCAAGTCACCAGAGTTAAAAGCGTTTTACCGTGAACTCCAAGAAAAAATGCGAAACCAAAGTGTGCTTGAAGGGTTTAGAATTGAACAGCCCCACCTCGTATCACATGTTGAACATGCACCAAATTGTGACGAAGTTTTAAAAACACTGTTCAACTTCAAATACCAAACGATTACCTATGTTGATAACAGCCACGAGGACAGAAGCCTTTTCGTCGAAAGTTTCACTAAAGCAGCAAGCCCGCGCCAATTAAACGATGCCGCAAAGTTCCTTCAAGCCAATGGCGGCGATACACACGGCTTCAAACCACAATTAATTCAGTGAGGTCTAGAAACATGTTTAACCGAGCAAAACGCATATTTAAAATTATTAAGTCTGGTACAGAAGAAGAACTCCGTCAGCATTTGGAAAAATACCCAGATAGCGTAAAGTTAAAAAAACACGTTACTCTTCCAGATGGGTTTCACCACTCCGAATGTCCAGTCATGTTTCATGCAGCGTTCTACCAAAGGATCGACATGCTGCCTATATTAAAAGACGCGGGAGCAGATATTGATGCTGTGGACGCTTCTAATCGTTCTGCACTTTACATCGTAATCAAGCATCATAACGATGGCGAAAAATCCTATAAAGATACAATACGCTTCTTAGCTGAAATGGGTGCATCCACAACATTGAGAAATGGAAAAAACGCAGAAGATTTTGCCCAAAGCCCAAAAATCAAAAAAAACTTTAACCCTGAATATATTGAGCCCGTTGATGAATCAACTACACGCGACACATTCATCTATGAAAACAACCATATGGTGTCTTTCACCGAAAAGGGCGAGGCGACTAGCATTACCATCAAAACCATATTTAATTTCGCGCAGAAAAATATTATCACACTGATTAAAGACAAAGATGGCCAATGCGCTGTAAAAGAAAGCTTTAAAAACGCATCAAATCCGCAAACGTTACAAAACGCTGCCACATTCCTTTCGTAGCAGAATGGCGATCTATGTGGTTTTAAATTAAATATAGTGAATTAAAGAAATAAGGGAGAACGCCGCCATGGCTGGAACATCGATATTTGATGATATGTATGAAGATGATTTTACACCGCCTGAAAAACCAAAGGTAAAATCAATTTTTGACATCATGAGCGAAAATGATGCCGATGCGCTGCGTCAATTTATTAAAGACAATCCAAGCAGCATAGAAGAGTTAGATAGCGATTATAACGCCACGCCAATCATTCATGCGGCTTATTATAACTTGATTGAGATGCTAGACGTCCTGATCGACGCTGGTGCGAATCTCGACCATCAAGATGACGATGGTGAAACCGCCCTGATTTGCGCATCAAAATGCGGGCATCTTCAAGCGCTTAAAAAATTAATGGCGGCGGGTGCTGATATTACAAAGCAAAGAAATAACGGCCAAACCGCCGAGGACGTTGCTGCTAATGAAGGCATTAAAGATGAAATCTTGCGTTCAAGATGCGGTAAATTCATTAAAGAAAATGATTATCTTGTCTCTATCACGGAATATGCTGAAACGTGTAAAATGAGTCTCTCCACACTGTATAATTTTAAAGCGCAAACGATTACGACCGAAAGCAAAAATGACAAAGGCCCTATTCTATTCGTGCAGGACTTCAATGCCGTAAGAGGTCAAAAACAATTGCAAGAGGCCGCCCAGTTCCTAAAGGCAAATGGCGGTGATTTACATGGATTTAAAACGCCTGCGATTATATAATCTTAACATGAGAATTTTAGCCTCAATCATTGTCATCGCCTTACTTGCTTGGCCACGTATGATATATGCGGGTGAGCAATTGACACAGCCGCAATTCAAAATAATGAATGTTGATATAACACATGACGACACAGGCATTGCTGTTAAGGCCAATATACAAACACAGTGTATTGGCCCTTATAGCCTGAAAGTAGAATTATTTAGTGCAGATGATGTATTTATAACCAGTCAGCCCTATTATGAATATGCATCAGCGATCAATCACCCATCCTTAAATTTCGTGACAGCACAGCTAGATCAACAACACAACATTGATTTCAGATTTTCAGGCGAAGCCATTCGCCGTGGGGGCATTGATGGCCCATACAAGATTAAACTTTATAATTGGCCATTCCCTGAATTGTCCTGCGCAGAGCATATTCAACCGATGCAAGCCCTGTGGTTTAACACACCGCCCTACCACGCCAATGATTTTAATGAAGCATGCAGCAGCGGCGAAACCGCCCGCCCCTGTAAAGACATTTACGAATAAAGCGTATTTCCTTGACTCGCCGCTATTGCTTATGTAAATTATGGCAACTCACAATATTTAGGGTAGGTACAATATGGTTTTTGATGGACTTTTTGGTAAAAAGAAGCAAGCGTTACCGCCGCCACCGCCAAAGCCACGCGTATTCGACATGGAGAATATCTTTGACGTGATTGAATATTGCATTTTAAAAGCCCCTGATCAAGCAACCGAGATCATCACCAAATTTCTAGAAGATCATCCTGACCAGTTAGAAAAACGCTATACGGATGAAACAAAGCCTGAGAAAGGCGCTTATTTTTATCGCAGTACAGGCTCAACACCAATAATGATGCTTATGCGCTATAACGAAAGCGAAAGAATTGAACTTACGGATTATACAGATGATGGGCAAAGATACAGCAAACCTACGGCCATTTTCGAATGGGCATTATTTGAAAACCTCATCAAACTCGGTGCTGATGTGAATGCGAAATGTGATGAAGGCATTCCTCTATTTTTCTACGCGTCTGCAAAGAACAAAGATCTCGTCGTTAAATTATTTGAAAACGGTCTCGAATATAAAAATTTCTTCAACGGTGAAAAACGTTCCGTAGGCATTAACTATAGTGAATTTGTGCATTATGCCATTCTAGATTTTGAATCTGGGAAAATGACTCGTTTAGATGACCAAACCGCGGCATTAAGCCATATCTTCTATGCTAAGGCATCCCAGTATCAACCAACAGGCCATTTTAACAATTACAAGAATAACGACTATTTAACTCGCAAAAGGCTGCTTATTGATTTTGAACAAAGCGCCGTACATAAACAAATCGGCCATAGTGGCTCAGATGGCTATCGTTATTGCACATGGCAAACGACAGATATTGAAAGTTTTGACACCTATGCCAATCCAGAGCTTATTCAACGCGCCCGCCTATTCCTAAAATCAGGCAAGCAAATTGAAGACAATAAGCCGCAGACCGTCAAACGCGGCCTAGCGCCAATTAATTAAGAACACGAGAATTTTGATTTATACGTCAAGGCCAACAAGCGCTTTGGCGTATTCTTCTGGCTTGAATGGTTGTAAATCTTCAACCTTCTCACCTACGCCAACGGCATAGACAGGCAGGCCAAATTTTTCGGCCAAGGCAACCACAACGCCGCCCTTGGCAGAGCCATCCAATTTGGTCACAACCAAACCTGTAACATTGACCAATTGCTTGAATGTTTCAACCTGCGCAATCGCATTTTGCCCAGTGGTTGAATCTAATATCAGCAATACTTCATGTGGTAGTTTATCATCATGCTTTTTCAAAACACGGATGATTTTTTCAAGTTCCGCCATCAAGTTTTGTTTGTTATGTAGGCGGCCTGCTGTATCAATCATCAATACATCAGCTTGCTCATCCAATGCCTTCTGATAGGATTCATAAGCTACCGCCGCAGCATCAGAACCAAGCTCTTTTGACACAAACACACTGCCTGTGCGCTCCGCCCAAATTTGCAATTGTTCCACCGCCGCCGCACGGAAGGTATCCCCCGCGCCCAGCGCCACTTTTTTACCGGCTTTATAATGCATTTGATGCGCTAATTTACCGATGGTCGTGGTTTTACCAACGCCATTCACGCCGCAAACCAAAACCACGCGCGGGCCGTTTTCAGGCTTTTTCATTTCAAGCTGCGCGGCGCACGGTTTTAAAATTTCCGCGATTTTTTCGGCGAGGAATTCTTTAACCTCTTCATCGCTCACTTCTTTATCGAAACGGTCTTGTTCCAACATCGACACCAGACGCATCGCCAATTCAGGGCCAAGGTCTGCTGTAATCAAAATTTCTTCCAACGCTTCCAATGTCGCGTGGTCGAGCTTCTTCTTGGTGATCAAATCACCAATGCCCTGCCCGATTTTCTGTGATGATTTTGATAGGCCTGTGCTTAAGCGTGAAAACCAACCACCTTGCGCATCTTCCGCATTGTCTTCAGCCGCATCATCGACTTTAGTGGCTTCAACAGCTTCCACGACGATATCTTCGATAATTTCTGCTTCTGGTAATGGCGTTTCGACCAATTCATCGACCGGCACATCTTGCGCTTCTTCCACGGCCTCAACCACGGCTTCGCAATCAGCAACGGTTGGTGTTTCTTCCGCAGGTTCTAAAGCTGGTTCTTGCTCATGATGCAAAACCGCATCATCTTGTTGTTCTTGTGTGTCTTTTTTCTTACGCCAGAATATCATAACGATCCTATAACTTTTCCATGAAGCATATCGCCGTCAATATTATCATTCGTTTCAACATAAGCAAGTGTGCCTTGTTCTAATTCTTGATCGAGCTTCACTGGTGCGAAATGAATAGTACGGCCAATGCCGCCCGCTTCAACGACAACTTCATAACGCTGATTAACATGCTTTAATAAAAATTCTTTCATCTTACGCTCACCCGCCTCACGCAAACGCGCCGCGCGCTCTTTACGGATCGGATGATCAACTTGCGGCATACGGGCTGCAGGTGTGCCTTCGCGCTCTGAATACGGGAAGACATGCAAGAAGGTCAAATCACATTCATCGACAATCTTGAGTGTGTTTTCAAACATCTCATCTGTTTCTGTCGGAAAGCCCGCGATAATATCCGCGCCAAAGACAATATCAGGACGCAGGCTGCGCGCACGATTGGCCATCGCAATCGCATCATCACGTAAATGGCGGCGCTTCATGCGCTTTAACACCATATCATCACCCGCTTGCAAACTCATATGCAGATGCGGCATCAAACGTGGCTCTTCACCAATTAAGCGCCAAAGGTCATCATCAATCTCAACAGGGTCAAGCGATGACAAACGCAAACGTTTTAACTCAGGCACAATCGCCAATACACGGCGGATCATCTGCCCCAAACTTGGCGTACCTGGCAAATCCGCACCATATGATGTAACATCAACACCTGTGAAGACAATCTCGTTATAGCCGCTTTCGACAAGTTTCTTGGTCTGCTCCGCAACCACGCCAATCGGCACGGAACGTGAATTACCACGGCCATAAGGAATAATACAGAATGTGCAGCGATGGTCACAGCCATTTTGCACTTGAATAAAGGCACGTGCACGCCCTTCAAAACCTTCAATTAAATGAGATGCCGTTTCTTTCACCGACATAATGTCATTAACCTGCACTTTTTCAGTGCCCGGTGCGCCCCAGCTTTCCGCCTTAAGCTTTTCATCATTACCGATCACACGGTCAACTTCCGCCATACCGCCGAAGCTTTCAGGATCAATCTGCGCAGCGCAGCCTGTGACAATGATTTGGGCATTCGGATTTTTACGGCGGGCACGGCGTATCGCCTGACGCGCTTGGCGCTCTGCTTCTTTCGTCACCGCGCATGTGTTGAAGATAATCACATCTTCCATATTTGCGTTTTCAGCATGCGCGCGCATCACTTCACTTTCGTAAGTGTTCAGGCGGCAACCAAAGGTAACTATTTCAGGCGCTTTAGACATAGCGTGGGTTATGACATATTTACCGCGCCAAACGCAAGCAAATTTAGCCTTGCACGGATTAATTGCGGCCTCTATAAATAGAAACATACAGGGGAACAAAATCATGACAAAAAAAGATCATTCAGCGCTAGATATCGTCCTTGCGGGTGAAGCAGGCATATTTTGCGGGCAAATTCACAAAAAGATTCAATCTAATAAAGGCTTAAGTGCACAGTTCAATACATATGCCACTCAACCGCAAAAAGACCAAGTCACCGCGCTACAGGCACAAGTTAAAAAGCCCTGTGCCCCTCAATATTTAGAGCTTGCGGAGATTTTCACTAACATCGCCACAAAATTCATGACCCGCGATGAATTGCGTTCATGCCTATCCAGAACCGCTGAATACGTAGATTTGTCAAATGCCTACACTGCACGTAAAGCACCAAATTTTGGGCAGCTATGGAGCATATAAGCGCCATGACGGATAAAGCCCAAAAGCCGATCATTCAGCATCCATCTTATGACTTCCTTTGGTCATTTGCTGGCTATGATCGCAAAAAATCGAGCAACGTCAAAAAATTCCTTATTGCAGACGGCATTGTCGGCGCGGAACAATTCATGCGCCCTGCCCCGATTAGTGATGAAGATATGAAGCTCGGCCATAGTGAGCGCTATATCGCATCACTAAAAGACAAGCGCACCCTGGCCGCGATTTTCCAGATTGAAACATTAAAAAAATGGTATATGCCGAATTTCGTCGGGCAATATGCTTTTATTGAACCGATTAAGCATCATACGGGTGGCACATTGCTCGCGGGGCAACAAGCTTTAAAACATGGCTGGGCGATAAACCTTGGCGGCGGCGCACATCATGCCGCGCGTGATGAAAGTTCAGGCTTTTGCGCGATAGCGGATATATCCATATCCATCAACCAAATCCGCCGCGATAACCCGCATGTTAAAAACATCATGATTGTCGATCTCGATGCCCATCAAGGCAATGGGCATGAACGTGACTTCCTTTGTGATGATAGTGTTTACACTATCGACTTTTATACTTATATGGGCGAAGACTTCTATCCGAATGACACGCTCGCCATGCAAAAAATCAATATTGATGAGAAATTAGCGCCGCAAACAGGCGATACAGAATATCTGATTAAACTGCGCTCAGCCTTTAATCGCGCTGCACAGGAATTTAAACCAGATATGATTTACTATGTTGCCGGCTCTGACATCCTTAAAGACGACGTCGTTGGCCAGCAAGCGATTACCGCCAAAGGCCTTATAAAGCGCGATGAGATTGTTTTCCATTACGCGTTCAACAAAAATGTCCCGATTGTCATGGTGTTTGGTGGCGGTTATCAAAAAAATAACGCGCGCATCATTGCCGATTCAATTACTAATCTTGATCAGCAATTTAAGTTATTTTGATTGCTTATCTTTCTTTGCTGCCGCTCTGACAAGAGTAAACAACACAAACAACATCGCGCCAAGCCCAAGACTTGCACCAATTAACCCAACGACCAAACCAATTATTTCATCCGTCGTCATGACATTAAACTCCCTTCATATACATAGGCCACTGGCCCACTCATGATGATACGCCCTTCACCGTTCATTTCGATATGCAGCTTGCCGCCATCTAAATGAATATAGGCCGCCTTTTGCGTAAGCGCTTTTGTGGCCGCGGCAATCAAAGTCGCACATGCGCCTGTCCCGCACGCATCGGTTATGCCGGTGCCGCGCTCCCATACACGCATACGAATGTTGTTATCATCAATAATATGTGCGAACTCAACGTTGATTTTGTCAGGGAATATTGAATGGGTTTCAATTTTAGGGCCGACTGCAGCAAGCGCCACCACCTCAGCATCCTCTACAAAAAACACAGCATGCGGGTTACCGACATTCACTGTAAATGGCGCGCTGTAACCATCGACCTCCATCGGCACCGCGGCGCTATCACAATCTTGCGCCAGTGGAATAGCTGCCCAGTCAAATTTTGGCTGCCCCATATCAACGCTAATCCAGCCCTGCGCAGCATCGCTTTTCCATGCTGAGAGCAAGCCTGCATCCGTTTCAATGGTGACTTTATCTTGCCCTGTTTCATTCAGCAAAATATCTGCCACGCAGCGCGTCATGTTACCGCATGCGCCAACGCGCCCACCATCTGCATTATAAATATGCATAAAACAATCCGCGCTCTGGCTATTTTCTAACACCGCCATTTGGTCAAAACCAATGCCCGTTTTACGGTTCGATAGCGCCGCAATATCTAATTCAGGCAATGCCTCTACCCGCGCATCAAAAATCGCGAAGTCATTGCCAAGGCCGTGCATTTTTAAAAAAGATATTGCCGTATTCATTTTCACTTATCCAAACTGACACAAAAAAACGCATAGCTTTTATCTAAGCTATGCGCCTTATCATATCAAATATAAATATTAAAACGAATGGCTTTCGTTATCTTGCGCCGACATTTCATCCTGTGCCATACAGGCCATATTAATATCCTGATCATAGCTGCCAACACTGACATAATAATCATCCACTTTCACGACATAGCTATGCTTGCGTAAAACCTCACCTGATTTTGGGTGCAGCCATTTATATTCTGTCCAGCCACCATCACCTTTCAAGGTTTTCACCTGATCAAAAACATATTCACCGCGCGTGTCATGTAGATATTTAATGCTTTTACCAACAAATAACGGATGTGCAGGCTCTGACTTAATGACGCCCTCACTATCAAAGACAACGACATATAAGTCATTCTGCACAAAGCGTGAATCTTTACTGTTGAACTGCGCGAGTGCATTCATCACGCCTTTCTCACGCACATAGTTTGCGGCTTTGATCGCATGCGCCTTGGCATCCCAAATTGTCGCCTCACTCGCCTGCACCTGCGGCACATTAAAACAAAGCATTACCAAACAAAAAGACAATAAAAACAGCGAATTAGATCTCATCTTATTCATATCCCCCACATTTGATGAATAAACACACAATATAACCTATAGAATAGATTAACACGCATAAATTGCATTGCACAAATGTTTATTGTAACCATAGGAAGTAATTGAATAAATTAATTCATCAGTGTGGCCTACTTTAAAATGCACTAATCAAACACATGAGAATATGCAGATATAGATATATATATGGAGAATCCCAACCAACGCAGTCCTGCAATGATGTTTTTCCAATAATTTCATTGACATTCCTGCTCAGATCCTTATAACAGGGCCTGTATATTTACACATTTTCATAGCATCGTTGTGAATCTGTGTCCATTGTTTAGCAAGGATACCCCATAGTCGGCGAGATTTCGCTCACTGTGGTGAAACCGTTTATGGGCTTCGTATTTTACCTTGTTAAACAGTAAGAATGAAAGGTCGTATGACATATGTTTAAGAGCTTATCAGACCGCCTTGGCGGTATATTTGAAAAACTCGGTAAAGGTGGACGTCTAAGTGAGAATGACGTCACCGCTGCAATGCGCGAAATTCGCATTGCATTGCTTGAGGCTGATGTGGCGCTTCCTGTTGTTAAAGACTTCATTGAAAAAGTAAAAGCCGAAGCCGTTGGCCAAGAAGTCATCAAAGCAGTCTCCCCTGCGCAGCAAGTTGTCAAAATCGTCAATGACGCGATGATCGAAATGCTCGGCGCGGGTGAAACAGAATTAAACCTCAACGCCAAGCCACCTGTTGTTTATTTGATGGTTGGTCTGCAAGGTGCAGGTAAAACAACATCGACTGCTAAAATCGCGCATTGGCTACGTGAAAAAAGCCGCAAGAAAGTCTTGATGGCGTCACTTGACGTGCAGCGCCCTGCCGCACAGGAGCAGCTTGCGACACTTGGTGAACAAACAGACACAGCGACACTCGAAATCATCAAAGGGCAATCACCACTTGAAATTACAAAACGTGCCTTAGAAACAGCGCGCCTTGAAGGTTACGATGTTTTGATGCTCGATACAGCTGGTCGCCTAGCCATTGATGAAGAATTAATGGATGAAGTCGCCGCAGTTAAAAAACTTGCACAGCCGACAGAAACATTACTTGTCGCCGATGCAATGACCGGTCAAGACGCTGTCAACACCGCCAAAGCCTTTGACGACAAAATGGGCATTACAGGTATTATGCTGACACGTGTCGATGGTGATGCTCGCGGCGGCGCGGCGATGTCGATGCTTGGCGTGACAGGCAAACCTGTGAAGTTAATTGGTACAGGTGAAAAATGGACTGAGATTGACGCCTTCTACCCTGACCGTATTGTAAGCCGTATTTTGGGCATGGGTGACGTTGTCTCCCTCGTTGAAAAAGCCGTCGAAACTATGGACCGCAACAAAGCGGAAAAAATGGCCGAGAAATTCAAAAAAGGCCAATTCGACTTCAACGATATGCTTGATCAATTCCAGCAAATGAAAAAAATGGGCGGCATGGGCTCAATGCTCAAATTATTGCCGGGCATCAGCAAATTTGCAGATCAAATCGACCAAGCGAATATGGATGATACCGTCCTGAAAAAACAGGAAGCGATCATTCAATCCATGACAAAGGCAGAGCGCGCGAAGCCATCATTGCTGAATGCGTCACGTAAAAAACGTATTGCCGCGGGTTCAGGTTCTACCGTGCCTGAAGTCAACCGTTTGATCAAACAGCATCAACAAATGGAAACCGCCATGAAACGTCTGAAAAAGATGGGCATGGGCGGCATGATGAAACAAATGAAATCGCTAATGGGCGGCAAAGACGCAGCTCTAATGGATGCCATGCAAGGTATGGACATGAGCAATGTCGACATGGATGATCCAGAAGCACTTAAAAGATTCATGGCCGAAATGGATGGCGATGGCGCAGCGAATATGGGGAAGTCCCCACTTGGTGCGAACCCGTTCACATCCAGCGGTGGCTCATTACCTGGTTTAGGCGGCGGCCTAGGCGGTAACATGGGCGGCATGATGGGGGCAGGCCTTCCTGGTTTAGGGGCAATGTCTCATGGCGGAACGAAAAAGAACCGCAAAAAGAAAAAGAGATAAATACGAAATTCAGAAATTTAACGATCATATTAAAGGAGTAGAAAATCATGGCAGTTAAAATTCGTTTGGCACGTCGCGGCCGCAAAAATCGTCCATTTTACAGCATCGTGGCTTGTGATAGCCGCATGGCGCGTGATGGCCGTTTCATCGAGAAACTAGGCACATACAACCCATTGCTTGCTAAAGACGACGAAAAACGCGTTACTTTGAACGAAGAGCGCATTCAATACTGGCTAGGTCAAGGCGCACAGCCGACTTACCGTGTTGCGACTTTCTTGGGTAAAGCAGGTATTGCTGATATGCCAGCAACACCAAACAACCCACAAAAAGCAAAACCAAAAGCTAAAGCACAAGAGCGTCTTGAAGAAAAAGCTGAAAAAGCAAAAGCGGCTGCTGAAGCTGCGGCTGCACCAGCAGAAGCGCCAGCTGAAGAAGCTCCGGTTGAAGAAGCTGCAGCAGAAGAAGCAACAGCTGAATAAGTTCAGCCCGCTTCACGCGAATAAAACAAAAGCCTTGCGGATCACTCTGCAAGGCTTTTTCTTTTGGTCTTCATAAAACTTAATTAAAACTGTGCCGTAATTGTCACGCGCTCTTTTGGCGATTGATCACCAAGCGCGTTATCACGCATACGCATCAATGATGTTGCCATTGTCGGGCCTGCGCCAAACAACTTCTGCCCCTGTATAGCCGCTGACATTTTTTGATAAAAACGGTCTTCATGGCAATCAAGGCTGTTCAGCAAAGTTTGTGCGACCTCAATTTGGTGTAATCTTTGAATATCCTGATCCGCCCCTTTTGCTGACGGATTAAAACGATGTTGAATATGCGTATCGCCGTCTTTTACGTCACGCGTCCCCAAGATAGAGCCATGCTCATTTCTAAACATTTTATCCAAGCGACTTAGCGCAGCATCCTGTGCATCAATATCATCCTTATTCGCGCCCATAACGCTCAACACTTTTGCTGTGTAAGGATTGTTACGCAAACTGCTCTCGACTTCATATGTCGACATTTTTCTAATTTCATTCGCCATCTTTATTACCCGCTCAATTAAATCGTATCTCATTTATACTGCGTTAATCTTAACATATGGTAAAAGCACGAACAAAAAAGCTTCGTAACGCCCTAAAATTAAAGCGAAAAAAGTACAATAACTAAACTGCAGCATGTGATAATCGCTCCAGGAATCAGGCTTTGCGAAATATCATGCCCTTTGGCGCGGTGATAGAGCATCAACATAAATGGCGCAGCTAACAGCACCGCCGTGTAATAAGATGGGTCAGGCGCCCAGAGCACCGCATACCATGACGCCATACAGGATAATGCACTGACCACCGATAACACCATAATATTGCGCGTGACGCGTAAAGGCGCAATCGGCAGCGCTTGAAACTTCATCCAACCAAATGAACATATAACCTGCGTGATGAAGATGATGAAGGATAACATCAACACGGCATCTAGCTTATTTTCAGTGGTTTCCTTCACCCAGATTTGCGACAGTGCAATCATCACCGCGTTTAGCACCACAAGGCCAATAAAGGATGTATGCGTGAAACGGATATGGCGCATCTTCACAACCGTGACATTCGCAATAACCATCGCCGCCGCAATAAGCGCCGCATTTATAGGATGATCCGCCATCCACGCCAAGCGCCCTTCGCCAATAAATAACCAAACCACAAAAGTAAATATCATCGCGAGCGGCATGAAGAGTGACGCAAGATGCGCGCTATGTTCCTTCGCCCCATAAAATAAACTGGTACTTGTCACCATAGAGGCTATTCCCGCGATCAACGCGCCGCTATAAAAGCCCCAGCCCTGCGGCCATTCAATAAAGGGCAACGTCACGCCAAACATAAGCGACAACACAATACAGCGCACTAAATTCAACTGAAGCGCAGGCATACGAATATGCTGATTCCACACCGTCATAAAACAGGAACTAAACAAACAAAATAACGCAGGAATAAGCCACATCAGCAACATACTTTCAGAAATTATTGACCATCACATCAATAAGCGATTATCCACCCGCGCGAAAGCCAAAAGATAACGCCACGATTATTATGCTGCATAAAGTCACGATGAGGCCAGGTAAGAAACTATCGTGAATATCATCACGGCTAAGGCGGTGATATAACCCCGTCATAAAGGGAACAACCAACATCAATGCCGCCACAAAAGACGGATTAGGCGCTAATATGACGGCAAACCACAGCGTAAAACCACGAATAAAACCGCAGCCACATAAGAACAAAAAGGACAGTTTAAACAAAGGCGCGCCTAAGCCATCCCCCTGCACTTTACAAACAAAAGCCGAGGACAGCGTTTGAATAAAAAACAAAATCCATGACAGTAAAAACACGTCATTTAATGTTGCGCCTGTAGTTTTCTTAACAAAGATATGCGCGATGGCAATCACACTCGCATTAAGCGCCACAAGCCAGCCATATTGCATGCCGCCAATATTGATATTGCGCATTTTGATGATGGCGATATTCGCAACCAACATCGCGGCCATGATTATGCCCGCAAGTGCAGGCTGCGCCATTAGACCTGCCCGAAATAATGGGTCAACCACCGTCCAGCCAATAAAGGTCAGCACCATCGCCACAGGCATGAATAACGCCGCTGTATGCGCACTATGGTGGCGCGCTGTATAGAAAATGCTGATACTGGTGATGGTCGAGGTCACCCCCGCGAAAAGCGCACTAATATAAAACCCGCTATCATGCGCATAATCCAAAAATGGCAGACCAAGCGATAAGATCAACGTTGTATATAAACAGCGCCAAAAATTAAGCTGCGCAGCAGGCAGTTTCAACCGATTATTCCAAACGGTTGTAGCGAATTCCATCAATACAGTAACAAGACCGAAAAACAGCCACATTGGCGCGCGATGACCTATACAGATTAATTATTCATCTAAATCTAATTCAGTATCCCAATAAAGGAAATCGCTCCAGCTGTCATGTAAAAAGCTCGGTGGGAATTGGCGTCCGCATTCTTGCAATTCAGATAATGTCGGCTCATGCGGTTTGCGGATTGGGTGCATATGGCATTGTGATGGCAGCTTGCTACCTTTTTTAAGGTTACAAGGCTGACAAGCCGCAACAATATTTTCCCAATTTGTACGCCCACCACGCGCACGTGGAATGACATGATCAAATGTTAAGTCGCTTGATTTAAACTGGTCACCACAATATTGGCAGCACCATTTATCACGTAGGAATAAGTTAAATCGAGTAAATACGGGCTTGCGGTTATAAGAGATATAATCCTTAAGCACCAAGACACTTGGCAGCTTCATTTGTGCGGTCGGGGAATGGATCACACGTTCATATTCAGAAATCACATGTACCGTACCACGAAAAATGGCCTTAACAGCTTCCTGCCAAGGCCATATAGATAGTGGATAATAACTTAAAGGACGGTAGTCGGCATTCAAGATTAATGCGGGGCATTGTTCCAACGGCGTATTCCGTCCAACTTCCCGCATCCTACGGGCGCGTTCCCGCATTCTCTCTTCTATTAAATGCTGATGGGCAGAGCTGCCACTATCATAAACTGTAGGGCCATTGCCTGTTGTGCCATTATATCCATTCGCCATGCCATCCTCCTGCCGGCTAGATAATCGGTTAGCGCAAGCCTAAGCTGCACTCGACACAACCATAATAACAGATTCTCCCTCCCCCCTCATCCACGCTGTGAACAACATGTGGATATTTTTAGGAAAAATCGCCTAATATACTGAATTATAACACATCTGGTTGTGGAAAACAAAGATTCACAACTATGGATAAAGTACGCGCTTGAGGAAATCACGCCCCTTTACAACGCCGTCCAGGTCAATACCATGACCGAGTCCCGGCGTAATATGCCCGTCTACATCGTAACCTGCGCCCTGTAAAAAGGCATGCGCCTCTTCAAACATATCGACAGGGACAACGTCATCCGAACTGCCATGCGCCAAATAGATAGGGAATTTCAAATAGTTATTAGGCGCATCCATTAAGGCCTGCCCGTTCAATAATGCACCAGAATAACCAAGTACACCCGCAATGGCTTTATCCATACGCGGCGCCGTATAAAGCGACATCATCGTCCCTTGTGAGAATCCAACCAAGGCAATTTTCTCAAAAGGCACGTTAAAATTATCTGCGCAATCTTGAATAAATTTCTCCAAAATCGGTGCAGCAGGCTGAATATTTTTCAGCATAATATCCGCGCGGCGATCAAAAAGTGAAAACCATTGGAAGCCAAAAGCCGATATCTCACATTGCTCTGGCGCATCGGGTGATATGAACAAAGTGTTCGGCATTTCAGCCGCCCATTCATCCGCGAGAGAGATCAAATCCTGCCCATTTGAGCCATAGCCATGCAGCAAAATCACAAGGCTTTTGGGATCAATATCGTTACCATATTTGTAAAAATTAAGGTCTTGCATTGGTCTTCCTAATATCAATTCGATTTAAGCGCATTTTTAGCATAGCCCCGCACGCAAAGATAGAGGACAATCGCGTTTAATACATGCCAGATAAAATGCGTGCCTAAGGCAAAATGCGTACAAATCAGCATATCCACCGACCGGAATGTTAACGACACCAAAAACACCCCACTGGCGAGCAAAAGAATCAAGCGCTCTTGTTTAATCTGACCGCTGAAATAATGCCACGCGCCAAAACAGGTCAGTAATATGGCCGCGGGCAGATAACCTAAACTGCCATTCAGCCAATCTTGCGGTAACAGCCCGCTACCGACAATCAACCCGACAAAAACGGCATAAACCGCGCCGACCTGAACAAGACCAAGGCGCATAACCCGAGCGGCATAAAGGCCAATAAAGACCAACTGAAACGCCAAAATTGGCAAGGTATCCGCCAGCATCGCCCAGAACACGGCAAAGCTGTGAAACAGAAAACTACCAATACCAATAATGAAAAGTAATGTGACCAGAAGCCCTGCGCCCCAGTCCATCGCCCCCGCGCGCTTCACATGGCGAAAGGCGCAAAAAGCTGCGATAATAAAGGCAAGATTAGTCAGCGCATTAACAGGTTCAGCCCAAAAGGCAGCGCTTAAACGTTCACAATAGATATCAATTGGTGCCCCAGACATTGCATTTACGGCTTCATACCGTCTTTAGCCTTCGGCTTAACCATCAAACCTGCCGATATTTCGCGGTTAATGGTGATGATGCTTTCAAGCATAGATACATCCTGCGTGCGCAGAATATCCATTTCACGTTTAAAGATGAAATTCGCCAGATTAATAATGTTACTGCGTAGTGCCTTCGCTTGCTTATCTTGTGTATCTTGATGCTCAATCGCCGCTTGTTTTTCAACGGCAGCATCATAAAATAACAACCAGATGGAACGGTTATAAAGCAGGCAATCTGACAGGACTTCTTTTTTATCCAAACCGCGCCATTTTTCATCATCCGCCCAATTGGCTTTGATGTCTTCAAGGGCATCCGCTGATTTCACCAATACGCGTGCTTCAACCTCACGCTGATCACGTGAAAGGTTATGCGCATTCTTACCATATGCCCCTGCGGCGTCTGCATAAGATTTGTTATTCATTGATTAGGCGCTTTCCGTTTGTTCTTGGTGTTCAAATTGAGCGGCTTTTTCCAAAAGCTCTTTTTCAAAAGCCATCAGCTCTTGCGCTTGCTTCATCGCTTTATAGAAGTTTTCCTTCAAAATAAAGTTCGTGATATTGATAAAGAACAAAGCCGTAGACGGCGCAGCTTTTTTAATCGCGTCGGCTTCTTTATAAAACTGGTCAAAATATAGCTCTGGCTTGCGCGCCAAATACATACACTGAATGAGGAAATAAATACGCTCGCATGGTGTTTGCGCGTCATCTTCTTGCATAACGTCTTTTTCACGCAAAATCGGTGCGTCACCCGCAATATGCAGGCGTGTACGTTGCTTATCATTTGTGATGACCGCTTCCCCAATGAGGATTTTTTCATGCGGTTTTAAGTCGATTACGAGGGCCATGAGATTCTCTCCTTACTAAAAATATATGTCTTTTTTCTAAAGAATAAAGACCGGCATTCTGCCGTGTTAACCATCATTATTTGATTATAGCATATCTTGAACACAGAAAAAAATGGGTAATTTTTGCCTATAATATGACAACAAAAAACGCCGCATAAAAAACATATGCGGCGTTTAGAATTTTTATATGGCGAATTAAGCCGCAACTTTAAGCGGGCCTTTAGCAATAAGGCTTTCAACATAGGCCCAGTTGACCATGTGTTCCAAGAATGATTCAACAAATTTTGGACGTGCGTTGCGGTAATCAATGTAATATGCATGCTCCCATACATCGCAAGTCAAAAGCGGTGTTTTGCCTTGTGTAAACGGCACGCCTGCATTTGATGTGCTAACGATTTCAAGCTTGCCGCTTGCGTTATCCATCACAAGCCAGCCCCAGCCTGAACCGAACTGACCAACACATGTTGCTACGAATTTTTCTTTAAACGCGTCATAGCTGCCGAAAGCTTCATCAATTTTAGCCGCCAAAGATGCACTCAATGCGCCTTTGCCACCTTCTGGGCTTAGGCAGTTCCAGAAAAAGCTGTGATTCCAGTGCTGTGCCGCGTTGTTAAACAAACCGATTTTCGCGCTGTCATTCGCAGCCGCCAAAATAATCTCTTCCAATGACTTACCTTCTAGGCCAGTGCCAACAAGAAGCTCATTACCCTTCGCAACATAGGCTGCGTGGTGTTTATCGTGGTGATACTCAAATGTTTCCTTGCTCATATGTGGCTCTAGCGCGTCATAAGCAAAAGGAAGCGCAGGTAATTCAAACGTCATAATATGGTTTCCTTTATGATTTTAACATTGTCAAAAATACGCGAATAAGGATACATTGCCCATTAAATTTAACAAGAGCAAATGGGCAAGAAATATAAAGCTATGCAAAAAAGTTACGCGCAAGACATCGTCCGCAGCCATGATTATAACCGCTATCTTGTCAGCCTTTTCGCCAAGAGCTATACGCAGAAGCAAGCGCTATGGGCGATTTATGCCTTTAATTACGAAATTGCCCGCACCCGCGAAATTGTTAGCGACACGACCATTGGCCTAATCCGCCTAACATGGTGGCGCGATGCCTTAAAATCCATTTACGGCATGCCAACCGAACATAAACGCAGCCTTGATGACCACCCAATATTGCCTGAACTTGCCGACGCCATTAACGATTTCACCCTGCCCTATGACTATTTTGATGAATTATTGTTAGGCCGCGAATTTGATTTAGAAGACCTTCAGCCTGAAACATTAGACGGCCTGATCACCTATATCCAAAACACCAATGGCCCATTGCTGAAACTGACCGCCTTGATTACGGGCGCAGACCAAAGCGTGATAGATCCCCTAGCCCTTGCCAATGGTTTAAGCGGCATCCTCCGTGCTATTCCATTCCATGCGCAGCATAATATCGTCATGCTGCCCGCCGCAATGATCAGCAAAGATGCCGTTTTAACAGCTGAGACAAAGCAATTACAGCCCTGCGTTAAAGACATCGCCGCCGCTGCGCAAAATGCGCTAAGTAACCTAAATACGCCATTAAAAGGCCCGCTTAAAGCCCTCAAGAAACTCACGCAGCTTGAGTTAAACCAAATGGCGAAATGCGGGTATGATCTGCGCAATAAAAAATTCCAACAAAAAATCCCATTCCTTGCATTCAGAATGGGATTTTAAATCACTTTATAAACTGTGGCCTAAGCGCGGGCTAAATCCACCAATTTCGCCATATTTGGCGCAGCCTTGCGGCGCAGGTGAAGTGAGCTCACGCCATCCGTCAGCGCCAAATCAATTAAGGCCGCAGCGTCATCTTCACGTCCTAGGCGATAGGCCGCCGTCGCAAAAATCTCGGCAATTTCAATTATACCATCGTCACGACCGCCTGCCATCGCCATAAAGGCTGCATTGACCATATCAATACCTTCATCATCGGTCATGCCATCTTCAAGCGCTGTCACGAAATCATCTGGGCCTGTTTCAACGGCATCCATGAAAGATTCACATAAATTCACTATATTTGCGGACATTCATCCCTCCCTATTAAATCAAATAAGCCAGACAACGCTAATTCATATACCCCCTATATGCAACCGTGAACTGCAGACTATATATTTTATAAACGCATTAAATTGCCGCTTGACGAATCTTAAAATCTAAATGAGAATGATTATCATTAACAACAAGAACAAAACAACGAACAGGAAAAATTATGTATCACGTCCATGTCTATTTTAATACGGCCGCTAAAGACAAAGCGATGACTTTAAGACAAAAAATCGCAGCCGATTTCCCTAAGCTTACGCAAGGCCGCGTTCATGACGCCCCTGTCGGCCCGCATCCTATGGGCAGCTTTTTGGTCATCGTCCCTGATACGTTACTCTATAGCTTCCGTGGCTATCTAAACGAAAATCATGATGGCCTCAGTATTCTCATTCACCCTGAAACAGGCGATGATCACCACGACCACGCCGAATCCAATATCCTCTGGGTCGGCACACCACAAAACATCAACCTCGACATCTTTGGCCCTAAGCCATGAAAAAAAGCCTCCTGCATATGTAGGAGGCTTTTACAAATTATTGAATTAGGCGCGGGCGATTACTGCCCCATGAAATAACGCTTCTTAATCACGCCATCTTCCAATTCAAACACAAGCGGAACGCCTGTTGGCATTTCAGCTTCGTTGATGGTTTCAGGGGTTTCCGCGCCAATGATGATTAATGTTGCGCGTAGAGAATTACCATGCGCCGCCATCAAAACAGTTTCACCATTATCAAGACACGGCTTAATTTCTTTTTCAAAATATGGGCGGACGCGGTTTTCAACAACATCACGCAGGCATTCGCCGCCTGGTGGCGGGACATCATAGCTACGGCGCCAGATATGCACTTGTTCATCGCCATATTTCTGACGGGTTTCATCTTTGTTTAAACCAGTTAAATCGCCGTAATCACGCTCACGCAAATCATCATGACGCACCATTTCTGCAAATTTATCCGCCTGCCCCGCTTCGGTTAAGGCAATCTCAGCCGTGCGGTTGGCGCGCTTCTGTGTTGATGAGAAAACTTTGTCAATTTTAATACCTGCATCTTTCAACAATTGTCCCGCGCGCTTGGCTTCTGCTTCGCCTGTTGCCGTCAGGTCAACATCCTTAAAACCAGTGAAACGGTTTTGTAAATTCCACTCTGATTCCCCATGGCGAAGAAGTATTAGTTTTTGCTGCATAACACACCTATATTTCTGTTGATTCTAATTTGAGCCTAAAGCTGTGAAAAATATAGCATTTCTGTCTGCGCCAATAAACAATATAAAAAACAATTTCTTAGTAAAACTCTTTGACAAAGCTGGCCAATAATGCGAAATATAGGGCCATGGAAAAGATTTTGAATATGACACGTTACGGTTGACGGCTGACGGCAGCGAGGTCTTTCTCCCCGCACACACACAAAAGTCTTCTGCTGTCGTCAGCTGTCCACCGAAGCAAGTCATATAAAATCTTTTTCATTACAATACGTTAAACAATGAAAAAGGAAAAACTATATGTTTAATATCTACCGCAAAGAACTAGACTTTGCAGGCCAGAAACTTGTCCTAGAAACTGGTAAAGTTGCACGCCAAGCTGATGGCTGCGTGATTGCAACTCTAGGCGGCACATCCGTACTTTGTGCTGTAACTGGCAAAAAATCAGTTGCGGAAGGCCAAGACTTCTTCCCACTTTCAGTACATTACATCGAAAAAGCATATGCTGCTGGTAAAATCCCAGGTGGCTTTTTCAAACGCGAAGGCCGTCCATCTGAAAAAGAAACACTTGTTTCTCGTTTGATCGACCGTCCGATTCGCCCATTATTCCCTAAAGGCTTCCTAAACGAAGTACAGGTTGTATGTACAGTTGTCTCACACGACATGATCAACGACCCTGACATCGTGGCGATGATCGGTGCATCAGCAGCCCTTACAATTTCAGGCATTCCATTCATGGGCCCAATCGGCGGCGCACGCGTTGGTTACAAAGATGGCGAGTTCATCCTTAACCCAACACTTGAGCAAATGGCGGGCAGCGAACTTGATTTGGTTGTTGCAGGTACGCAAGAAGGCGTATTGATGGTTGAATCAGAAGCAAACGAACTTTCAGAAGACATCATGTTGAACGCAGTTATGTTTGGTTGGAAAGGCTTCCAGCCTGTGATCGACACAATCATCGACCTTGCTGAAATGTGCGCGAAAGAGCCTTGGGATCTCACAGAAGAAGACCCAGCAATCAAAAAGCTTGGTGAAGATATCAAAGCTGAATTTGCTGCACCTTTAACAGAAGCTTACAAAGAGCAAATCAAACTTGAGCGCCAAGCAAAAGTAAGTGCCCTTCGTGACCAAGCGATTGAAAAATTCGCAAATGAAGAAGCTGGCATCGGCGCAGAAGTTGTTACAGCGAAATTCAAATCAGCTGAAGCTGACGTTGTTCGTGGCGGCATCTTGAAAACAGGTGGTCGTATTGATGGTCGTAAGACTGTTGACGTTCGTCCGATTGTTGCTGAAGTTGGCATTCTTCCACGTGCACACGGCTCGGCTTTGTTCACACGTGGTGAAACACAGGCTTTGGTTGTCACAACATTGGGTACAGGCACAGATGAACAAATCATCGACGCTTTGGAAGGCGAATATAAAGAAAGCTTCATGCTGCACTATAACTTCCCTCCATACTCAGTTGGTGAATGTGGCCGTATGGGCGCAACAGGCCGTCGTGAGATTGGTCATGGTAAATTGGCATGGCGTGCGGTTCACCCACTTCTGCCAGCTGCTGAAGACTTCCCATACACAATCCGCGCAGTATCAGAGATTACTGAATCAAACGGTTCATCATCTATGGCGACTGTTTGTGGTACATCACTTGCGTTGATGGATGCAGGCGTTCCTTTGAAAGCACCTGTTGCGGGTATCGCAATGGGCTTGATCAAAGAAGGTAACGAATTTGCTGTCTTGTCAGACATCCTTGGTGACGAAGATCACCTCGGCGACATGGACTTCAAAGTTGCTGGTACAAGCGCAGGTATCACATCACTTCAGATGGATATTAAAATCACATCAATCACTGAAGAAATCATGAAGATTGCTTTGGGCCAAGCGAAAGACGGCCGTCTGCACATTCTTAATGAAATGCAAAAAGCTATTTCTTCAGCACGTAGTGGTTTGTCTGAATTTGCCCCACAAATCAAAACATTGACAATCCCGACTGACAAAATCCGTGACGTTATCGGTACAGGCGGTAAAGTCATTCGTGAGATTATCGAGCTTACAGGCACAAAAATCGACATCGAAGATGATGGTACAATTAAAGTTGCCGCACCAGATGGCGCAGCGATTGAAAAAGCGGTCACAATGATCCGTAACATCACTGATGACCCTGAAGTTGGCCAAGTCTACAACGGTAAAGTTGTTAAAGTGGTTGAATTTGGTGCGTTTGTTAACTTCATGAACCGCGATGGTCTTGTTCACATTTCTGAACTTGAAAACCGCCGCGTTGCTAAAGTAACCGACGTAATCAACGAAGGTGACGAAGTGAAAGTTGTATTGCTTAACGTTGATGAGCGTGGCAAATACAAACTATCGATGAAACGCGTTAACCAAGAAACTGGCGCATTGATCGAAGACGACGCAGAAGACACAGCAGAAGCCGCATCAGCATAATTGCCCGCGACACTGCATAAATAAACGAAAGGCTGCTTTTATGAAGCAGCCCTTTTTAATGCCTATCTTGTCCGTATTTAATGAATAATATTTTGCATTTCTTTGCGGTAGTCTGATGGCGATTTGCCTGTCAGCTCCTTAAACACACGGTTAAATGTCGCGCTAGAGCTAAACCCTGCCTCTTCTGCAATATTTTGTATCGGCGCATCGGTTTCCGCGATCAAGGCCATCGCATCTTTAACACGCAGGCTGTTAATCAATTGCGGGACGGATTTATTATAATGCGCACTAACCAAACGTGAGAGTAGTCCTTCAGAGATTTTAAGCTCCTGCGCTAGGCTTGTACGCGTCAGGCTTGTCTCCTGATAGATTTTATCGACATCCATGAGTGTGATCAACGCAGACAGCGCCTCTTGCTCAGCGGGGCTTAATGGCGCGTCAACAGGACTTGTTTTGGATGCCGCTTTATCTTGCACAAAGAAGGCCTGCGGATAGATACGGAACAAGCTAGTCGATGCCAAATACACAAAGACGTTACAGATAATCAAACGCAACATATTCCAAATATTATCCTGAAATGCCCCAAGAACTTCCAAGAACATCCCGCCTATGAACAAAACATTGAAAAAGATCAACGCCATAGACAACCAATAACGGTCATTGCCCGCATTTTGTTTGTTATTATATAAAGATGATAGCAAATCGCGCTTGATCCAAAGGCCGAGCAACGTCAACGCGCCAAAGACAACACTAATGATTGGCAGATATTCACGGTAAACTTGATCTTGGAATTTCGCGTCTGCAACGAAAAGCGCATAAAGCGTCAAAGGCAAGAGCAGCACAGTATAATAACCAAGCTGCGGTAAATTCGGCATACGCGCCAAATTCACGATCAAGAGCACACTCAATGCAGGGACACTCGCCCAAAGGAAGAAGGCAAGCCAATTAAAAAGTTGCGTATTTTCTGCCATAAAGACCGCGGCAAATTCAGCGTAAAACGCGCCGCCAATCACAAGAAAATATAAAACTGGAATTAACGCATGCGTAATATGGCCAGAACGAAACGCCATATAAACCAACACCGACACAGTTTGCACCAAGCCAATGATGGCGAGCATATCAAATAATGTAAAACGAAGGCTCTCTAACATCATGGCTTATTATACGCTATTTCGTGTCCTGACATAAGGGATGAATGGATGCTTCTTCTTTGCTCAAAATCCGTGTACATAAATAATCAACCATGAAATTTACTTCATTCGGGTGCATATCTTCCGCCCCTTCTTGCAATAAACGAATGGTCATTTCATAAGCACCTTGCTTATCCCCCTGCTCCATCTTAATAAAGGATGGCATATTTTTAGCCCAGCTTGGCAGCTCAATACCTTGGTTTTGTAGATTTGAAAGTTCATAAGATAGCGCCAAAGCCTTATCCAAATCCTTTTGCTTGTGACGCGCAAGGAAGATGGCATTTACAAGCCATCGCCATTTTTTATGATCAGCGGCATCGCGCAAGCCAATTTTACGCAAATACTCAATCACGTAATCTAACTGCTGTTTATTATCCGTCGCTGAATAATAATAAGACACCAGCATGGGCACAAAAGATGATTTAGGATCCAGATGATCCATCACATCAAACCATTTGGATAATTCGCCATAATCTAAATCACGCAGCGGCGTTACATCACCGCCTTGGTCGCCCATATTTTGAAACGTCACGCCATAGGCGCGATAAGCAAGCTGGCTATCCCCCAATGTTAAACTGGCGCTTGTGGCAACTTTTGGCGCAGGCGGGACATTAAACCAGCGCGGCTTCATATGACGCGTTTGGTTCCAAAGCACTAACTGCACCGCAAACACGGCAATCAATAATATGGAGACAATACGAAGAGACTTATCCATGATGAAAGCCTCCCTTAAAATTCGCGGCGCGTAAGATCAAATATTGCTGCGAGCAATAACAAAGGAATAATCACTAAACCATGCGCAATTGATAATGCACAGGCCTGCATATCCTGCACACCATAAACAAGCCAGCTTGTTTGGGTAAGCAGGTCAAGACGCGGAATAAACATCGATATAGCATTAAACAGCATATTCAAAAATTCACCGCCCGGTAAATCAACACCAGATTCCGATATACCTAACAGCTGCCCCATCATACGCGAGAAAACATAAAATCCCATCGTGGCCAAGGCACTGCCTGCTGCACTGGTAATCACCATAGAGAAAAACAGCGCCGCATGAACGACCACCAATAATTCAACGACAAAACTTGTGCACCATAATGCATATGACGCACTGAAAGCATCATAAACCACGAAACCAACGGCCAATGTCGCACATAATGCGAAGAAAAAAGCGACAACGGATAATGCAAAAGCATTCGCCAAAACAAATCCGGCACGTGAAATTGGGCGTGATAACAAATATTCAATTTCGCGATTTTCAAATAAGCGGCGTACATAAAAACACACAAAAAGGACAATGCCAATCACAGCGAATAAACGCATGCTTCCGCCCATAAACACAACGGCAAAAATTTCTTTTTCAACCGCAACGGCAGATGACATGAAAATAGACATGCATATAGCTAATACAAACGTGACCGTCATAATCCAAATTAAACGGTCACGCTTTGCAGCTTTTAATGTGTAATTAATAAGTGGTAACGACATTATTCCTATTTAGCAAAGAAGTTACACAGCACTTAAAGTTTCAATGGACGGCGGTCCTGAGAAAATGTGCGGTAGAAGTCTTTGTCCGTATTGTGGATTGTGTCACCTGCTTTATCAATGATTGTCGCCTTCAAGAAGATGATCAACTCAGTCTTCTGAATACGGTCATTGTGGTTTTTAAACATTGAGCCAAATAATGGTAACTCACCCAATACAGGCACGCCATTTTCTTCAGACACTGTGCGGTCTTCAAGCAAACCACCAAGGATGGCAACATCACCAGATGGGATGCTAATCACAGAATCCATTTCCTGTACACTAACGATTGGAACCTGAGAGGTAATACCTGTCACATCAGCGCCATCTGCTTCAGCTTGCGCAGCTGACAACAATACGCCTGGATCTTCAACAAAGTTCTCAATACGCGTAATTGTTGGACGGACGGACAATGAAACTTCACGGCTATCCAAATCAATAGATGGCATAACGTTAATCAACACACCTTCAGGCACTGTACGAATTTGTGAATCCGTTTCAATTTGTGTCACACCTTCGTCCGTTGTTGTATCGATATCAATTTCGAAGTAAACCGTGTTTTCCGCAACGTTCAAAACAGCCGCTTGGTTATTGAGCACAGTCAGGCGTGGGCTAGCTAATGCATGCACTGTACCAAAGCGAGAGATCGCATCAACAACAGCGCTCAAATCATTACCTGTATAGCTTAACTGGAAGTTTGATGCACTTGGCGGGCTAAGTGGACCACGTGCTGTACCACCAGATGTGCTGAACTGAAGCCCCATCTCACCAGAGAAGAAACCACCAACTTTATTCCAGTCGATGCCTGCTGAAAATTCATCAGTTAAGCTAACTTGAAGAACTTTTGCTTCGATCAACACCTGTGAAGATACTGAACGCTTTAGCTCTTTAAGATAAGAAGCCACTTCCTTATGCTGTTTCTCGTTCGCGAAAATCGATACAAGGCCAGCTTGTTTGTTAATTGTGAAGCTTGGCGTAAAGCTAACCGCATTCGCACTTGCCGCTGATGATGGCAAAGATTGAATACGCAAAACTGGTGTTGGGCGCTGCGCATCAAACGCATCAGCCGACAATTCTGCGCTTGGGTTACCGCCAACAGATTCAGCGGGGACTGGCGCAATAACTGGCGGTGTTGTCTGTGCGATATTTAATGCAGGGTCAGCCGCGGTACGCAATGTATTTACGGTAGAGTTCGAATCAAGGATCTGTGCCAAGTTTTCATCTAGAGTTTCCCAAAAATCAGCAGATGCCTCAGAAGTCACACCAAAGCTAGACCCTGTATTTGCACCTTCACCTGAGACAACAGAAACATCTGTGCTCATGGATGATTTGCTTTCACGAAGCAAGTTCAAATAATCAATTTTATAGCTTTTTGAATATGGTGTATCCAATTCAACACGAATTGAGTCATCATCAAATTTATGGCGCAGGCCAGCAATCTCAGAAATACGACCCATAACAATATCAAGTGGTTTATTACGCGCTGTAAAAATAATCGAGCCGCTAATACGTGGATCAAGCTCAATGTCATAACCAGCCTCCTTCGCCATTTCAAACAGCGCATCACGAAGCGGAACATTTTGGTTTAAGGACACAGATACGATCGGCATAGGCTTAAAATCGCTCGCATCGGACATAACATAATTTTCAAGTTCAGGAACACCCGCATCCAATTCATCTGGCAAATCGACTTCGCGTGGTGACATTGCATCTCGGTAATCTTGGAACTCAAGACCGGTGCTACGATCCGTTTTAGTGTGATTATTCGCCAAGTCACAACCACCGAGCCCTAACAAGGCTGTTGTTGTCATGATCAGGGATAGTTTTGCGAAAGCGCTAATTTTCTTAGTTGAAGACATTCGGAAACTCACTTTTTAAGACTTTATAGAGTAAGACAGGAACTAATCACTCAGAATACGGATCAGATATGATTCGGCATACTATACAGAATCATGATTTTATTTTGCTTGTTTTTAACCTTTTAGGCAAGGGCTGAAATTGCGATTTATCAATTAAAGCACAACCTAGAGAGATGTAAGCGGCTTTAATCAGAAATTTTTAGGCGTGATGTATCAAGATTTGTCAGCCCGACATCCGTATTCCCCAAACGCATCTGTTGTATTTTAAGGCGAACATCATTAGCAATATCCGCATGAGCGATAGCGATCTCTTCGGATATAATCCCGCGGCTATACAAATTAAGCAGCGATTGGTCGAATGTACACATGCCCATATTTATGTTCTGCGCGATGACCTCAGGAATTTTGCCAACTTTATTTTGCTCGATCAAATCTTTTATCAAGCCTTCATTAATCAAAATCTCCATCGCAACAGTCATGCCGCCTGTAATTGTTGGCACAAGACGCTGTGATACGATTGCACGTAAATTCATAGCCAAAGATGCGCGGATTTGATCGTGACGGTCTTCAGGGAACATATTCACAATACGTTCAATACCCTGATAAGAGTTATTGGTGTGTAATGTTGATAGACACAAATGGCCCGTTTCTGCCGTTGCGAGCGCCTGCTCCATCACTTCACGGTCACGCGCCTCTCCCACCAACACAACATCGGGGCGTTGACGCAGCGCATTTTTCAAGGCCACAGCATAATTTTCCGTATCCACACCAACTTCGCGCTGCGTAACCACGCATTTCTTATGCTCGTGATAATATTCAATCGGGTCTTCAATCGTAATAATATGGCCGGGGCGGCTTTCATTACGGTGGTTAAGCATCGCCGCCAAAGTTGTCGACTTACCTGAGCCTGTTTGACCCGTAACCAAAATAAGACCACGCTTTGTTAACGCCAAATCCTTTAAAAGCATTGGGATTTGCAGCTCTTCAAAACTAGGAATTTCAGTTTTCACGCGGCGAATAACTAAACCGGGTGTTTGCTTTTGACGGAAAACGTTTAAACGAAAACGCCCATATTTTCCCATATCTAGGGATGTATTAAGCTCTTTATCTGTTTCATATTCACGGCGTTGACGGTTGGTTAAAACCATACCAAGGATCTCATTCAAATCCTTAACATCAAGCTTATGCTCTTCGATATTTATGATACGGTCATCAACACGTATGGTTGGCGGGAAGCCCTGCGTGAGATATAAATCACTGGCATCATGCTCAGCCATAGCCTTGAGATAGTTGAATATAACAGGTACGCTCAAAACGAATATCCTTCTTCAATCGTCGCTTTATCATCGCCCCCATCTGATGATTTCTTAGAGCCTGCAGACAAATCATTTGCGTTTGGAACGTCATCGTCATCATCAAAATCATTTTCTTCATCAGAAGCTTTAAGCAAGGCACGGCGCGCTTCACTGCGTGAAATAATGCCGCCTTCAGCAAGGTTCTTAATCGCCTCTTCCATTGTGACCATGCCATAACGCGCACCAGTCTGCATCATCGAATACATTTGCGCGATTTGGTTTTCACGAATCAAGTTACGCACCGCATTCGTACCCACCAAAATTTCAAACGCACCCACACGGCCTGTGCCATCCGCGCGCTTCAATAGTGTTTGCGCAACAACGCCCTGCAATGAACCCGAAAGCATCGCACGCACCATTTCTTTATCGCCCGATTCAAACACGTCAATAATACGGTCAATCGTCTTAGCCGCAGAGTTCGCGTGCAATGTACCAAAGACCAAGTGACCTGTTTCAGCAGCGGTCAACGCCAGAGAGATTGTTTCGTGGTCACGCATCTCACCAACCAGAATAACATCAGGGTCTTCACGAAGCGCTGACTTCAAGGCACGATTAAAGCTATGCGTATCCGTACCAACCTCACGATGGTTCACCAATGACTTTTTAGATGTATGGAAAAATTCCACAGGATCTTCAACCGTCAGAATATGCTTACTAGTTGTTTGGTTAATATGGTTGATCATCGATGCCAATGTGGTCGACTTACCAGAACCTGTCGGGCCCGTCACCAAGACAATCCCCTTCTCAAGCTCCGCAAAACGACGCATAACAGGCGGCAATTCTAATTCTTCCATAGTTGGGATATCTGATGGAATACTACGGAACACGGCCGCAGCACCTTCACGCGTGGTAAAGGCGTTCACACGGAAACGCGCTTTTTCACCGAAGGAAATCGCGAAATCGATCTCCAATTCTTTTTCATACTCAGCGCGCTGCTCTTCCGTCATAATCGAAAACAGCATGGTACGAATATCATCACTCGCAAGCGGATCCATCTTAACGCGTTTCATTTCACCATAGACACGCACAATCGGTGGCTGATTAGAGCTGATGTGCAAATCCGATGCGTTATTTTGCATTGAGAACGCAAGAAGTTGAGTAATATCCAAGGCAGAGCCCTCCTTATATGGTGTCGGCGCGAAACGCTGAGAAGAATGCGCATTCTGGCGCATATACTAGAATATCATATTTTTAGAATGTAAAAACTCTCTTAATAAAAGTTACATTCACTCATAAAAATACACGTAAATCGCATCTTTGAAAAGATAGCAAAGCACTAAGGCAATAATTAATGACGGGCCAAATGGAAAAATTGGCTTCTTATGACAGACGCGCAGCGCCCCACCATGCAATAAACCTAGGACGCCAGAAAGCATCATAAAGGCAGGCAAAATCAATCCGCCGAGCCACACGCCCGCCGCCATATAAAACTTCACATCCCCAAGCCCCAAAGCATCTTTGCGCAGAATCCGCGAAAAAATAAACCCAATAAAAAAGGCCACAGCGCCATAAACAACAGAATCAAATAGCAGCCAGACAACATCACGGATACTCACGCCTGTACCATCAATGAAGAGACGCGCAATCACCCCGAACACAAACAGCGCAAAAACTAAAACATTCGGCAAAATATAATGCTCAAGGTCAATAAATAGTAATGCGAGCAAAATCGGCAGCAAACATAATGCAAAAAACGCCTTAAAGCTCAGCCCCCAAGCCAAAAAGATTAAAACACTCAAAATGACACTAAGGCATTCAATAACGAAATATTTTGCGCCATAACTTGCACCACAATAACGGCATTTTCCGCGTAGACACAAAAATGAAAGCACTGGAAATAAATCCAAAAAGCCGAGCTGATGATTACAGGACGTACAATAGGATCGCGCAACACCTGAATCTTTTCCGCCTTTTTTTGCACCTCGGCCAAAAGCAATGGGAATATTACGGGGCAAACGGTAAACAAGCGCTGTAGTAAAACTACCAAAAAGCCCCCCCATGACAATGGAGAGGCTTAAAAGAATAATCATGTCAACGACCTGAAACAAAAGCATCACTTACATATTACGTAGACGGCTTAAACGGTCATAAACAACCTCACGTTTAATGCGGTTACCACCACTTACTGCATCGACCTCTAATGCGCGCTCATAATGCTTAATCGCTTTGCCGTAGTCTTTGTTGCTATCATAAACAACAGCCAAGTTATAATAATGCTGCGGGTTATGCGGCTCGATTGATGATGCTATACCGATATAACGTTCGGCGCTGCTGTAGTTATGTAGCTTCGCTTCTGCCAAACCCATTTGCGCCACGATTGCCGCATTACCAGGATTTTTCTCATAAAGGCCTTTTAGTCGTTCTAGCGCAACGGCAGGATACTGCTTAGCAATCAAACCCATCATATTCACCAAGACTTTAGGGTTCTTCGGCGTTAGATCAAGCAATTCTTCATAAGCCTGAATTGCTTTCTCCTCATGCCCAGTCATTTGGAGCGCAACTGCTCGTCCCATCAATACGCGTTGGTCGCGTGGGTTTTTCACATATAAATCTTCAAACATTTGTAATGCTGCATCATAACGGCGCAAATCAAGTGCGCGTTGAGCTGCTACAAAACGCGCATCCACACTATTCACTGTGCTTACGCGATCTATCACAACAATACGCTGCGCAGGATCTTTACTCGGGTCCGCCTTGGTTGGCGCGTTCAAATCAGATGTCGTAACACCACGATCCGCGCTGTAATATTTTTCTTCAATATCTTCGAAACTTGTTGAAGGCTGAACAGCCCCCTTGCTTTCGCCCGAAATAGCTTTCAACGCTTCTGCACCACCTGGCGCCATATCATTGCTTTGCGCTTGTAACTGCGGTGCAGGAATAGCAACTGTTGGTGCTATATCCGCTGTATTCTCCACAGGGGTAGGCGCAGGAATTGACGTCTCTGCTAAACCTTCACCGATACCGTCCACTTCAGGAAAGGCAGGTAAATCTTCGGAAACGACCTCTGGCTCCACCATGGCATCCGCATCAACATCAGGTAGAAACTCACCTAAATTTTCTGGAGATGTATTTGCAATATCATCTTCTGGGAACTCAGGCACAGCAATGTCCTGCATTGCATCCATTGCATCTGGTGCATCGACTTCAGGAAGTTCAATTTCAGTGACATTTTCAACCACTGGCGGTGCAAAAAAGTCATCAGCAGGCTGCGCATTTGCCTGTTGCACAGCGAAACTTAAAACACCACCAGATATAGCTATAGCAGCACAACTTAAAAGATATTTACGAACATTCATTGAAATACTCACTCGTGAGAGGCAGGAAAAACCATATAGACTATTGCATTGTACATGAAGAAAACCGCGATGCCAAGCGTATAAAAACCTGACCCACAATCTAAAGGATAAAGCCCAGCTTTATTAACGATTATGCAGGATCAAGTCCATAAAACAGCGTTCAAGCGTATCACCATCGCGCGATGAAATAAAAACAGACGCCACACCATTAAAATGTATTTTGCCTTGATCAATAATTGCGATTTTATCACAAATCTCTTCCATATCGGCAAGAATATGGCTGCTAATTAAAAAAGAAGTCCCCTTCTCTTTTTCGCTTTTAATTAAGTCTTTAACAAGGCTACGCGAAAATGGATCAAGGCCACTCATCGGCTCATCCAAAATCATCAAATCGCATCCGGTAAGCACAGTTGCCAATAAACCAATTTTCTGGCGCATGCCTTTTGAATAAGATGACACCTTTTTATCCAAAAACTTTAGGTCAAAAGCCAAATCATGCACAGCCAAACGAATAGCTTCACGGTCAGGTTTACGTCCATAAATATTTAAAGAAAACTCTATAAATTCATAACCCGTTAAAAACGCAGGCGGCTCAAACTTCTCAGGTAAATAAGCAATTGACGTTTGATCGCCATCATTTGACGCCTTACGAAAGACACCAGCCTTTTTCTTGCGCAAGCCCAGTAATGTTTTTATAAGGGTTGTCTTACCCGCCCCATTCAAGCCAATTAAGCCAACTGTTTCACCAAGTTTCACCGACAAATCAACATTCGACAAAACGTCGACATTCGAGTAGCCTACACATAGCTTTTCAGCGTTTAAAAGAATTTCAGTTTGAGACATGGATATAGTTTTACTAGTAAAATTTATCTTCTAAATATCAGCCTGGATAAAATAGCTTTGCATCAAGATTGAAAGTTTGGTTCGGACGCAACTTGACCGGAAAAATCTGATTTGTTCCCTTATCAAACCACTTTAAGCGGACATAGTCATTTTCGACCTGTATATCCAAAACCTCATCTGGCAAATTATCTGGCGTAACGCGCAACTCATTCAAATAGATCGTCCACTGCTTCTTACCTTTATATACGATACCACCCAAAACCAAATCGCGACGCGCGCGAATTTCGCGTGACGGCGCATTATTCAGCGCCTTACCCGAGCCAGGAAGGCGCGCTTCAAAGCCGCGACGTGCTTCTTGAATTAACGCATATTCCTGTAAGTTGAAGAATAATGATTTCATTACTGGTTTTTCATAGACAATATCCGTAGCCTCATCAATCTGGCTAACAATATTCTCCATCATGTTTTTGAATTCGGCAGTAGACTCCTCTTGCCCCTTTTTTAACTCCAGCAAATTAGGCAAAACCACTTTCTCGTCGACTATAATTTGCTGCTGTGGACCTCTGAACTCTCGCTCATCCAAAAAGCTTTCACCGTTATACAAAGATTGCGCAAATGCACTGCCGCCGCTTAACAGCATAACAGCCAATGTTAAGCCAAATAAATTCAGCTTAAGCACTTTGCTTTGGTCAAAAATTCTCTTTATCGCCTGCTGCATCTTGCTACTCACTTTTTATTGAACCGCTGCGGTTTGCTCTGGCTTAGTTTCAGGAACGGCATGCCATAGAAAGCTCACCTCAGCATTCACCAAACTTACTGGCGAACCTGAACCAATATCTTTTAATGTGTCCGCGGACAATGTCGCATTCTTTTTCAAGTTAATCGACTGGAACTGTACATAGCCAGGGAATTTTTGCTGTACCAACTCAATGAAACTAAACACATCTATATCATCAAGCGCTTCAATCTTAATATTCACGGTACTATTCACCCATTTTAAACTTGGCTGCGTAATAAATGGGCTGCTTTGTGTTTTATATGGGCTTACATCATATTTCGCACGAAGGACTTGCGATTTCTTTTGTGCATCAAAGAAAATATCACGCAAAACCTCACGGTCTTGTTCAACAAAAAAGTCATTTTTCTCAAGGCGAATATAATCAGCCACTTGGCCGCGTAAAGCTTCGAATTGCTCACGCACTTTCTTGACCTCATTAAAGCGGTCACGCACTTTACGCTTTAAACCATTCAATTGACGTTCTTTTACAGTGATTGTGTCATTCATATATTTATAACCAAAGCCGCCACCAACATTCAAAGCAACCAAGATGGCTATAAATACGATACGCTTTACACCCAAAATAGAAACCATTATTTCAAGTCCTTTCGTATCATAATTTCAGCAGTCAAATCCTGCTGGCTCTTCTGGCGCGTTTGATTGCGCTGCGGATTTGCACCTATATTGTAGCCAACCTCATCAGAAAGTGTAGTCACTGATGCCGCATCTTGAAGCTCTTTGGTCACAACGACTTTATACTCATCCCCAAAATACTTTTCTAAACGGGCACGCAAGGCTTTGACGCTGATATTACCAAGTTCAACCTCGACTTCCTGCGGGAAACTCATGGCTAAAGTTGCCTCAATCTGGCCTTTACTCTGATTATAACGATTATTGCCGGTTGTTGCTGGCGCAACATAACGAAGCGAAAAGTCATCAAAGCGAATATTATGGCCCAAATTCTGCGTAATATCTTTCGCCCAAGCTAAACTATCGAAATTTTTGACCGACAAATCATTATAAAGGTTAATTGCATTAAAGAATTTATCGAGATCAATGCCGATCTTCTTTTTGCTTTCAACTTCGCGCTTATACATGTTTTCAACTTGAACATGCTGCTCTTTCGCCAACTTAATATCGGCATCAACCTGATAAAGCTTTTGCCCTGTAACCGATACAAAATAAATCGCACCAAGGAACGATACAGTGGCTAACATCATCACAGCATTCGCCATTTGACGCGGCTGCATAATCTTATCAAGGTCTTTAGACTTTAATGGCAAATCCAATGCCATTTTACGCCCGACCCAAGCCACGTGGAGCGGATCAGCCAAGCGCAGATCATCTTGCGGACCAATGCGAACGCCAATTTTCTTCGCCGCATCCGCAATCGTCATCACTGTTAAATAACAAGAGACAGTAATCATCGCCTCAAGCGCCTGAGACGCCTCAGGATTTGAAATCACAATAACATCAAGGCCGTCTTCCTGCGCATAGCCAAAACGTGATAAATAACTCATCGTCGCTGTAAATTCTTGAGCAACCTCACTCGCCCACAAGCCCGGGTCAATGTCCGAATCCACAATTGGTGTAATACGGGTTAACGCCAATTCGCCATCTTTCGTGACAATCTGACGCAAGCCACCATTTACATGCTGACCAATGAAGACAACCCATTTCGATTTCTTACGCTTAGTTTCTTTCGCAAGATTTTGTGCCAAATCGCTGATCATACCTGCCGATTCAACAGGCAAAGTCGCATAACCAAAAACTTGACCATAAGACTTGTTTACCGCTTCCATTGTCAGTTTAAAAGGCTGCGTAACAGGCACACCAGTAAATAGGTAATAATCACCAGGCGTCTTTTTATCAGACTTCATCGCCAAAGCGGCGCGCACTGGGTGGTTCGGAAAGACTACGGCCAATTTACGGCGCAATACACCCGTGCGGTCAAGCGCGCCAACTTTAGGTAATTTTTCCTTACGGTAATGCTGCTCAACCATATCGTTAAGCAGCAAGATTGAGCCCGTACATTTCTTTGACAATACCGTCAGTGTTTTATCAATAAACTGCTCATCCACCCAAGGCACGACACCTTCGAGTTTCACAAAACCGCTACGTACATTGTAAATGGCCAGACTTTCATCTGTCATCATCAAGACGGTGCGCGATGGAGCCATTAACGGCATTGGTTTTGAAGCCATGACTATTGTCCTTAGAAACCTATATTTTCAAAACTTGAGTAAATTGGGCCAAATACCGCAGCCGCAATCCATAAAATCATAATACCGAGGAAGGCCGTCAAAAACGGCTCGATCATTGCAATCATGCCCTGAATCGCCTCATCAACGTCTTTGGTGTAGAAGTCTGAAACCTGTTCCAATACAGATGTAAGGTTACCAGATTCTTCACCAATTTTAATCATACGCGTCACCAAGCTTGGGAACTCACCACTTAATGAGAAGGCTTCAGAAAGTGGGCTACCTGCCTGCACATAGGCTTCCACTGCCTCCATCGCTTCAATCAACGCCAAGTTATTCACCGTCTGACGCGAACTACGCAAACAGTTCATAATATCAATACCACTGGCAAACAAAGCACCAAAGGTTTGCGCGTAACGCGCGATGTTAATTTTACGTGTCAAATTCCCGTATATGGGAAAAGAAAGCATCATATAATCAACTCTATATGCGAAATCAGCTGAAAGCTTCTTCAGAGTTTTAAAGCCGAAGAACACTGCAAAAGGTGTACCTAAAATCGCCCACCAGTAAGCCTGAAAAAATTCAGATGTATTAATCAGCCATATTGTATAAAACGGCAATTCTTGGCCAATATTTTTAATGAACCCAACGACTTCAGGGACAACATAGCCCATCATAACGACAACAACCCCCAATACAGCCGCAAGCAAAATCATCGGATAACGCGTCGCTTTTTTAATTTGCGACTGCATTTCATCCATCCACTTCAAAAAGCGCATCAACTGGCGATATGACGACGTCAAATCACCCGTATCCTCCCCAGCGGCAATCAATGAAATATAAAGATTATTGAAGATCTTAGGATGACGCGCCAAAGATTCAGAAAGCGAACTACCTTCAGAAACATCACGATGCACTTCCGCCATAATATCACGCAATGTGTTATGGTCTGTCGTATCACGAATATCAGCCAACGAATCAAGCATCGGCACACCAGCCGATTGCATCTGTTCCAAATGCATGAAAAGCTGGATCAAATCACGTATTTTGACTTTTTTAACGCCAAGCGACAGACCACTAAGCTTACTGCCTGCATCCATATCAGAGCAGCCCATAAGCTCCATACCGGCACCCTGAAGTTGATTATACAAATCAATTTCATTCTTGGCCGACATCACGCCCTTAATCGGACGGCCCTTGGCATTTAGCGCTCTATACTTAAACTTATGAATGGCTGCCCCCTAATAAGTCTTGAACCAGCATAATATTTGAACAATTGTAAGGCGCACGACAGAACGCCGCACGTAAGTTAGTCTTTATCTATATTAACAACTTTTGACACAGCTGCAAAGTCTGTTGTGCCTTCAAGTATCTTTAGCATACCATCATCTTTCATGCTTTTAAATCCTTTTTGAAAGGCCATCTTCTTTAACTCCGATTTTGGGGCGTTTGCAGCCACCAAATCATCCATTTCTTCATCAAAAGTCAAAATCTCAGCCAAAGCGATACGACCCTTATAGCCTGTGCCTGCGCACATCTGACAACCCTTATCTTTCGCTCTAAAAATTTCTGGCGGATTAGACGGGTCAACTTTTAAATAACCACATTCTTCTTCGCTCGCACGGTATGGCTGCTTACAATGCGTACAAAGGCGACGCGACAAACGCTGCGCAAACACACCAATTATAGCGCCCGCAAGCATACCTGGCTTAATATTCAAGTCCATCAGACGTGGTAAAGCCCCAAAAGAGTCGTTTGTGTGGAGCGTCGTATAAACTTGGTGACCTGTCATCGCGGCCTTCAACGCCATTTCAGCTGTCGTTTGATCACGAATCTCACCGATAAAGATAATATCAGGGTCTTGTCGAAGCATTGCCTTAATACCATCAGAGAACTCAAGCACACCTTCACGGACATTGGTCTGACGGATCATTGGCAAACTATATTCAACAGGGTCTTCTAGCGTCTGAATATTCACCTCAACCGAGTTGATGTGGTTCAACATCGAATAAAGCGACGTACTTTTACCACTCCCCGTTGGCCCAGTTACAATAATAATCCCCTCAGGTTTAGTTTGACAGTAATCAATCTTTTCCTGATTCACTTTACTGAAACCAAGCGCCGATAGCGGCAAAATACTCGAACTTTTATCCAAAACACGCAGAACGATATTTTCGCCCCAAACCGTTGGCAAAGATGACACACGGAAATCTGCCTCGCGCCCGCCAACATTGATGTGGAAACGCCCGTCTTGCGGACTAAGCTTGTCGGCGATATTCATATTAGACATCAATTTCAGGCGCTGTGAAATACCGTTCCAATGCTTTTTGTGGATCATATAAGCCGTGAAAAGCACACCATCCAAACGGAAACGCAAACGAATAAAGTTCTCTTCAGGCTCAAAGTGCAAATCAGATACGCCCTTTTTCACCGCATCGAACACAAGCGCATTCACCAAACGAACAATAGGGTGTGTATAGGCCGTATCACCTGTTAAATCAGCGACATCAATATCATCGCCCTGACGCTCCAGCTCTTCGAGAATCTCATCAATCGCACTTGAATAACCATAGGCCGCGTCAATCGCCTCTGCCAAGATCGTCGGCGTACTAACAAGTGGACGAATGGTTAACCCTTTCGGCACATAACGTCTTAACGAGTCCATCGCCACAACATCATGCGGGTCAGTCATCACCACGCAAATCTCATCATCATCAATCGATACAGGCAGAACATTCATTTTCTCCGCCGTTGCACGGTCCATAAGTTCTAGTGCCGCACCATCAAAAATCGTATTTTTAGGGTCAAAAACTTCATGCCCTGCCGCTTCCGCCAAAACTTGCGAGAGCACTTGTTCATCAATAAACTCAAGGTCTACAAGAACCTGACCCAGCATCTTACCGGAAATTTTCTTTTCCTGAAGCGCAACCATTAACTGTTCACGCGTCAAAACACCAAGCTGGATAAGGCGATCACCTAAGCGCGATTCATTTTTGCGGTCAACATTAACAGGAACACTCTTACCGCCCACAACCGCGCCGCCGCTAACGCCGCCGCCACGCTGCTCTTCCATTTCCAAATCAGATGATTTGCGCTGTGATACTCCCTGCGCGCCACCAACAACCTCAGGCAAAACCTCAGTCGCCTCAACATCAAGGATGTCATCATCCCCCTCATCAGCACTGGCTTGTCCTGAAATATTCAAATCACCGCCGCGCTCAACATGCGCAACCACACCAGAACCTTGATTGTATAAATCTTGCGCATCATGTGCGTCATCTGCCGCTTGTTCAGCACGCAGATTATGAGGCTGCGTATGCATATGCGCCTCTGCAACATCATCCATCACCGCGTCTTCCGCGATATCATCCTGATCATCTTCCTCAAGCGATAACGAGATCACTTCTACATCGTCATCAGATTCTGGGAATTCACCACTCACGCTTATTACCTCTCATGAAATCAAGATTAAATCAGATATATTGTTCAACGAACCAAAGATCGGTACTTTCTGTACTCAGCAGGCATTGTAACATAAAATTCTGCCTTGCACATCCACTTACCTAGAAATAAATATGACGCGAAAATATTAACAATATCTTATGAAGCCCCTAAATTTTATAAGATTTGCACAAAATACGCTGCCCCCTTTCACAACACGCTTTTTTATAATAGAATAGGCGTATAAAAATTTAATAATTTAAAAAACTTAGGACAAAATTAGAATGCCAGCAGAGCTAAGACGATTGGTTTTCTCGCACAAAGAAACAACAGAAGCCTTGTTAGAATTCGGCAAGAGCGAGAACATCCCTTTCCCAAAAGGTAAAATGATCCGCGCTAAATATGCCGGTCATGCTGAATATGAATTGCACAGTATGAAAGGCAAACAAACTGGCGTGAACAAAAATTTCAACGTTGATGGCCAAGACCGCGCCATTATCGTCACCTTCTTTGATGAAGAAACCTTTGAACATAAATTCTTCAACCTGACTGCAGACTTTGTCAGCGCGGCGTTAATCAGCTACTGTATAAAACACAAGATCATGCTGCCACGCGACGCACGCAAATCACTAGACCTAACAGAATTTAACGTTTGTATGGATGTTGTGATTGATAACGCAGGTGGCGCATCACAAGGCGCAGGCAGTCTGTCTTTAGAAGACTAAGCCTAAAGCAAAAAAGCACAGAATAAAAAAAGGGCCGAGAAATCGGCCCTTTTCTTTTGAATTCTGCAGATCTTAACGTGAATAGAATTCGACGATAAGGTTTGGTTCCATCAAACTTGCGTATGGAACATCTTCCAATGAAGGTGTACGAAGGAATGTAGCTTTACAAGCTTTTTCATCAACTTCGATATATTCACAATATTCACGCTCTTGTGATTGTTGAGCTTCGATAACCATTGGGATCTGACGTGAAGATTCACGGATCTCGATAACGTCACCTTCTTTAACTTGGTATGAAGGAATGTTGATACGCTTACCGTTCACCAAAATGTGACCGTGGTTAACAAACTGACGCGCAGCGAATACTGTTGGAACGAATTTCGCACGGTAAACAACCGCATCTAAACGACGCTCTAGAAGACCAACAAGGTTTTGACCTGAATCGCCACGTAGACGAGATGCTTCTGCGTAGTAACGACGGAATTGTTTTTCACCGATGTTACCGTAGTAACCTTTTAATTTTTGCTTCGCAACCAATTGCAAACCGTAATCTGAAAGTTTGCCGCGGCGTTGGCCGTGCATACCTGGTGCAGTTTGACGAAGGTTGTAAGGAGATTTAACACGGCCCCATAGGTTACAACCTAGACGGCGGTCAATTTTATATTTCGCGCTTATACGCTTACCACTCATAGTAAAGTTTCCTTTTCTTATTCATTTTTGTCCCAATATACACCGACAATACGGTTTGATTTAAAAGCCTCATTGCCCCAAATCAACGGAAAACGCCCCAATGGACAGCCTTCTCTTTTTTGAGAATAGTCGCAATATACGGATTACAAACAGAATGTCAAAGCTTTTTTGCACGCCAAAGCTATAAAAATCAACTGCTCACCCGCAATTAAACAAAAACCTGCGCGGCGCTATAGGCCAACCCCAGCCCTACACTACAAAACTTATCATTACGCGATACTGTCGCATTGGGAAAAACAGCGCCAACCATAGTATTAATTGCAGGCAATTCACTCGACCCGCCCGTCAATACAATCAGCTCAATCGCATCTGCATCCACGCCCGCATCATCCAAACATGCCATCATCGTGCTGCGGATTTTATCAATCTGGTCATTAATGGCGGCTTGCAATTCCTCTTCACGCACAGATACGGCAAAATCATAACCAAGCGCCTTCATGGATAAGTCCACGACGACTTCATCCGACAATGCAATCTTCGCCTGTTCCGCCTGCTGTAAATAAGCATGACCCAATTTATTCTTTTGCAAATGGATTAACCGATCAAGCGCTTCAGGCGCCAAAGTTGTGCGGCGGATTTGCTGCGTGTCAATCAACGCCTTTTGCGTCTGTGCAAAATGCACGCGTGGCCAGTCAGATAAATCCTGATATACAGTTGTCGGCATATCGAGCAGCTTACTCTGGTCGAACGTTGTCCCATATTGTGAGCCCAAACCTAAATACGGCATGAAGCTATGCATTGATAAACGCTTATCAAAATTCGTCCCACCGATACGCACCCCTGATGTGGCCAGAATATCTGACGCACGGTCCTCCGCTACATTACGTGCGGGTGATAAACGGATAACGGTAAAGTCTGACGTACCGCCGCCCAAATCGACAACCAAAGACAGCTTATCCTCATCAATCAAACGCTCATGCGAAAAAGCGGCCGCAATAGGTTCATATTGAAAGACCACTTCTTTAAAACCGATATAGCCCGCCACCTCACGCAGTACTGCTTCAGATTCCGCATCCGCATCAGGCGCATCATCATGGAAATGAACAGGACGCCCCATCACAACCTTTTCAATGCTTTCGCCCGCAGCCTGTTCCGCGCGGCGTTTAATATGCGCCAAATAAGCACGTAGAATATCCTTAAAATATGTCGCGCGGCCATTAATGACAGTGCGCTCATTCATCAGCGATGTGCCGAGCATAGATTTAAGCCCGCGCATTAAGCGCCCCTCTTCACCCTCGACATAGGCTAAAATACCTTCGCGCCCAAAAAGGATATCGCCGCCCTCTTCATAGAAAACAGCGCTCGGCATATCAAATTTTTCACCTTCTAGCGCAACAAGACGCGCTTCACCATTTTGAAAAATCGCACATGTTGAATTGGATGTTCCAAAATCAATTCCGCAATACGTCTGGGCACACATACCATCTATTCCTTCATTCCAAAAACTACGCAAAAGCATGACAGGCACATATATACAAAATGATATGCTTTCAAAGTCGAACACCTAATTCATGATTATTTTATTGTGCAAGTGGTGGGCCCGGCAGGATTCGAACCTGCGACCGATCCGTTATGAGCGGAGCGCTCTAACCGGGCTGAGCTACAGGCCCACATTGCATAAGCTGTATTCACAAGATTATAGCTAAAAACCGCATCTTATAAGCTTAAGCCTCACTGATTTAACTTATTTTATACACAAGGGCAAGATTTTGTTTCACCGCAGCACACAAAAAATTTGATTTGAAGATTTATTTTTCCTAATATGAAAAAAACAAAAAACTATACTAAATAATAATAATATAAACATGGGGAGCCGGTCGAATGACCAAGAGTAACAAAAAATCCGTTTATATGCTTTATATTCCCGGCGGCGCGATGCTCGGCTGCGTTCCGCTCGTTATGCTGACGGAACTCGAACGCCTAACAGGCCTGCAATGTAAAGACCTCTTCCAAGCTTTTGAAGGCGTATCAACAGGCTCTATCTGCGTCACTAGCCTACTTTGTGGTCACAGCGCAGCCAACACCCTCGAACATTACAAAAATGACGGTCAGTATTTCTTTGAACCGATCCCAAGCCGCGCATTGAAAATGACCTTCACCAATGTCGCCAGCTTTGTCTTTAACGGTACCGACCCATTAAAACGCCACCGTTTCGGCTTAAATGAAATCATCCGCACATCTAACCAGTTAACACGCGCCTTAGATGAAAGCTATTATCAAGATTTTGATGCCCTTAAAAAATTCGCCAAACAAGACATCATCAGCGAAAAATCCAAAAAGAATGCATTAAAAATCTGCGCACGCCTTGATAAAGATCGCAGTATATCAGAAGAAATGCGCGAAATGATCAAAACCATGCGCATTTATATTGACCAAATCGAGCCAACAGGCATGTTAAGCGCCGCCTTCTATAACGCCGCGCGCAAACCTGTTGATTTCATCATCAAACATTGGGCGGGCGACTATCATTATTCATCTGAACGCCCAAAAGAGAAATTTAAAGAATATTTTGGCAAAAACCGCCTAAGCGATAGTCCAAAATCGATCTATATTGCCTCTTACAACCTAGAAAACGCCGAATTTGAGCATTTCTATCACCGCAAGAATGATTTATTCGCCAATACACCAGATGCGACAGGCGAAACATCAGAAGGCAATGAATTCCTTTGGGACGCGACCATGGCAAGTATTTGTAGCCCATTTGCCTTCGTGCCACACAAGACTCTAACCGATAAAGTCTTCGCGGATCAGGCAATCATCCACTCGCCCATCGCATCAGTATGTGACCTTTACAACAACAAAGATGCCGACACAGAAATTAAACTGGTTTATTTCGGCGTTGGTAAATTTGATGAAGACTTCATCATGCAAGAACATAAACAGCTTGGCGTTGTTGGCCGCGTATTAACAGGCGGTATTTTGACAGATATGGAGAATTACACTCATTCCCTATCACGCAAAGCGCTTGGCAACTTGATTGGCGAAGAAAACATCACCATTTTCAATCCACGCCTAACATCGGAAGAAATTGATAAGCTCAATCTGCGCCCCTCACGTGACACATTAGATGCCTCACCTGAAAACACGCAGAAGCTTGAGAAAATTGCAGAAAATTACATCAATATTCCACGTGTGCGTGCACGCTTACAAAGCTTGGCGATTGAGCTATGTGAGAACCTACATAATCTAGGTCAACTTGATAAAGCACATTTGGATGAAGTGAAAAAACGCTGTGATGCGATTGATGATAACGGCAAACCGCACCATCAAGACCAACAAAATTCACCATGGGGCGGCCGCCTACGTAACTGGCTCGGCTGGAACCCACAGTAATTTTATAAATTCAGACAACAAAAAAGCCGGACAAAGCATCCGGCTTTATTTTTTAGATATAAGCATTTCGCTTATTTCTGACCACCACCAAGTGATAGACCTGCAACCACAGCAAGCTCAACAAAACTGCTTGCACTTGTTGCCCATTCATACATTTTTGGACCCGCACCTGGAACTTTATCATTCACAGCTGACGCAACTTTATAAAAAACTTCTGACATCGACATTCGCTTAACTCCCTATTATTTAATTATTTACTTTGTGCAAACTATCAGGCCACAAGAGTTATGTCAAGAGCATTGATCACCTAATCCGCCATAATAAAAAAGACCCTCTTCAGGGCCTTTAAAATTCTTTATGTATCGAGGAAGCTGCGTAGTTTGCGGCTGCGGCTTGGATGCTTCAACTTGCGTAGCGCTTTCGCTTCAATCTGACGAATACGCTCACGTGTTACGTTGAACTGCTGACCAACTTCTTCCAATGTGTGGTCAGTATTCATACCAATACCGAAACGCATACGAAGGACGCGCTCTTCACGTGGTGTCAACGTTGCCAATACGCGCGTAGTTGTTTCACGCAGGTTTGAGTGGATCGCACTTTCAACTGGCAAAATCGCGTTCTTATCTTCGATGAAATCACCAAGGCTTGAATCTTCTTCATCACCGATTGGTGTTTCCAAAGATACTGGCTCTTTCGCGATTTTCAGAACTTTACGCACTTTATCAAGCGGCATATGTAGACGCTCTGCCAATTCTTCTGGTGTTGGCTCGCGGCCAATTTCGTGCATCATCTGACGGCTTGTACGAACAAGCTTGTTGATGGTTTCAATCATATGCACTGGAATACGAATTGTACGCGCTTGGTCCGCAATCGAACGTGTGATCGCCTGACGAATCCACCATGTCGCATAAGTCGAGAATTTATAACCACGGCGATATTCGAACTTATCAACCGCCTTCATCAAACCAATGTTACCTTCCTGAATCAAATCAAGGAATTGTAGACCACGGTTTGTGTATTTCTTCGCGATCGAGATCACAAGACGTAGGTTGGCCTCAACCATTTCTTTCTTCGCACGACCAGCTTCTTTTTCGCCTTTTTGTACTGTCGAAACAATACGGCGGAATTCTTTAAGCGGCAGGCCCGCCTCATCACCAATACACATGATTTGTTCACGCATTTCAGTAACGCGCGCGCCGTAACGTTCAACAAAACGATCCCAGCCCTTACCTTTCAAGCCAGAAACCATTTCAACCCAATTCGGGTCAAGCTCGTTACCATAGTGATTTTTCAAAAAGTCTTCACGGTCAACACCGCAATCTGTTGCGAAACGCATGATCTGCCCTTCAAGGCTGACCAAATCACGGTTCATTTTATAAAGTTTCTCGATCAACTGTTCGATACGCGCAGGGTTCAAGCTGACTTCATTCATCAACTCAACCATCTCTTCGTTCAGCGCTTTATATTTCTTATTCGTCGCATCATCAGGCTCGTCACCTTTATGGAAGGCTTCAAGACGCTCTTTTTGCACCTTTAGAATTTTCTTATAGGTTTTTTGAATGCGTGAGAAAATATCAAATACGACTGGGCGCAATTCTTCTTCCATGGCTGCCAAAGACACACCGCCGAGCTCATCGTCGTCATCGCCCTCTTCGCTGCCTTCGCTTTCGCCTTCGCCGTCTTCTTCCTCTTCAGACTCCTCAACGTCTTCCCCGTCTTCACGCTCAGAATCAAGCGCATCAGGGTCACTTTCAGGGTCATCAGAGCTATACATTGCTTCAAGATCAACGATCTCACGCAATAAAATCTCTTCGTTTTGCAGGGCTTCATACCATGCAATCAATGATTCAATCGCCAGCGGGCTTTCACAGATACCGCTGATCATCATTTCTTTACCAGCTTCTATACGCTTGGCAATTGCAATCTCGCCTTCACGAGAGAGCAGCTCAACCGTACCCATTTCGCGCAAATACATACGCACAGGGTCGTCCGTACGGCCTGTATCGTCGCTCGCGATGTTACCGCCGGCTTCGTAATCGCTTTCATCATCATATTCACGGTCTTTGGCTTCGCTATCTTCGTCAAAGTCATCTTCGCTTTCAACGATTTGGATACCGCCATCAGACAGATTCGCCATTGCGTCTTCGATTTGCTCAGATGAGAAATCTTCCGCAGGCAGCGCTTTGTTAAGTTCATCGTAAGTGATAAAACCACGCTCTTTACCGATTTTTGTCAGTTTCTTGACGACACTGGCGATAGAGCCTGCTGACCCTACTTCATCGTCATGATCTTGATTTCTTGCTTTTTCACTAACGCTCATTTAACTATCAAGCTCGCTTTAATTACTGTTATACCCATTCCACCATATGCTTTAATAACGCAAAAAAATTCTGGCACCCACACGCCTTCACCTTATATAGGCCACGTCATTGAAATTTAAAGCACAACTCGGACAAATTATACTAATCCGAGAAGATCGCAAATTAAAGCCGATTTTGAAAGAAAAAGCCAATATTTTTTTAATATTGTATAACTTAGCGCTAACATACCATAACTAAAGGGCTTTTCGGGCGTTATCCATCTGCTGTAATGCGACTAGGCGCGCCGCATTTTCTTCTGTGAAGTCACTTTCAAGCGCTTTTGTTGCTTCTAACAAGGCAGCCTTATGCGCCAAACCATTTAATCTGGCGACGGCGCCGTCCCATCCTTTTACGGCGTCATGTTCTTCTGCCCCTGGTTTTAACCATGGCGCATGAATATAAAGCCCCTGCTGTTCACGCTGTTGTATGATTGGGGCATAGCCTTCATTCGTCAGCGCCTGCATTAAGGCGGACATATCATTCGCATATTCATCGACATCAACATCTAGCAAATACTGCTTAAGACGTTCCATATCCCCCTGACGGAATGGGCGATAAGCCATAACATCGTAAAAGCGCTCAAGCAATGGGGCAAACTTGATTGCACCGAGCACCAAGATGGTCTGCAAGGTTTCAACCAAGGCCTCATCTTCGCCTGATAAGTTTAATACGGCGCGGCGGCTGTATTTTTCCAAATCTGGCTGGGTGGACTGGTTAAACTTACCGCCCTTACCTTTGCCTGATTTTTTACCGAAGTTTGAAAATAATTTATAAAGACGGTCTTTAACATCACGGCGGTAATAAGCTTTGATCTGCTCATCCGCGATCATATCAACGGATGCATTTAATGCTTTTTCAAGCGCGCCGCGTTCTTCTGGCGTTTCAAAGCGTTTACCAGAGACATGCGAATCCCAAAGGAAATCCGCAAGGCTCATAGACTGCCTAAATACCTCTCGCAGCGCCTTTTCCCCTTTGGACTTAATATAGGAGTACGGATCTTCGCCCTCTGGCATGAAGGCAATTTTCACCGTGTGGTCAGATGCCACATGCGGCAAGATACGCTCCATCGCGCGCATCGCCGCCCGCTTACCCGCGCTATCCCCATCGAAACACAATATCGGTGTTTTCTGGTTATAAGCGCCAATCTTCCAAAGCGTTTGAATTTGCTCATCGGTTAGTGCCGTCCCCATCGGCGCCACAGCACCACGGAAGCCTGCTTCGTGACAGGCAATCACATCTAAATAGCCTTCCACCACAACAGGCGTATGGCCTTCACGGCTCGCTTTACGCACTTGATAAGCGCCATATAAAGTCGCACTTTTATTGAACAAGCTACTATCTGCGCCGTTGATATATTTAGGCGGCACAAAGTCATTCCCATGCGGCGGGAAGCCTGCGGCATTGCGCACATGATCTGGCAAGATACGCCCGCCAAAAGTCACCACGCGCCCACGTGTATCAAAAACAGGGAACATAATGCGTTCACGGAAGAACGCATAAGGCTTGCCGTCTTTCTTGCTCGCGCGGCATAACCCTGCTTCAATCATTTGCGCATCATCATAACCTTTGCTGCGCAAATATGCAGGCAGCGCCTGACCATCTAAAGGCGCACAGCCAATCATGAAGGATGATAGCATGCCATTTGACGCACCGCGCCCTGTGAGATAATCCAAGAAAACTTTATTTTCAGGCGCATAAAGTTGCTGCGTAAACCAATGCGCGGCATCTTCCATTAATTCATAAAGCCCCTTACGCACTTGTTCATAATGATAATCCGCCGCGGTTTGCTGACGTTCAACAGGCATTGGGATGCCCGCTTTGTCTGCAAGCTGTTCAACAGCTTCAGGGAAAGGCACATTGTCATGCTCAACAATGAAGCGGATCGCATCACCATGCGCGCCACAACCAAAACAGTGATAAAACTGCTTATCATCATTGACGTAAAAGGATGGGGTTTTTTCCTTATGGAACGGGCAGCAGCCCTTATATTCACGCCCAGCGCGCGATAGCTTAATACGCTGACGAATAATATCCGACAGCGTGACGTTATCACGTATCTTATCTAAAAACTGAGGTGTAAATTTGCTCATAGGCCATGATTAGCAAGATATGCCCGTATTTTCTAGCCCCCGCAGGCAAGAAAAACTAAATTATAATCAATTTAGTTTATTAATCAGCCGAGCTTTTCTTTAACAACTGCGCTTGCGCGGGCCATGTCTAGCTTGCCTGCATATTGTGTTTTCAATGCAGCCATAACTTTGCCCATGTCTTTGATGCTTTCCGCGCCGACTTCCGCGATCAAACCCGCAACAGCGTCATCAATTTCTGTTTCAGAAAGCTGCGCTGGCAAGAAACCTTGAATAACGCCAATTTCAGCTTCTTCACGCTCTGCCAAATCATCGCGAGAGCCTTCACGGTAAATACGTGAAGATTCTTGGCGTTGCTTGATCATCGATTGCAACAGACTTAATACGTCTTCATCCGCGATGCCGTCTTGGCCTGATGCACTACGTGCACTAATATCACGCTCTTTAATTGCCGCTGAAATCAAACGGATGGTTGATAAAGACACAGCGTCTTTTTCTTTCATAGCAGTTTTCATTGCAGTGTTAATTGTCGAACGTAGATCAGACATGTTAGCCTTCTTATTTTTTATATATTAGGTTTGCACAGTTTACTGCTCCCTATCTCTCACAACTTGACGCCCTTTTGCAACAGAAAAATCAGCAAAATCAGATTTAAAAGTTGAAAAATGTATAATTCAGCCTAATGCCAAATATATTTTACGTATTGACAGGCGGGGGTGAGTTTAGTAATCAAAATATATGGCAAAGAAAAGCAAAGAACGTATTGGCATTTATGCAGGGTCTTTTGATCCCCTCACCCTTGGTCACATTGCAATGATTAAGGAAGCCGCTATTTTGGTTGATCGCCTGATTATCGCGATTGGCATTAACCCTGCCAAGCAAGGCCTATTTACAATCCCTGAACGCGTTGACCTGATTAACGAAGAAATTAAAAATGGCGCATTAAAAGGCATTAAAGGCTGCAAACTAGAAGCCAAAAGCTATGACTGCATGACCGTGAAATTTGCGCAGCAAGTTGGCGCGGCGGTCATGTTCCGCGGCCTACGTTCAGCCAATGACTTTAATGATGAATTAGGTCTAGCGCTTACAAATAAAGACCAAGACAGCAGCATTAAAACCGCATTCCTAATAACAGACCCGACGCTGACATCGGTATCATCAAGCATGGCAAAAGCCCTCATCCAAAATGACGGCAAAGTCTCAACATACCTGACCCCAGCCATAGAAAAAGCGACCCGCACGAAGCTGTCGCTTTAAACAAAAAATCACATTTTACACTTATCAGAGCGTTTTCGGCCCGCATTGTATTGTTTGCCCATCCATTGTGACGCTAACATTTTTCACACTGTTTTGATCTTTTGCAACACCCTTAGCCAGTGCTAGAAAATAATTACACAGCGTATCATTGCTGTCATCTTTCTTATGTGCTGCAGCCTGCAGCTCAACTACTTGCGCGTCATTGTTCTGTACGTCCTCTGGTGGCAGATTGCTTTCTACCCCATTGAACGCAAGGACCGATGTTATAGATGCAGCAACAACAGCACCTGCAATAATTTGATTTTTTGTAAACATAGCAACCTTTTCCTTATTTTTCCTTAACATTCGACGCTACATTTTACATAAAACAAATTGGACTGTCAACTCTATTATCTTTTCTATTGCCAGCGTAGAAGTTCTAGCTTATAAAACTCTTCTCGGTACATATATTTTCTCTTCGCTTAAGGATACGCGACATGCCGAGCCGTAAAGACATCCAATCCATTTGTATTATAGGTGCTGGTCCAATTATTATTGGTCAGGCTTGTGAGTTTGATTATTCTGGGACGCAGGCCTGTAAAGCCCTGAAGGAAGAAGGCTATCGCATTATCTTGGTGAACTCCAATCCCGCGACAATTATGACCGACCCTGATTTGGCGGATGCAACATATATCGAACCGATCACGCCAGAAGTTGTTGCCAAAATCCTTGAAAAAGAAAAACCAGATGCCTTGCTACCAACCATGGGCGGGCAAACCGCACTCAACACCGCACTTGCCTTGGCTGATGACGGCACATTAGAGCGCCTTGGCATTGAACTAATCGGTGCGAACCAAGACGCAATTGAAAAAGCTGAAGACCGCCAAAAATTCCGCGATATCATGGATGAAATCGGCCTAGAAAGCGCAAAAAGCCGCACCGTACATACTTTGAGCGAAGCCCTCGATGGCCTCGACTTCATCGGGCTACCGGCGATTATTCGCCCGTCATTCACATTGGGCGGCACAGGTGGCGGCATCGCTTATAACCGCGAAGCATTCGAGCGTATTGTCCGCGAAGGTTTAGACGCATCCCCCGTCAATGAAGTGCTGATCGAAGAATCACTTTTGGGCTGGAAAGAATATGAAATGGAAGTTGTCCGTGACAAAAACGACAACGCCATCATTATTTGTTCAATTGAAAATATCGACCCGATGGGCGTACATACGGGCGATTCCATTACCGTAGCCCCTGCCATGACGCTAACCGATAAAGAATATCAAATCATGCGTAACGCATCCTTGGCTGTATTGCGCGCGATTGGCGTCGAAACTGGTGGCTCAAACGTACAGTTTGCTGTTAATCCAGAAGACGGCCGCATGATCGTCATCGAAATGAACCCACGCGTATCACGCTCATCAGCGCTTGCATCAAAAGCAACAGGCTTCCCGATTGCGCGCGTTGCCGCGAAATTGGCGGTTGGCTATACACTCGATGAACTGAAAAACGAAATTACAGGCGGCAAGACCCCTGCATCTTTCGAACCAAGCATTGATTACGTTGTCACCAAAATTCCACGTTTCGCGTTTGAGAAATTCAAAGGCAGTAAAACCACCCTTTCAACCGCAATGAAATCCGTCGGTGAAGCGATGGCCTTTGGCCGTTCGATGGAAGAATCGCTCCAAAAAGCGCTGCGTTCACTTGAAAAAGACCTTGATGGCTTTAACGATATGCCAGTGGGTTCACCATCCCTGACGCAGGAAGAACCAACCCATGACCAAATCCGCGCGAAGTTATCTGACCCGACCCCAGCGCGCATACTCTATATCGCGCAGGCCTTCCGTCATGGTATGAGCATTGATGACATTCATGCGTGTACAGCGTATGACCCTTGGTTCCTTTCACGCATTGAAAATATCGTGAATACCGAAAAACAAATTTTGGCAAGCGGCCTACCAACATCGGCTGAAGACTGGATGCATGTGAAAAAGATGGGCTTTTCTGACCGTCGCCTTGCGCAGTTAATGAAGGTTGATGAAGACAAAGTCCGCGCCGCACGCCACAGCCACAATATTCGCCCAGTATATAAACGTATCGATAGCTGCGCGGGTGAATTGCCATCCATCACGCCTTACATGTATAGCTGCTATGAAGGTGACGGCCTAACCCCAGCGAAAAGCGAAGTTGAACCAAGCGATAAAAAGAAAATCATCATCCTTGGCGGCGGCCCGAACCGTATCGGTCAAGGCATTGAATTTGATTATTGCTGCGTCCATGCCGCCTATGCCCTAAAAGAAGCAGGTTATGAGACCATCATGGTCAATTGTAATCCTGAAACCGTATCAACTGACCCTGATACATCAGACCGCCTTTACTTTGAACCACTGACAGCCGAAGATGTGATCGAACTGATCCGCGCCGAACAGCAGAATGGTGAAGTCGTCGGCGCGATTGTCCAGCTTGGCGGGCAAACCCCACTAAAACTTTCGCATATCTTGCAAAAAGAAGGCATCCCGATTTTGGGCACAGATCCTGACGCGATTGACCTTGCCGAAGACCGCGAACGCTTCCAACAGCTTCTACAGAAATTAGAACTGCGTCAACCACCAAACGCCCTTGCCTATTCCGCTGAAGACGCAATTGAAAAAGCCGCGCATCTGGGCTTCCCACTTGTCATTCGTCCATCTTATGTTTTGGGTGGTCAGGCAATGGAAATCGTGCAGGATATGGATGACCTCAAACGCTATATCGCGACAGCCGTGACCGTATCAGGTTCATCACCAGTCCTGCTTGACCGTTACCTCAAGCAAGCGATTGAAGTTGATGTTGATGTGTTAAGCGACGGCGAAGAAAGCTATGTTGCAGGCATCATGGAACATATTGAAGAAGCCGGCATCCACTCAGGTGATAGCGCCTGCGTTCTGCCGCCGCACTCACTGCCTTACCGCACCGTGCGTGAACTTGAAAAACAAGCCAAGAAACTCGCCAAAGCGCTTAACGTTGTCGGCCTGATGAACGTTCAATTCGCCTGTAAGAAAAACAAAGATAGCGGCGAATATGAGATTTTCATTCTGGAAGTTAACCCACGCGCATCACGCACCGTGCCATTCGTGGCAAAAGCAACAGGCGTGCCTGTGGCCAAAATTGCGGCGCGTATTATGGCGGGTGAGAAACTTAAGGCCTTCCGTAAAGAAGATATGCTCAAAGGCATGGCGCCAGACCATTTGGCCGTCAAAGCCCCTGTCTTCCCATTCTCCCGCTTTGCGGGCGTTGACCCGATCCTCGGCCCTGAAATGAAATCGACAGGTGAAGTCATGGGCCTTGATGTCGAAGTTGGTCAAGCCTTTGCGAAATCACAAATGGGCTCAGGCATGACGCCGCCGCTTGAAGGCACCGTCTTCCTATCCGTTAAAGATGAAGATAAAGATGAACTCCTCCTCATCGCACGTGAGCTTGAAGAAATGGGCTTTAGCCTTGTGGCAACAAGCGGTACATGCCAATTCCTGAAAATGCATGGCGTAGCCGTGAAGCGCGTAAACAAAGTGATGGAAGGCCGCCCGAATATCATCGACCACATGATTAACGGTGAAATTCATTTGATGATTAACACCACCAAAGGCCCGCAAACGCATGTCGATTCACAATCCATCCGCCGCACGGCGCTGATGAATAAAGTGCCTTATTACACTTTACTTACGGCAGCACGCGCAGGTGTTCAGGCCATACGTGCCATGAAGAACAAACAGATCAATGTACGTCCTTTGCAGGATTATTTGAAAGACGTGGCGTAAACTAAAGAGAAACTAAATACCGGGTGCCGACATAGACTGATCTTGTAGGCTCCCGACTGTTATATCTCTAAATCGCCCGTA
>JASBUS010000064.1 GCA_030147745.1 Alphaproteobacteria bacterium
GCTAAGGCTGGAATATCGTCATTTGTCGCTATGCGTAGAGTGTAAACCATATTGTTTACGCTGCCGTCTTTTTCGCTGTTGTTTTCTTAACTGGCGCGGCTTGGCCGTTCTGTACGTATTCAACCGTTTGGGTTGGGAACGGAATGGTTAGGCCTGCTTTTTCAGTTTCATGACGGATCGCTTTGATCATGTCTGTCTTGGTGTCAAAGAAGTCTGAAGATTTCGTCCAATAACGACCAACAATATCAACCGATGATGCACCAAGTGTATTAACGAAGACTTTTGGCTCTTTGCCTTCTGTACGGACAAGGCGCTCATCTTTATCCAGCATTTTCTGCATGGTTTTGATAGCTTTATCAACGTCATCGCTATAGCTGATGCTCATGACAACGTCATTACGGCGCTGTGTATTGCGTGAGAAGTTGCAGATATCGCTGCTCCAGATTTTGTTATTTGGAACGAATTGATATAGGTTATCGGCTGTCGCGAGTTCCGTTGCGAATAGGCCAAGGTTTTTGACTGTACCCGTGATGCCTGCGGCTGTGATCGTGTCGCCAACATTGAATGGACGAAGGAAAAGTAGCATCACGCCTGCAGAAATATTAGACAACGTACCTTGTAGCGCTAAGCCAATTGCCAAACCAGCGGCACCAAGCACAGCAAGTAAGCTTGCGGTTGGGACCCCCACTTTGGTCAAGACCATAACAACGGCAATCACATAGATTGAGTATTTAGCCACGGCGCCTGCAAAGCGGCGGAGGGTTTTGTCGAGGCGTTCAATATTTTTCAGGCGGTCTTCTAAAAAGCCACCCAAGAACCATGCGCCTACCAAAAGGGCGATAATAACCAAAGCAGACCAAAGTGTGCTGCCTGTGCTTGTTGTTACGACTTGAATTTGTTCGTTCATAATAATCCCCTTTTTCAAAATGGATGATCAGAGTTTACTGTTTTTTATTGATAGGTCAATAGCTTGCCCAAATATCGCCTTTATTTAGCGAATGGGTTTTTCGATGTACGCACCAATAAACGTACAGGTACGCCCATTAAACCATAATCTTCACGTAGGCTATTGACGATATAACGACGATAGCTGTCTGGAAGGTCTTGCGGCACACTTGCCCAAATCGCGAATGTCGGTGGGCGTGTGTTAATTTGCGTCATATAACGCAATTTATTTGGACGGTTCTGTGTTAATGGTGGTGGATGATGGCTGACAATCGCTTCTAACCAGCGATTCAGCTTACCTGTTGATACACGCTTGTTCCATGTTTCATAGGCCTCAAGGGCTGAATTCATCATTTTATCAAGGTTTTTGCCATTCAGCGCCGAAATGGTTTGGAATGGAATGCCTTTAATATGCGACATACCGTGTTCAAGGCGATATAGGAAATCATCACGCTTTTCACTGCGGTCTTGTACGTCATCCCATTTATTGGCGGCAATCACAAGGATACGGCCTTCTTTAACGACGTGGCTGGCAATGATCAAATCTTGTTTATCGATGCTTTCTTTACCATCAATCATCAAGATAACGATTTGCGCCAAACGAATAGCGCGTAGGGCATCGTCGACGGCCATTTTTTCAATAGCATCGGTGATCTTGCTCTTACGGCGCATACCGGCCGTATCAACCAATTTAAATTTACGGCCATTATATTCCCAGTCTACGGCAATCGCATCGCGTGTGATGCCTGCTTCAGGGCCTGTCATTACGCGCTGTTCTTTTAGAAGGGCGTTTACAAGGGTTGATTTACCCGCATTTGGACGACCAACGATGGCAACTTTAATTGGTTTTTCTTCTTCTTCTTCTTCGACTTCTAATTCGGCAAAGTCTAAATCATCGCGGCCTTCAAGGTCGTCAATGTCATCAACGCCGAATGGGTTGTCGATTACATCTTCGTCTACCTCTTCGTCATCATCTTCTGGGAAGTAAGGCAGTAGGGCTTGGTAGATATCAACAATCCCATGACCATGCGCGGCAGAAATAGGGATAGGCTCACCAAGGCCAAGCGCGTATGCTTCAGCAACGCCAGCGGTGCCCTGATGTTCATTTTCACATTTATTGACGCACAGCACGACGGGAATATCACGGCGACGTACCCAATCCGCGAAATGTTCATCAAGCGGGTTAAGGCCTTCACGGCCGTCAATCATAAAGATGATTGCATCAGCGCCTTCAATCGCGGCTTCTGTCTGCTTACGCATGCGGCCTTCGATGGAATCGTCAAATCTTTCTTCAAGACCTGCGGTATCAATTAATTTGATTTTTTGGTCATATAGGACTGCGTCATGCAGGCGGTAATCACGTGTTACGCCTGGGCGGTCATCAATAATCGCGAGTTTTTTGCGGCAAAGGCGGTTGAATAATGTTGATTTACCAACATTCGGGCGCCCAAGAATTGCAACTGTAAAAGCCATCTTACTATCTTATCTTTTTATATTTGTTTCTGTGATGGCGGTTATATAGGGTTTTTATAAAAAATGCTAGTTTTTTCAGTAGATAGAATATTGACATATAAGCGCAGCTTGATTGTAAAAAGCTCACAATCAAAATTTTTGATCAATCTTTGGATGGTGATACTGGCTTAACGATAAGCCAGTATTTTGCCGCTTTCACTTGTTAGATAAAGTGTACCGCCCGCGATAATTGGCGGTAGCGCGATGGATTCTTTGGCTTTCCAAGTCAGGGTCTCTGCGCCGCTGCGTGGGTCGAATTGTCGGACTTGGCCATTTGAGCCAACAAGAATGACTTGGTCATTTGCCATGACTGGACCGCGCCAGATGATTGGATCATCACGGTCTTTAAGGTCTTCATAAGCCGGCAGGGCATTCACCCAAACAACTTGACCAGACATACGTGATAGCGCAACAAGTTCGCTATCTGATGTGACGACATAGATATAATCGCCTGTAACCCATGGGGTTTGTGCGCCGCCGATACTGCGGGCCCAAATGCGCTCGCCGCTGCGGGTATCAATCGCAACCATACGGCCGCCGAATGAAATGGCAATCACGACTTCACGTGCGATGACGGGAAGGCCGCGAATTTCAACAAGGTCATCCATACCGCTATAACGGCGGACTGGTGACAAATTGTCTGACCATGCGACAGAACCATTTTCAATGCGCAAAGCATAAATTTCACCTGAAGAGAATGCAGGGACAACAATATCGCTATCAGCGGCTGGCGCGGCTGTACCTGTGAGGCCAGCCATTTCTGAAATGCCCTGATATTCCCAAAGGATTTCACCATTTTCTGCTGATAAACAGATCAGGCGGCTATCCGCCGTAATGATGAAGGCGCGGCCTGAAATGACCGTTGGGGCGCTACGCGCAGGGGCCGGTAATTCACTGACCCAAAGCTGTTTGCCGTCAGCAGCGCTTAAGGCGTAAGCTTGGTTAAAGCCGCTTGTGACATATACAATGCCATTCGCAACACTTAGGCCGCCGCCTGTCACATTTTCATCTTCATCGTCAGGCTTAAGGTCAATGCGCCAAAGCTGCTTGCCTGTTTCAGTCGATAACGCTGTGATATGCTGCGTTGTATCCATCGCAAAAATTTGCTTTTCAAAAACAACTGGTGAGGCAGATAAAGGTAATTTCTTAGTTGTGCCTTGGCCGAAATTCGCGCTCCAAATATGGCTGACTGGCTTGTCTTTTGAGGCTAAAGACAGGTTATGCATGGCGTGGTTTGGATAACCGCCTGCTTGTGGCCAATATTCATTTTGCCATGCAGGGGGCAAATACATATTTTCTTTGCCTGCGATGTCTTCCGGTACAAGCTGTTTTTCCAATTGGAGAATGGATATACGGTCGCCTTCAATTTGTACTTCAGGGCTGCTGCTTTCAAACATGCTACAGCCTGCAAGCAGTAAGCTTGTCGCGCTGGCTAGGGCAAGTGTTTTAAAAGATGTCGCAAAAAAGCGGCGGGAAAGTATCGGTTCAGACATACGCTGGTCCTCTTTAGCTTTCAGTTTCTTCTAGACGGATCGTGTAGAGCTGTTCAAGCGATGATGCGCGCTGTGCCAATGATGGCGGTACATTCGCAGCGGCGCGAATGGCAGAAGCATCTGCAATCGCGTCTTGGTATTTGTGTTGCATCGCGTAGATTGCCGCGCGGTTTAGGCGGGCGTGATTACGCCAGACAGATTTTTCATCATCAATAAGGCTTGTTAAAGCAGCAAGAATATCGGCTGTGTTTTCTTCGCTCAGGCTGTCCATATCAATCTGGATGACCATTAGCTTGCCGAAATCTTGGTAATAGGCTGGGGCTGATTTGTCTTGTGCCAAAACGTCAAAAGCCGCGCGTGCAGCCGCAGTGTCGTCTTGTTCTAATGCATCGCCCGCAATAAGTAGCTGCGCAATAACGGCGCTGTTGCCTTTGGTGTGCTCAACAAATTTTTGCAGATCAGCGGCTTTGTTTTCTGATGTTTCAAGGATAGAAAGCAGCTCAGTTGTTGCGCGTTCACTTGTAACGCGGTGGTAATATTCATAGCCGCTTTTCGCCGCGGTCATCAAAATGATCAAGATAACGGCGGTGATAATATAGTTGCCGTAATCTTTCCAAAATTTGAGAAGGCGTTCCTGCTTTAATGCTTCATCGACTTCTTGCAGAATATCACTCATGGGGTATTGTCCTAAAATCTTGTTTTAATCCAAGATAATTAGTAAAGCATTGCACGGAGATTACAATCAAATTTTCGGATTCGCACCGTTATTATTGTGGTTTTGTTGTAGTGCTTGATATTTCGAGCTGTATTTTTCGACAAGGTCAAAATTCTGCATTTCAGGGCCTTTTTTCGCCATCCATTCATGGATAGGTGTGCCCGCGGCGATGAAATCTTTTTTAATGTCGATCAAATAGTTGCGTGTAATGGTATATTTCTGCAGGCGTTCAAGATCTTTGGTAGATGGTAGGAATTTGTTACGACCCTGTGAGAGGTTGTCAAAATTATCTTTTAATTTCACATCGGTTGAATCGGTATTTAGACCGCAGCGTTCGATGCTGTCGAAATAAAGCTCGCCATCTTGGTGGGTGACGCCTTCAACGCCTTTGACGACGCGTTCAGAAAAGCCCAGTAGGCGGAGGTCATCTAATTCCCATTCAGTGTCTTCAATCACATCGTGCAAGACGCCGATAATCATTTTGACTTCGGAATCTGTGTTGTGACGTGAAACGCGCATGAAGTGGTGGGCGTAATCCAAGCCAGATTTGTCTTTTATATCAATCATTGCTGCGGTGGCAATAAAGCAGGCTAGATTATATCCAGCTTCCAATAATTGGCCTTGCGCACGTTTTTCAGTGATGCGTTGAATGATTTCTTGTTTCGTGAACATAAAAAACTCCCCCTATGTATGAATAGGGGGAGTTTATAGAATTTCTAATTTATGTCAATTGATAATCGTTTGATTTCATTTTATCTCTGCGCCCTGTTTCGCTCGCCTATGTTTATAGGCATCGCTCGACAGGGCTGGCTCTAAAATAAATTTAAACGATTAAGTCTTGATTGTTTAATTGACCGCTTTAACAATTAATGACGCATTCGTGCCGCCGAAGCCGAATGAGTTTGAAAGTGCGATATTCACTTTCTTTTCTTTGGCTTTATGCGGGACAAGGTCAATGCCTTGGCATTCTTCAGATACGTTATCAAGGTTAAGTGTCGGCGGGATGATGCCTGTGCTTAATGTCTTGATGGTGTAAATCGCCTCAACTGCGCCAGCTGCACCCAAAAGGTGACCAATCGCTGATTTGGTTGAAGACATAGAAAGTTTATCAAGGCTGTTCGCGAACATACGCTTAACTGCGCTACACTCAATACCGTCACCAACTGGTGTCGATGTGCCGTGTGCGTTAACATAGTCAATATCTTCTGGGTTAAGGCCAGCATTGCGAAGTGCCGCTTTCATTGCGCGGAAACCGCCGCTGCCATCTGGCGCAGGGGTTGTGATGTGGTGGGCATCGCCTGATAGGCCGTAACCGATTACTTCACCGTAAATTTTCGCGCCGCGTTTTTTCGCGTGCTCATACTCTTCCAATACAACAACGCCTGCACCTTCAGCAATGACGAAACCGTCACGTGCGCTATCGAATGGGCGTGATGCTGTTTCAGGACTGTCGTTATATGATGTGCAAAGTGCGCGTGCTGCGGCAAATGATGCCACGCCAATTGGGCAGACAGCGGCTTCAGCGCCACCTGCGACCATTACGTCAGCATCGCCAAACATAATCAAGCGTGCAGCGTCACCTATCGCATGTGTGCCTGTTGCACAAGCGGTCACCACAGAGTGGTTCGGGCCTTTATAGCCGTGTTTAATAGACACATGGCCAGACGCCAAGTTGATCAACATCGCTGGAACAGAGAATGGTGATAGACGACGTGGGCCGCGCTCTTTCAAAGTAATCGCTGTGTTGTCAACGCTTTGAAGGCCGCCAATACCAGAGCCGATCATAACGCCTGTGCGTTCAAATTCTTCATCATTGCTTGGCTTCCAACCAGAATCCGCAATGGCTTGGTCAGCAGCGGCAATACCATAAACGATGAAAGGATCGACTTTACGTTGCTCTTTCGGATCCAAATATTTGTCAGCATCAAATGCATTTGCGGGTGCATCTTCTTCGCCAACTAATGGAACTTCACCTGCAATATGTGAGGCCATAATTTCCGGATCAAATTGGCGAATACGGCGAATGCCTGATTTGCCAGCTGTCAACGCAGCCCAATTTGATTCTACGCCGTCACCGAGTGGGGAAACCATGCCCATGCCTGTAATTACAACGCGTCTCATACTCATCCTCAAAATCTTTATGGTTATGTTTTGAAATAAAAAACGGATTTTAAACTATAAAGGCGGCAATACGCAACTGCGATGCCACCTTTATGTTATATTCTATTCTGTCGATGCGATTAAGCAGCTTCTTTTTCGATGAAGCTAACTGCGTCGCCTACAGTTTGAATTTTTTCAGCTGCGTCGTCAGGAATAACAACGTCAAAAGCTTCTTCAAAAGCCATTACCAATTCAACTGTATCAAGAGAGTCTGCGCCAAGATCGTCAATAAAGCTTGCTGTCGCTACAACTTTGTCTTCTTCAACGCCAAGGTGTTCTACTACGATTTGTTTAACTTGGCTCAATACGTCACTCATATTTCTCTTACCTTTTATTATTTATCCAATTAATCACCACACTCATCATCCGCATGGAATCGAACGCGAACATAATACGAGATATTAGCAAATGCAAGCATTTTTGCAAGCACTTAGGCTGACATCAAGTGAGACTTTGTTTTCTCTGCGATAATATCCCCAGAAATTTGCGAAAACTTATCGAAAATATAATCGGCACCGACTTTTTTCAGGGCTAATTCTTCGCTTTTTTTGTGGCTGTCCATCACGCAACCAGTGAAGGCATAAACCTTAAATCCGGCTGCTTTACCCGCTGTTGTACCAAGGGGTGTGTCTTCGACAACGATACAATCTTTGCCTTCATAACCACATTTTTGCGCGGCGTGTAAAAACAGCAATGGGCTTGGCTTCGGCTCTGCGACCATTGATGCGTTAAAGATACGATCTTCGCTGAAATATTGCATTAAATCAGCATGCATCAGGGATGCGATAATGTTGTTATATTCGCCGTTAGAAGCAACGCACATGTCAAAGCGACCGTCTTTAGCAAGGGCTTCAAGGCTTTCTTTCACGCCAGGAATAATTTTCTGGTGTTCTTTGCGGTGTAGAATGATTTCTTGCATATAAGCCGCAGTAATTTCTTCGACACTGACATCTAGATTATATGTTTCAATCAGATATTGTGCGCTTTTGCTGATTTTCATGCCCTTGAAATCTATTTCGATTTTTTCGGCATCATAATGTTTAAGTTTATCAGAAATTTTATGTAGGGCGGCTGCGTAGCCGAAAGAGCTTAGATATTCCGTGTTGACTAAAGTGCCATCACAATCAAAAATCAGGAGTGTTTTTTCTGTCATACTTACCTTCTATTACCTTTTTTTATATTTCTTTTGCGCCTATCTATACATGACTATGTTAAATAGTTCAATATAATTATTTTGCAATGCAATATTAGTAAAAAATCTTTCTATTGACATAATGGCGCACTGGGGGTTTTATGTCTTTCGAATGTGGAGGCATATATGCAAGAAAAATTGAATGATATAAATGCGTGGTGGGCTGGTGAAGGTGCTAAGTTCGCGCAGATTGAGCGCGGCGCTGCTGAGGCGCTAAAGAATCTCGGTACGCAGAAAAAGGCGTTAGATGATTTGAAATCAGGTATTAACCCATGGCTGTTTCTAAAGAATGCGTGGTATAAAGCCAATCAGCGCAGCGTGATAGAAAAAGAGGTTTCACTGCAGTGGCAAACGCAGCAGGATTATTGGGACAGTTTGACAGAAACTGCGCGCGCGCATGTTGAATTAATCTGTGATACGTATTTAGCATCAGGCGCGGCGCATGCTGGGCTGAAACAAACAATGCAGCAGTATAAGCAAGAATTTGATAATTTAACGGCGCGTTATGACCTATTAAATGAAATTAATAAGAAGACGAATGATGTGTTGAAGAAGGTCAAGCGCGCATGGCGTGAATGTGATGATGCGCAAGACTATGAAACAATGGACATGGTTGGCAGCAGTCCGCTCTTTACGATCCTTTCGGATGGCGAGACACGTGAAGCTGCGAAATATTTAAATGAAGCTGTTGAGGCTATTAAAGACTATAGCGAATATATGGAGCGCGCCAAAGGTGAGCCGTTTATGGTTGAAGCGGGCGTGGATATTGATGGTTTACTTTCAGCTGCGGAATGGGATTTGTGGTTCGGCGTTTTTGATCTAGATGTGCTCAGCTTCTTTAGTAGCTGGAATAATAGTCAGAAACTTGGCGAGGCCAAAAAACAGTTGAGCGAGGTGCAAGCGCATATTGAGCCTATCGGTGCAGAGATTAAACAGCGTGTCGGGAATACACTTGCCGCGCGTCAGGATGTGGCGGCTAAGCGTGATGGCTTGCAGGTTGAGATATTGGCGAAGTTTGATGTGCCAGAAAATCTGAAATTTTATTTTGAAGAAATTCGTATTTATCCATCTGCGGTTAAGGGGCTGCCGACACTTAAGCTCGATATGTGATTTTAATAAAAAGACCATAAAAAAACGCGCTGAATAATCATCAGCGCGTTTTTTATTTAATCTGAACAGATTAAGCGACTTCAGCTTCTTCAGCTGGTGCTTCTGCTGCAGCTTCAGCTTCTTCTTTTGCTGCTTCAACTGCTGCTTCTTGAATTTCTTCAGTTTCAGCGGCAATCAAGGCGCGGCCAAGTTTAGCTTGTTCTTTAGCTTCGTCTTCAGTACGTGCGATGTTCAATGTTACAGTCGCTTTTACTTCTGGGTGAAGTGCGATAACAACGTCAAACAAACCAATTTCTTTGAAGTTTTGGTTCATTTCAACTTGACGACGCTCAGCTTTAACGCCTGTTTCTGCTTCAATAACATCTGTGATGTCGCGAGAGTTAACAGAACCGTAAAGGTGACCAGCTTCTGATGCTGCGCGGATAAGGTTGATTTTCTTACCATCAATCTTTTTCGCAAGCTTAGATGCTTCGTCTGCTTTTTTCTGGTTGGCTGCTTCCAAAGATGCTTTTTCAGCTTCGAAATATGCAATGTTGCCTTTTGTCGCACGAAGGGCTTTGCCTTGTGGCAATAGGAAGTTTCTTGCATAGCCAGGTTTAACTTTGACGATCTCGCCCATAAGGCCGAGTTTGTCTACTTTTTCCAATAGGATGACTTCAGTTGCTGTTGCCATTATCGTAATCCTTATACTTAATTAGTTTGATTGACGACGAGGCGCTTGGTGGTCGCTTTCAATGCGCACATATGGCAATAGAGCCATGAAACGTGCGTTTTTGATTGCTTTCGCCAATTCGCGCTGCTTCTTCGCTGATACAGCTGTAATACGGCTAGGAACCATCTTGCCGCGCTCAGAGATGTATCGGTTCAATGTTTTAACATCTTTCCAATCGATGCTTGCATCAGCGCTGCTGAATGGGCAAGTTTTCTTACGACGGAAAAATGGACGTTTTACTGTAGGTGCGTCTGCTGAACTCATTATGCCGCTTCCTTCTCTTCAGAATTTTTGTTATCGCCAAGCATTACAGAAGCGCCTTCTGTTGGCTTCTCTAGGCGTGTTGTCAAATAACGCAAAATGTCTTCGCTCAAGCGCATGTTACGTTCAACTTCAAGAATAGCCGCTGACTCAACGTCTGATTCAATCAATACGTAGTGGCCTTTACGGTTTTTGTTGATACGATACGCAAGTGTTCTTAGACCCCAGTTTTCAGTCTTAAGAATTTTACCTTTAGCGTCTGTGATAATTTTAGAATATTGCTTGGTCAGTTCTTCAACTTGTTGTGTGTTAAGTTCCTGACGTGCAATAAACACGGTCTCATAAAAAGGCATCGTTATGCTCCTCTCGGTTAATGCGGGGCGTTTATGATCCATCCCACAAAAGCTGACCCATCAATAGTCAGCGAGGTTAGTATGTATATCCGCACCATGCGGAAATGCTGTAGTTATAATGATTTCCATGCATAGGTCAAGGAGAATCTTTGTTTTCTTAAATCTGCGCGTATTTACGGCTCTAAGTTCAGCTTGCTTTCTTCCGCCGCTTTTTCGGCGATGAGGATCATGTCTTCGTCTGAACCGCCTGTTTTTTCCCAGTCTTTATAGATTTTGGCAAATTTAGCGGCGATTTTAAGCGCTTTGGCCATATCGATGATTGATACTTTATCATGATCTTTTTGTGATATCGCGGCTTCTAAATCAGCGGCTTGATTAAAGGCATCGACAAGGCGTGGTTTGAATTTATCTTTTAAATCTTGTGCTACGTCGTCATATGTACGATCAGTCATGTTGTGTTTCCCTGTTTGTTTTTTATTATTTTATTATTTTATAAAAAGGCGCCGATTTGTACAGGCGCCTTTTAAAATTCAGTTACGCGTTTAAAAAAGCTTCAATTTGCTCTGGCGTGCCAATGGATGTGCCGCCGATGTCTTTGTTGATGCGGCGTGTTAGGCCAGATAGAACTTTGCCTGCGCCAATTTCGATGATTTCATCAATGCCGTTTTCGCCCATCCAAAGCACAGATTCACGCCAGCGGACACGGCCTGTAATTTGCTGTACTAAAAGGTCGCGGATTTGTTCTGGGTCTGTTACGGCAGCGGCTGTAACGTTTGCCACAACCGGTACGCAAGGGGCGTTCATTTTTTTTTCTAACAAAGCTTCTGCCATACGTTCAGCCGCAGGGCCCATTAATTGGCAGTGGAATGGTGCAGAAACAGGAAGTGTCACAGCGCGTTTTGCACCTTGTGCACTTGCAAGCTCAACGGCAATTGCCACAGCGCCTTTATGGCCTGAGACAACGACTTGACCGTCTGCGTTATCATTTGCGGCTTCACAAATCTCGCCATCCGCTTTGCTTGATGCCTCACTTGCGATGCCTTCAACCGCGGCCATATCAAGGCCAAGAATAGCGGCCATTGCGCCAACGCCAACTGGAACAGCGGCTTGCATGGATTGACCGCGTAGTTTTAGAAGTTTCGCTGTGTCCGCCAATGCGAATGTGCCCGCTGCAGCTAGGGCTGAATATTCACCTAATGAGTGGCCCGCCACGTATTTAGCAACATCTGCCAATTTGATGCCGCCTTGTTTTTCAAGAACGCGCATAACGGCAACAGATACGGCCATTAATGCAGGCTGTGTGTTTTCAGTCAGGTTGAGGTCGCTTTCTGGACCTTCGCACATAATTTTGAATAAATCTTGTGATAGGGCATCGTTGACTTCCGCGAAGACATCTTTCGCTTCGGTGAAGTTTTCAGCAAGGTCTTTGCCCATGCCAATAAATTGAGACCCTTGTCCTGGAAATACAAAAGCGCGTGCCATATTTGCTCCTTAATTACACATGTTTATTTGTGCGCAGACTTTATCGCGGCTGAATTGAAAGATCAAGTCTAAGAAATATTGCTGTTTTTCTTGCACATAAATTACGATTATGTAAATATGGTTGTGTCTTTGTAAAAGGGGGATGTGTTGTGGGTAATGATATAAACAATATGTATGGTGTGTTTACTTTAGAGCGTCAGGACTTGGTTGACCTGACACGCCGCATTGCTGAATGTATTCCAAAAGATTTTCTAAAGAATAAAGATAAGCCGGTGATTATTGCAGTTGATGGGTCTTTCGGATGTGGGAAGAAAATTATCGCTGATTATGGGCGTGAAGCCATATTGGGCATAGAGCATGATGATGTTCGATTTCCTGAACATGATGAAACGATAACGGTTAAGAACGAAGCCTTTACACGCTGGGATGCCTTCGTGAATCCATTTAAAAAGCTGTTGGGTATTAAAAATAGAGTGCAGTCGACAATTCAAACCCCAATTACCGAACATATTATTAATAGCAATGGTGTCGATGTGACTTGTCATGGAAAAGCTGAATTTGATGAATTTGTGTCAGCGGAGCATGGACAAGATCAGTTAGAAGTATCTTTTATCAATGTGGCTTGGGGTGGAGGTTTTTATGGGACCAAAGGTGATCCTCAAGATTCGTATTATGAGAAGCATTTAAAACACCGTAAGGCAGGTGGTGTGGTTTATGTTCATAATATAGATCACGATATGGCTAAACCTGATATAGAGATAAAACTTGAATCTGGTGAGGGCGGAAGCTGTTTAAATGGCGAGACGCGTGCTTGTGCTAACGTTGGGCACGCGCTTAAGGGTGCGATAGGTGCAGAGCAGATTGCACCATTCGATCGATGGGCGCGCTTTGTGACGGTTAAATTTAACAATGCCGCGATTGAGGCACAGGGGCAAATGCTTAAAATATTAAAAGAAGAATTTGGCTTTTATGCGCTTGATCACATTGCACAAGATGTTCTGCATCCACCAGAAGCTAATGAGTCTGAGCGTGAAATACCTGTAATAAAAGTCGACACGGCAGATTTTCCTTTGGTAAAAAAACATAAGCATCATTTAGGCGCGAGCGCTAATATTTCTGCAGTGCCGGCCAAGAAATGTTATGAAATTACAGTGTCGACACCGGCACTTTCGTGAGCGCTATAATTATGTATTTGCAATTATGCGTCATTATATGTAAAATCTACAGCTAAATTCAAGAATATGACTTTGGTAAAAAAAATGACGGCTTTGGGCGCATTCACATTAGAGAGAGACGACCTCGTTGCGATATCGCAGCGTATTGCGTCCTGTATTCCGAAGTCTTTTTGCGTTGAAACTGACCGACCAGTTGTTGTGAGTGTCGATGGTACATTCAAAAGCGGTAAAAAGATTTTTGCTGATTATGGCCGTGCGGCACTATTAAATGTGGGTGCTGATGATTTCGAATTTTATCGCTGGGGGAACTACCCACGTGATAATAATGATTTAATTGAAGTCAAAACGTTAGGGGAGCGCATATTGTGCCGCGGCGTTAATGATTATGATGAATATGCATATCGCGTGGCGAATGATAATGGCTTAGATGTCTCTTTCATTAATTTGGCGTGGGGGTCACATAGCTTTGGCGATAATCTTGACCCGAAGGCGAGCTTGATGGCACATTTCGCGCGCCGTATGACAGGTGGCGTGGTTTTCGTCCATAATGCAAATACTGAATTCATGGCACCAGATATTGAAATACGTATTGAGGCTGATTATGGCGACAAGCAAGTGAATGGCGGGCGACGTATATGTCCGGATGTTTTACGCATATTGGGGCA
>JASBUS010000068.1 GCA_030147745.1 Alphaproteobacteria bacterium
TAAGTAATATCATGGTCTTCAATCAATTTACGCCATGCATCGTCCCAATCGAATGGGTCATTATTGCGCACCAATATAGGGCCCTTATCCATGAAAGTATGAATAATACGCGCCGCCATACGAATACAGCTATGCATATATTTACCGCGAATAACAAAACGCTCACCGACACGACCTGAATGGTCAAGCAATGGAACAACCATACGATTACTCATGGCGGTTAAAGGACTATCCTTTAATTCATCGCCATTTTTTTCATAGACGTCAAAACGTTCTCTTAGTAATGATCCGCTAAAGTCCACGAATTTACCCTTGATCAAAATATGTGCAGAGAAAGCTGCATACAGATAACACTTTGTGATTATAGCACAAAAAGCCCCGCATGTGGATAGGCTTTGTCGAGATTATTTTTTTACTGCGTCGATAATTTTGTTCATTTGTTTTTGATAAAGCTCACGAACATCATTATATCGCCCCGCCCATTGATCCTTCTGTGTTTCATCAATCAACAAATCGGCGACTGCTGGATGGTATTCATATGGCGTTTCAAAGTCCCACAACATGGCGGCATCCAATTGCTTCTTGTAAGCATCAGGATGCTTTAAACCATATTTTAAAATTGGGCGCCCTATTGAAGCCGCAACATTATTATAGGCCGCTAAACTCTTATAACTTTCTGTTTCTTCAGCCGCTTTCGTGCCCACGCCGCTCATGCGTTCTGTGTCTATATTGGCCTCAGTCGCATTGACATCGGCCTTTTTAGGGGCGGCCATAAAGCGTGCTTGATCCACCGATGAACGCAAACGTGACGCCAGATAAAAGAATAATGCTTTATCCTGCTGCTTTGTATCATAGTAATGCTGCGCAGCCCACATCATCGCCAAAGGTGGCGCTTTAGATAAATCGCGATCCATTATATCCATCGCGTTACGCGTTGCTGGATTTTCTGGCCCATAGGTTAATTCACGCAGCCATGGCCATTCGGTCAAATCTTTTAATGGTGGGAAACGCTCTTCCTCGCTCAACACCACGCCCGTTGTTTTATACGCAAATGGTTTTGCGGCCTCTTCATCTGCAGTTAGAACAGTCGAATCTAGACTGGTTAACGGCGCAGATTTTGGCGGCAAGTATAATCCTTGGGATTTGGCCTCGACATCAGCTGCATCAGCAGGTGCTTCGTCCGTTTTAGGCGCAACCTCTTGAACTGGCGCTTTGTAATAATGCATTGACGGCTTATTCTCTGCGCTATCTCGGTCGGCATTATAATGCTGTATTTTTGCAGGCTTATCATAGGAATTCATTAAATCACGCATGGACTGCGCATAGGCCGCCTGACCTGCCCAAGCAAAAACAGATGCGCCAATAAACAATGAAATAAGATTTTTCATGCCAATCCCCCTAACAGATTAGGCTTCGCGGTATACCGTATAAAGCGCCATGTCTTCCAATATAGCGATCAATTCTGCATCACCATCAATTTGACGAATAGCCGCCTGCGCCTTATGCGCAAAATCCTTCGCGATATCAAGGCCGCGGTTTAATGCATCATGCTTGTGTAGGATTTCAAGCGCTTTGGTTAGATCCTCATCGCTTTGATCCAAATCCTGCATGGTGCGTGCCCAGAAAACTTGTTCTTCATCACTTGCCGCCGCCAAAGCGAGGATAACAGGCGCCGTAAGCTTACCTTCGCGGAAATCATCACCGATGGCTTTCCCCAATTTTTCACGCTCAGCTGCATAATCCAACACATCATCAGCAATTTGGAAGGCCATACCAAGATAATAACCATAGTCACGCAGCGCCTTGATTTCATCGGCTGAACGCGCCGCGATCACAGGACCAATTTCACAGGCCGCCGCAAATAATGCCGCCGTCTTTGCACCAATGACTTTGTAATATTGTTCAAGCGTTAAGGTTAAGTCACCCTGCGCTGAAAGCTGCAAGACTTCACCTTCCGCGATAATGGCTGAGGCATCCGACAAAATACGTAATACATCGAGTGAGCCATCCGCAACCATTTGCTGAAATGCGCGGGAGAATAAAAAGTCCCCAACCAATACGCTGGCCTGATTCCCAAAAACCAAATTTGCTGGCGCTTTACCGCGACGCTCTTCTGAGCCATCAACAACATCATCATGCAGCAAGGTTGCCGTATGGATAAACTCCACCGCCGCCGCCAATGCGTAAGGGCGGTTGGTTTGAGAATCGAATAAACGCGTCGCCGCTAAAGTCAGCAGCGGACGAATACGCTTGCCGCCAGAGGCAATTAAGTAACCAGCTAATTTCGGGATTAATGGCACATCTGAATGCATACGCGCCATAATTTCAGCATTAACGGCCTGCATATCAGCCTCTAGCCGATCCGCCAATTGCTGAGCAGGCGAAACTTTATCGGTCAAAGTCGCTTGCTTGTGAATATTTTTTTCTTGCACTATGCTTGCTGTATCGCTCATAACACTGACATGATTAAACCAGTTTCCACTGCGCAGCAAGAGAGAACATGCCGGAAATTTATGTATTAGACAAAAAATTGCGTCTGCATCAGCCTGAAAACGGCTTTCGCACATCGCTTGATACAATCATGCTCTCTGCCGCCTGCCCCGTGAAAGACGGACAGCGCGTGTTAGATGCAGGCTGCGGCGTCGGTGCGGCTGGCTTTTGCGTTGCCAAGCGCCTAAAGGATATCAAACTGACGGGCGTTGATATTGACGCCGACTTCATCAAATTAGCGCAAGAAAATATCGCTTTAAATGGGTTCGATGCCAATGACATTGAATTTCATTGCGCCGAGATTGACCATTTCCGCCGCCATGAAAAGCCAATTTTCGACCATGTCATTTCAAATCCGCCTTATTTAAATGCAGGGTCATATAAAGACTCTCCTCATGAAAAGAAAGCCATTGCGATTGGTCATGCAAATACAGGCTTTACCTTGGAACAATGGATTAAAGCGTTGCACCGCTTAGTGAAGCCTAAGGGCAGCATCACCCTCATCCACCGCGCGGATCATACAGATCAAATAATCAAAGCCTTTGAACATCGTTTTGGTTTTATTGAGATTATCCCGCTCTGGCCTAAACAAGGCCGCAATGCCAAGCGTGTAATTATCCGCGCCATCAAAGACCGCAAAGGCCCATGCACGTTGCATCGCGGTGTTACCCTGCACACCGAAGACAACGCCTATACAGCAGAAGCCGACGCGATTTTACGCGGCAATGCGATTATTGAATAACACTATAATGAATTAAATTTTTGGTACGCCGTTTTGACGCTTTGCCGCTAAAACTGTGTTTTGCAGAAGCATGGCAATCGTCATTGGCCCAACGCCACCTGGGACTGGCGTAATATAATCCGCCTTCGCCGCGACTGCGTTAAAATCCACATCACCGGCAAGCTTACCGTTATCCAAACGGTTAATACCGACATCAATGACAAAAGCGCCGTCTTTGACCCAGTCCGCCTTCACCATTTCAGCGCGGCCAACCGCGGCGATGACAATATCCGCCTGTTTACACAAAGATGGTAAATCTTTCGTTTTCGAATGACATTGAATAACCGTGCAATCATTTTGCAGCAGCATTTGCGCCATAGGTTTGCCAAATAATTCAGAGCGGCCAATGACAACAGCGATTTTACCCGCAAGTGAATCAAATTCTTCTTTTAACAAAATTTCACAGCCACTTGGCGTACATGGACGCAAGCCTTCATCCCCCGCCATCAAACGCCCCATATTGGCATAGGTCAGGCCATCGACATCTTTTTCAGGGGAAATACGTTGAATAAGCGCTTTAGAGTCAAAACCGTCCGGTAATGGCAGCTGCAATAAAACGCCATGGACATTGGCATCTGCATTAAGCGCATCAATCTGCGCCGCGATATCATCCTGCGTACAGTTTGCAGGCAGACGATATTCAAAGCTCTTGATACCGATTTTCTCGCAGGCTTTGATTTTGCCGCGGACATAGACTTGTGAAGCAGGATCATCCCCCACCAACACAACAGCCAAACCCGGCACAAAGGAAAGTGCAGCTACATCACTTTGCAGCTGCCCATTTAATTTATTCGCGATTGCTTTACCATCAATAATTTTTGCCATAACTATTAGTAGCGCCTTTATCTGATAAAAATCAATCTTTTAATATTTTTAATTGCTTATATTGGGATCTGCATCAAAATGCGGCTAATGATATAGCTGATGATTTGCAGGCCAATGATGACAACAATCGGTGTCAAATCTAGGCCACCAATTGGCGGCACATATTTACGAACGCGTTCCATGACAGGTGAAGTACAACGGCTAAGCAAAGCAATAAGGTTTTGTGCCTGCGGCGAACGTGCTTTGACCACTTCAAAAGCAATCAGCCAATGAATAATAATTTCGATGATGATGATTGTGATGTAAATCGAAATTGCTGTGCCGATCAACATGCTAAGAAGGCCTGAAATCATGACATACTCCTGATAATTTATCCTGCCGAATTATTTTAAAAATCTATTCTGTTTTACAAACAGATTTTGTTAACATTATTGCCGTAAAATGTAAAAAACTTTATTTTCAAAGCAATTTCAGAATTTTAGGATAAAGCATAGCCCATGACAATCAAAAGCTTAAACTTCACTAAAGTTCTACCGATTATTATAGTCTTGGGACTATCTCTAGGTCTTTCATTTAGCGCAAAAGCACAAAGCCACAGCGATTGGTGCTATCCGCGCTCTGTCCCCTATATTGATGTCATCCCCTCCACTGAAGAGATCTTTTTTAACTTCACAAAATCAGAGGAAGAACTCAATAACTTTAAAATTGATACTGTGAACCCTTATGGCAATGACAAAATCGTTGATGTCGGTGGTTTAATGGAAGGCGGCATAAATGTTCAGCATAATTTGAGTTTAGGTTATGTGACTAATCCAAACATTAATATGACCTGCCTATGGTTTGATAAACTAACCGTCAATATTGGCATTAAACCGACGATTTACATAGCGCGCGAATATAATAAAGGCACATGTATGCATAACGCCATCATGGAACATGAAATGAAACATATTGAGGTCGATAAGAAAATCGTTAACGAATATGCCAATAAAGTCGGCTATGAGATAAATGATTACTTAACAAGAAACACCATTTTTGGTCCCGTTCCTGCTAGCGAACTCGTCAAAGCTCAAACACAAATGACCGCTGAGATCACAGCCATATTACAAGAGCATGTTGAGGAGATGAAAGAATTAAGACGTAAGGCGCAGCAAAAGGTAGATAGCCGCGAAGAATATGACTCAGTCAGCGCCCAATGCCGTAGCTTTAAAAAGAAAAAGCGTTAAAAACGCCTCAGACTTCTTATATCACAAGGTTTTTCTTGAAATTTCACTAAAAAATGCGTTATCTAGTGCCTTGTAAAAATTTTATCACGATTAACCGACTTAAAGGGTAAATTAAAAATGGCTGAAGCAGCATCAAATACTGATTTAAACGCCGCGGGCAACACGGCACAAGGACAAGACGCAAACACGACCGTCGGGAATCCTAAGGCTGCTAAGGAAGCCAATCGTGACGCATTGATCGCAGCCGGTGTTGATCCATACCCACATGAATACCGCCCAACACATAAAGCGGCTGAGCTTCAAGAAAAATATGCTGACCTTACAGATGGCACAGAAACTGATGACGTTGTTTGTGTTGCCGGCCGTATCATGGCGCTTCGTAACAGCGGTATGTTCATTGACCTGCAAGACAATAGCGGCAAAATTCAAATTTTCTCACATAAAGACAATCCAAATCTTGATGCAGAAACATTAGAACGCCTAAAGCTTTTTGACCTTGGCGACATTATCGGCGTAAAAGGTACAATGCGCCGCACGCCACGTGGTGAGCTTTCAGTGCGTAGCTTTGAAATTACCATGCTGACAAAATCAATTCAGCCATTGCCTGACAAACACAAAGGCTTGAGCGATGTTGAAACACGTTACCGTCAGCGCTATGTCGATTTGATCGCCAACCCTGAATCTCGTGAAGTTTTGCGCACACGTTCAAAAATTCTTGATGAAATCCGTCGCTACCTTCGTGATGTTTGGGGCGGCCTTGAGGTTGAGACACCATTATTGAACCCAATTATGGGCGGCGCGTCAGCAAAACCATTCATTACGCATCACAATGCATTAGATAGTAACTTCTATTTGCGTGTTGCGCCTGAGCTTTACCTAAAGCGTTTGATCGTTGGCGGCCTTGCGGATTGTGTGTTTGAAATTGGCCGTAACTTCCGTAACGAAGGCCTATCGCCACGTCACAACCCTGAATTCACAGCTGTGGAGCTTTATAAAGCCTATACCGACTACACCGATATGATGGATATGACCGAAGGCCTAATGAAACATTTGGCTGAAGCCGTTCATGGTAAAGGTAGCTTCACATTTGGCGACAAAGAAATCATGGTTGATAAGCCATGGGTTCGCAAACCAATGGCACAATTTGTATTGGAAGAAACTGGCCTAGACTTCATGGCTATGACAACCGATGCCGAAGCGAAAGCCGCAGCGGAAAGCCTTGGCCTAGAAGTTGAATCACACATGAAATGGGGTCACATTCTTGCACTTGTGTTTGAAGAAAAAGTTGAACATCTACTTGTTCAGCCAACACATGTGACAGACTTCCCTGTTGAAGTGTCTCCATTGGCAAAACAACACCGTAAAGACCCACGCTTGGTTGAACGTTTCGAAAGCTATATCAATGGCTGGGAAATTGCGAATGCCTTTACGGAGCTTAACGACCCAACCATTCAATATGACCGCTTTATGGATCAAGTGAAGGCGGCAGAAGCTGGTGACGAAGAAGCACAAATGCTTGATGAAGACTTCGTAACCGCACTTGAATATGGCCTTCCGCCGACAGGTGGCTGGGGTCTTGGTATTGACCGCGCGGTCATGCTGTTAACCAACAGCCCAACCATCCGCGATGTCTTGCTGTTCCCAACGCTTAAACCAAAAAATTAAGTTTAAAAACAGTATCTAAATTCAAAAAAACCTGCCAAAATACTGGCAGGTTTTTTGCTTCTGACCCGCTGAAATATATAGAAAAAATGCATATAATTTGCAAATATTATATAATATTGCGTAAAATTGTTACGAAGCGATAGAATTGTAACCTTATATTAAGGAAATAGTTCTATCATAGGGGAAACTTGTAGAGGTCTAAGTTAGGAAAATATATGGGTTGGTGGAGTGATGTAAAAGATTGGACTGCTGAGAAAGCTGATAACATTGGCACAGCGGTGTCTAATGGCGCCAGTGCAGTTTATCATGCAGCAACTCATCCCGTAGAAACTTTTGATAAAGTCGCCGATGCCACCGCGAATGCGGCAAGCGCTACCGTAGAATATTTTGAAGAAAAAGGTCCAATCGGTTTTGCCAAAGATGTTGGTCGTAGTATTGAAGTTACGTCGCAAGGCTTGGTTAAAGGGCTTGGCTCAGGCGCAGCGACGCTTGGCGATTTAGCCGTGAATGTTGGCTATAACTGGACAACACGAAACGCGATCAACCTCTTCCGTGATGAAAAACTAGAATCATATAATTCGAATTATGCTGGCCGCGCTGCTAAAGCACTTACCTGGACAGAGCCAGAGAATAATTATGAACGCATATTAATGTCTGGCGGCCAAGTTATAGGTGAGATCGGTTCATTCGTTGCGGTTACCGTTGCGACCGCTGGTGTTGGTGGCGCGGTAATTGGCGGCAGTATGGCCGTCGCCCGCGGCGGGACACTCGCCACAGCAGGTGTGCAAGCTATGGCAACAGCAAGAACCGCCGCCGTCGCTACCACCGCTTTTATGAACCCAGCCGCGAGCTCTGTCGCCGCGGCTACTGAAGGGGGTTTTGGCGCGTTGCGCTTTAATGACCTAGCCAGCACCGATGCCAAAGCACAAGAGATTGCAGATAATATACAAGATGGCGCGGTGAATGACATTGCGCAAATCATTCAAAATGAACAACGTGATTTGCAAGTGACCGCTGATGCACTTAAAGCCGAAGTTGATGACATTAAGAAAAAGCTAAATAATCCGAATACTAGCGATGCTGACCGTGAAGCGTTATATGACCGCGTCGATGAAATCAAAGAAGCACATGTCATTATGCAAGAATTGCGTAGCGAGATTAGCGATGACCGCCGTATTGAACTGCATCAGCGTTTAGATGAAATCCATCCATATACGCCAGAGGAACAACAAGTCGCGCCTGAAAATGTGCAAGCAGCTTCTGGCGTAGAAATTCACACCGCTGACGAAGACGAGCTTAGCTTAAATGCTATGGTCAGTCAGCAAGGGGACCTAAATAACCAACACGTCGCCCAAGTTGAACGCGAGCGTGATTTAACCAGAGATAACAACGTATTACCAACAGTAGGATAATAGTGAAATGAGTATTGTAAAAGGCATTCTAAACGCATTAGTCGACACAACCGCAGACTTAGGCCCGCTTCTCGCGAAGTCAGGTGATGATGTCGTTGCCGCGCTGAAAAGTGGTAATATCGAAGATTTTTTGACCAAAAACGCACCAGATCTGCTTAAAGATGACACATTCCTGAGCGTGATGGGTAAAATTGGCGACAATATGAAACAGCTTGATGAACTTGAGTCAGGTTTACGTGCAGGTTCAAACAGCGTTGGTAGTGACGTTATGCGCGTATTAGATATCGACAATGCAGGCGACGCAGCTAAACGCTTTACCGCTCTTGATGACAGCATCCGCGGCGCCTTTAAGGCCTCTGACCAAGCCATTTCAAGCCTTGGCGACAGTTTAGAAGGCATTACGCGCCAACCACCAGCAACACCAGAAGGTATTCAAGCCCGCGCCGCGGCTGATGCACGCGCAGCTGAACGCGCAGCGCAAGAACAAGCGGAACAACAAGCCAAAGAACTTGCAGAACAACAGGCGCGAGAAGTCGCGGAGCGTGAAGCTAGAGAAGCGGCCGAACGCGAAGCACGTGAACTTGCAGAGCAACAAGCTAAAAATGCAGTACCCGACCCATTACAAGCCGCAGCGAAAGAAGGTGCAGAGACTGCTGCTAAAGAGGGCACCGAAGCTGCCGCTAAAAAGAGCCACAAGTTTAGAAACACAGCCATCATGGTTGGCGCTGCTGGTCTTGTTGGTTCTATGGCCGGTGGCCCCGACACCCCAGAAGAAGGTGCGGCAGACGTTGATCTCAACAAAATTCCACTTCACTTAATGACAGATGAAGAGTTTAACGAATATGCTAAGCAACAAGCTATTGCTGATCCTAATTTTGATCTGCAGCAGCTTATTTCAGACCGCATGCAAGCGCAAGCTGACAATGGCCTGGGCACTGTTGCCGCGGACGGCGCAATAATCCTAGATCAGAACAAACAACGTGCAGCACGTGAGGCCTTTGATAAACAGCTAGCTGAAGAAGCTAGACCGACGATTGTACGTGACCCTGAACCAAGTGGCCTGAACGGCATTATGAGCGGCTTGCAGGATTTCATCAAACAAATTCAAGAAATCATCAAAGGGATTATGGAAGCGATTGGTGGTGGCATGTTTGGCGCGAAAGCCCAGGCTGCGACGCTTCCTGCATCGAATGCATCGGCGAACACGCCTGCGCGCACCCCGCAACCACAGTCTCCGCAGCCACAGCCACAGGCTCCACAATTATCGCCTGCACAACAGGCTGAAGCGGCCCTACTGCAAGAACATCGTGGTTATGCGGTGAGCACAGCGCAAGGTCTTGCTGATGGAAGCCTTGCGTTCCAAGCATTAGATACATCATCCGTACAATGGGAAAAAGATGAGATCATTAACGGCTCAGCGGATCTAGAGCGTGTCTATAATGATAATATAACCGCTGGCATGGATGGTGGCACAGGCGGAATCCTACATATCGATGAAGATGAAGGCCTACTTTATATCAATAAAGATGCAAATGGCGATGTCGTTGCCTATCGCGTGAATGATCATATTAATGAGATTCCAAATCTGAACGATTTGCCTATGTCACGCCACAGCCTTGACGGTTTTGGCAATGCGATGATGGCCAATGACCGTCACTCTGCAAATTTCAATGCACAAAACGGTATGATTAAAACCGTTGCCTTTGATGATGGCCTCTTTGATGGCAAAGACTTGAAAAACGAGGAATTACAATTCCATGTTAAAGTTGATGCACAAGGTCGTTATAACATTAATGTAATTAATGATGCCTATAAACAAGCCAATGGCCCTGCCCTTGACACAGCAAATGGCCAATCTCTTAAAGAAATCACACGCGATGATCCTGGTTTTGGTTACTATGCGAATGGCAAAGACCCGATCCAAGAGCGCTTGTTTGAAGAGCAGCGCGCACAGCAACGTTCACAAAATCTTGCTAATGGTATTTCCAAAGGAATTGAAACCGCTGGCGATGTAATTACACAAAGCATTAAACGCGGCGGTCTAAACGTCCATATCGGCGAAGGTGGTCACACATCTGTGCGCATGGGTAACTATAATAACCCACAATATGGCGTACAAGACCAGTTCGAGCGCCTACAGCAACAAGCTGAGGCAACACAACGTGCTAAAGGCATTGATATGGACGGTACACCGTAACCGATTAGATCTTTATTTCGCGGTGGTTAGACCATAAAGGCAAATAGCCGCAGCGTTAGATACATTCAAACTGCCGACAGCGCCGCCTGTTGGCAGTTTTATCATCTGGTCGCAGCTATCTTTGGTCAAACGGCGGAGGCCCGGCCCTTCTGCACCGAGGATGAACACACAGCGATCAGGCACTTTAAACTCTTCAAGGCTTTCCTCGCCGCGTTCATCTAGGCCGATGACGTAATAACCTTCATCTTTGAGCTGTTCAATAGTACGAGATAAATTCGTTTCATGGGCGATCATTAAATGATCAAGACCGCCGCAGGCTGTTTTACCGACAATACCTTGTAATGGCGGCGTGTGTTTCTTCTGTACAATCATGCCTGTGATTTGAAACGCAGAGGCCGAACGAATAATCGCGCCAATGTTATGTGGGTCGGTAACCTGATCAAGCATAAGGATTAAGCTGCGCTTACCTTCTTCACGTAGGCCTAATGTACCTGCACGCACTAAATCTGTCGCGCTATATTCAGGCAATAATTCCGTGCGAATGGCAACGCCCTGATGCACTGTGCCTTCAGGAAAAGAACCATCGAGGCGAGATTTTTCAACGATCACAGGCTCTGGGCGCTTAAGCCCTGCCTTTTTGGCGGCATGGATATGTGGGGTAAATTCTTCCAATGCGTTTTGGGTAATATATAACGCATGAATCGCGCGCACAGGATTTAACCACGCTTCACGCACCGCATGCATCCCAAATAAAGATAGATTATCAATGCGATTGCGCGGCGTATTTTGCTTTGGCGCGCGTTCAGGCTTGCCCGCAGGCTTTGCCGCTGCGTTATTCACAGACTTGCCTTGTGCACGCCCACGCTCTGGTGAACGGCTTGAATTTTGTGTCGGCTTATGTGCTGGCTTTTTAGAATGTGATGATCTGCCTTGAGAATCACGGCCTGGCTTATTTGTCTTGCGCATTGTCTAACCCTTAAATTTATTGTCCTCATACATCGCATATTCAGCGTAAAAAGCGCAAGAGAATTTATTTTCGCACAAAAAAGGTATTTTTCTGCATTTTCTTATATATATCCTCTTGATTCACAGATCGGATTTATATATAAAACAATTCTCTCATGTGGAGGGGTGGCAGAGCGGTCAAATGCAACGGACTGTAACTCCGTCGTCTCACGACTACGTAGGTTCGAATCCTACCCCCTCCACCACTCTTCTTATCAGCTAAATTTTTAATTTGATTTACAATGCACGATGGGCAAAGCTATCTTGCATATGCATGCTGAACAGATCAGACAGAAAGCCATATAGAGTAATGAATTTTGAGATTTTTCTTGCGACAGCACCGGGATTGGAAAACGCGCTTTATGACGAAGTAAAGGGCAAAGCCTTCAAACAAGTTAAAGTCGTTAAAGGCGGCGTCACCATTAAAGGCGGCTGGCCTGAAGTCTGGCGGGCTAATCTGTGGATTCGGGGCGCATCGCGGATATTGGCGCGTGTTGCGTCTTTTCGTGTGCAACATCTTTCTCAGCTTGATATGCGTGCGCGTGAAATCGTTTGGGGTGATATTTTGCACCCGCATATTCCGTTTCGTGTAGAGGCCAGCTGTGCGAAATCACGCATTTACCATTCTGGCGCCGCGGCAGAGCGCGTTGAAAAAGCGATTTGCGAGACATTACGTGCAAAGAGTGCACCTGATGCGGATGTCACCGTCATGGTGCGTATTGATCGTGATATTTGCACAATAAGCGTTGATACATCTGGTGACTTACTTCATAAACGCGGCTTTAAGGCGCATGTCAACAAAGCGCCCATGCGTGAAAATATGGCGGCCCTCTTCCTTCAGCAATGCGGCTATAAAGGGACTGAACCTATTTATGACCCGATGTGTGGGTCAGGCACTTTTGTGATTGAGGCGGCTGAAATTGCCGCGCGACTTAATCCGGGGCGTGCGCGTCATTTCGCTTTTGAAAAACTTGTTACATTTGATCCTGCGGAATGGGACAAAATGCGCAGCGTCACCCGCCAAGCCAATGACGATGTTCATTTTTACGGCAGCGACCGTGATGAAGGCGCCATTAAAATGAGCGCCGATAACGCGGCGCGCGCAGGTGTCAGCGCATATACAACATTCACGCAGCAAAGCATTAGCGACATTACTCCGCCATGTGACAGCGCAGGGCTCATTATTCTAAACCCACCTTATGGCACGCGTATTGGCGAATCTAAAAAACTTACGCCGCTATATCAGTCAATCGGCAACGTGCTCCGCAGCAACTTCACTGGCTGGCGCGTTGGGATCATCACCAGCGATGCTACACTCGCTAAAGCAACAAAATTGCCATTTTTGCCAACGGGTGAACCAATACAGCATGGCGGCATACGTATTAATTTGTATCAAACAGATGCGCTGGCGTAAGATAAATTCATCTTCCCAGATTTGAAAATTCACGCTATAGCTAGAATAAGTTCATAACAGCTTTAAGGATTCTATCTATGCGCGTTTTATTTAAAATCGTTTTGTGCCTAGTTGTCACTTTTTCACTGCCGCAAAAAGCAAACGCGGAAGAGCTTAACTCACCTGAAATTGTTGAAATTATTAAAGATGTCAAGGCTGGCGGCATTACGCTCAGCACAGCTATTGGCGATATTGACGCACATCTTGCCTCTTTTAAACCTGCACTCACTTGCAATAAAACACATACACAACCTCGCGCTAGATCTTGGGACAAAACAGCCCCTAAAGATATTTATGACTGGCGATGCATGTCCGAAATCGGCGCTGATGGCAGCTATATGAAGCTGGATATCACCACAAATGGCAATTATATAAATTTTATAAATTATATCGACAATCAAGTGACTACACAGAAAGTTAACCCTGCCTTTGATTATATCATTAGCATCAAAGATCGTGCGCTTGCCACTGGCCTAACCATGAATGCGCCGCAAACCGCAACCTTCCTCTTCACTGATGATACAACAGAGAATCCGTCCATCAACATAATGCGCCGTCAAGACCTAAGCCTTGTGGGTTATCTACCGAACGAAGGTCGAACAGCGACATTTTCACTCAAAAGCGGCACGAGCTACATGGAAAATTACGGCGCTGAAATTCGTCATGGCCATGAAGTGATATTACAGCGCAACTAATTGTGAACATATAAAATCATAAGGATTTATCATGCGTTTTTTCGTTTTGAGCATAACTTATTTCATCAGCCTTTTGACGAGCTGCATCTTTATAAATACAGCACAGGCACAACAAATAGATTGCTGGCCACATTGTGAGCCTGTGGTCATGCGCCCTATGGTCGAAGCCGACCCACCAATGAGCAAAGAGGCCTTTTTTAATTTTTGTGAAAATGACACAAAATTCAGCAATATGTTTGAGTGCGGCTGCTTAAGCGAAAGTTACGATTCCATGCGTATTCAGCTTGGTCAAGATGGTGGTCATGAGGCCATTAAACAGCGTATCATCGACACATGCCGCAACACTAAACGTGCAGGCGAGCTGATGTATCAAAACTGTGTCGGTTCACCACCATTTTCATTTAATCCAACATCTGAATATAGTGTTCAGCACTTTTGCCAATGTGTTGGCGACAAATATGCCGAACTTTATAAAGCCGCACCACCACCTTACCCGCAAGCGACGCTTAACAATTTTCAGCTCGAAGCCCAGTATTTTTGTAAGGTGGCACAGTAATATCTTAAGAGAATTAAGCTTAACCTTCGAAGAAAACATGCTTAATTAAAGCTTTGTTATCCTTTTTCATTTCATAATCAATTTTTAAAAGCTATAAATATGCGGCTTTGTAAATTGAGTAGATGGTCATGAAAAAAATTATTAATTCGATCTATTATCCGCAGACGCAAGAGTTCACCTGTGGGCCAGCTTGTTTAATAATGGCGCTGACGCAGCTTGGGCTTATTGATAAGCCTGACAATCACTTAATTGAAATGGATGTTTGGCGCCGCGCCAATAGTGTGTTTATGGGTAAAGGCCACCCCGGTTGTGGCCCCTATGGCCTTGCCATCGTAGCGCGTGAATATGGATGTAATGTAAAATTGCTACTCTCACGTGACAGCCGCTTTTTCCGCCACTGGAATGTAGACCCGCATAAACGCGAAACTGAGCATCTAATCGAAGAACATGACCGTAATAAGGCTGAAGAAATGGACTGCCAATTCCTGCCTTATCCGAAAAGTGCTGCGACGTTAGCCAAGCAAATTAGCGTCGATGATATTGTGATTAACCTATCCGAAGATGATGACGATCAGACAGGCCATTGGGTCTGCAGTATCAAGCAAGAGGATGGCCGCTTCCTTGTGTTAGACCCATACATTGAACCTGAAGACCGTAGCGTGAAGACACATAATGCCACGATCATGAGCGCTGAAGACTATTACGAGAAGATGCACTATCTAAAGCAGCGCGTCGCGCTAGTGCTCTCCTATTAAACCTTCTTCACAAATTGTGATTTAAGCCCCATTGGACCGATGCCCGGGATTTTACAATCAATGTCATGGTCACCGCCGACCAAACGAATATTTTTAACTTTCGTCCCGACCTTAACGACTGAAGATGAGCCTTTAACTTTCAAATCTTTGATGACCGTAACAGTATCGCCATCTTGCAACAGGTTACCAACGGCATCACGAATTTCACCGCTGCCTGTACCCTCTTCGCTTGATGCGGCTTGCGGCCATTCATGCCCGCATTCAGGGCATGCATACATATCCTGCATTTCATAAGTATATTCAGAACCACATTGTACACATTTTGGGCAACCACTCATTTTCTATTTGCTTTCTGCTTAGGCGTTTAGATAGGCTCTAAGCTAGAAGGCTTATCCTGAAATTACAAGACCGAATTTATGAGCAAATATCACAATCAAGATTTAATCACCCTTATTGCGCAAATTGGCCCGCAATTTGACATTCGCGTCACCCCAAATGCTGCGCAAGATAAAATCGTGATAAATGATGCTGGGGCGATCAAAGTTTATGTCACGTCGATTGCGGATGATGGTAAGGCGAATAATGCCGTCATAAAACTTCTCGCCAAAAGCCTCGGTATTGCTAAAGGCCAGATAAGCATTGAGCGCGGCCAAAAGTCGCGCTCAAAAACAATTCTTATAAATAACTAGATTACGTCGCCTTAACGGACGCAGCTTGCGCCGTTATACGAACAGCCTGGATTAGGACAAACCATTTCTGGCGATATTGAACCATCTGTTTGTACAATCGTTACACCAGTTGGAATTGGCGCAGAACACGCACCAGTCGGCGAAGTCATTGTTGAGAATGTCTGTACAACGTCAAAGTAATTCGGATTTACCGCTGCGACTGCTGGCGTGTTTAAGCTTTCCAAAACACCTTCCCAAACAGATGCCGCATCATAAAGTGTAGAACCGCCACCTGCATCTGTACATGTTTGTGGTGCTTGACCAACAAAGAATTCACGTGGATCATTTGATCGGATCTGATCGAAAATCACACCATTGAAGTCAATCATGTTGCTACATTTATTCCATAGCCACATTTTTTGCATCATATCACACTGACTGGACATCGATGAACCAACACTCGGGCCGTAAAAATCCCCTGCAGCACCCGTACCAGCTAATGGAGAGCCAATATAGCCTTGGAACGCCATATATTGGGCGACAGCAGAAACCGCCGCGTTACCAACTTGAACTTGTAATGTAGAGCCGTTACCGTCGCCGCTAAAAATAGCGCCTACAACGCCCGCAGAATGGTGCGCCCAAGAATCAAAACATGATGTTGCAAGCACACTCGCAGGGCGGCGGATAAAGGATTTTGAAATCTCGACCTCACGCTGCGCTTCCATCCATGCGCGGCCAACCATAGTCTTCCAGATATCTGGGTCACATACATTTGATTCCAAATTATATGTCTGCGCACATGCCTTGTTATTTGGTGGCAAAATGGTCCATACGGCCATAGCGAAAATCGCCACACAAAGAAGCTGTCGGATTGCACGAGATTGGAAAGAGAATTTAAACATATCTGCCCCTAGCTATGTTGCCGAACGCTGTAATAAAATCACACCGTATAATCAAACAATTAAATACCGTATATATTGTACTATATCTTGGCGGAACAATGCAATAAATGCTTTAACATCTTGTAAAGATAGTCAAAAACTTATTGCAGCAGGTCTTCCGGCAGAATAGCCATGTTAAAATCATATGAGACTTCGCCTTCGTCTTCATCTTTGTAGACAACGGCAATAAATTCACCTTTTAGGTAAACTTCAACGGAATCGTCAGCTTTGTCGCGACGGCGCAGCGTTATTTCTTCGTTGTGAAAACGCTTTTGCAATGTTTTTTGTACACGGGTAATTTCTTCACCGGAAAAGCTCATTGGGTCACTCTCTCTTTTTCTTGATATTGGCTATTATGGGCTTGAGTATCGCCGCCTTTGTGATTCAATTCAAGGGGTTTCCTGATATTTTCTTCGCAATAGCTGGCGAGCTCCTTGCGGTCGTTAAATTCTTTGGCGGCGATTGGAGCATGAAAAACAAGCTCCAGTATAGCGCCTTTTGTCTTGGCAAAAGCCCAAAGATGCGGCGCCATATCCATGTCACCATACCATGCATATAAATCACGCACCTGTTTTGCCTGTTCATTCTCCGTATTCACATCAACTCCATCGGCGCTAATCAGCTTGACCGTTAAGGGCTGCACCATCGCGGTATCAACATCAACAATTGGTGCAAGCATAGAAGCCTTAACAGGCAAAACATCTGCACCATCACCTGATGTGCCTTCAGGGAATAAAATAATATTTTTCCCCTCGGCCAAGGCTTCACCAATTTTGGCGGCGGCGCGCATAGAATCGGAACGCTTACGTGAGATAAATACCGTCTGTTGTAATTTGGATAAAAATCCGAATATTGGCCAGCCTTCAACTTCGCTTTTCGCGACAAAAGAGGCTTTTAGCACAGAGCCGATCACTGGAATATCAAGATAAGACACATGATTTGAACAGAAAACTGCTTGCTGCGTTAAAATAGCTGCGCCAGTGACGTTGATCTTTAAACCGAAAATGCGGCAAACACCACGCTGCCAAATATAAGGAATGCGATACGCCCCCGCCCCGCGGTCAAAAAGCATATAAATCATCTGTAGCGGCGCACAAAGGCCACTCCACATCAAGAAAGATACAAGTTTGATAATCGCTTTAACGTTTTTCATGTGCGCGCATTTCTCGCGCAAACTGAGAATCGGTCGGCATTTTGCCCTGCGTTTTGCGCTGATAATGTTTAAGGTAACGTTCCGTCACCAGATGAGTTGGCAAAATAATACATACATCGATGGTATTAAAATTATGGTCGATAATTGCGCCATCGCCAATTGTTGCGCCAATCCGCAAATAGCCTTTAATCAGCGGCGGCAAATTCGCAAAAACCTGCTTCATATTGTGGCTGATTTCATTTTTCGGCAGAATATTCATATCCACATAGATGTCATCCAAGGCGCGAGAACGCAGTGAATCTGGTGCTAAATGGTAATGATAAAGATAAGACAGTTCACGTTCAATTTTTGACACATCTGTGCCATTGAAACTTGCACAGCCAAACATCAAATCAATTTGATGTTCCGCAAGGTAATTCGCAATGCCTTCCCACAATAACTGCAAGACAGGACGCGTGCGATAATTCGGCATCACGCATGAACGACCAAGCTCCAGCAAATCCGCGCCAGATTCTTTTAAGCGCGCGATATCAAATTCATCTGCCGTGTAAAAATCCCAGCCATCTTTAAGCTTGTCAGCGCGCAGTAAACGATATGTACCAACCACACCTAAATTTTCACTTTGTGATGGGTCAACCACCACAAGGTGATCAGTCAAAGTATCATATTTGTCGAAGTCGAGCGCCTTAGCGGCCATTTCTGGCGTAGGCTTTGCACCATATTCTTCATAGAACACTTGATAACGTACTTTTTGTGCAGCCTCGATCAAAGCTGGGCTATCAGCGATCATCACATGAATATCTGCTGTATTATCGTTTTCCATGGTCATCATTAAGTCTGAATATATTCGCGCATTGTTTCTTGTCGCCCACATGGGCAAAGTGTATCCTAAGAAAAAACACCAAGAGGTCAACACATCTTTTAAAGTTGCTTGAACCTATACAATAAAAAGCAACCAAAATGAAAATACTTTTTGTATGTACCGGCAATATTTGTCGATCCCCCAGCGCTGAAGCGTTTTTACGCCATAAAGTCAGCGCAAAAGGCCTATCAAATTATGAGATAGATTCCGCGGCACTAACCAGCTATCACATTGGTGATCCACCCGACCCGCGCGCCATTGCCGTCGGCAAGACCTATGGCTTTGACATGTCAGGCCTCGCCGCACGCAAAGTTAAAGATGATGACTTCTTCCATTATGACCTGATCATGGCGATGGATCAGGGGCATTTTGAGAGCCTAATCCGCCTCTGCCCTGATGAATTTAAACATAAGATCGTGCTTTTCCATCAATATGTTAGCAACACACAACAGGATGTAGACGACCCTTATTATGGTAGCATCAAAAACTTTGAAAAGATGATGGAAATACTGGATGTTGCCCTTGATCAACTCATCAATAAACATACCTAACAGTATGTATTTATTAGATTTTTATGAAGAAATATCTTGTATCAAACCGCAATTACGCATAAAATATATTATATAAATATAATTTAGGATCATATTAAAATGGCAAAAATTCTTGTTATTGACGACATGGAAGGCATTCGCCAAGCAATTATGAATACGCTTGAGAATGAGGGTCATACTGTATGCGAGGCTGCAAATGGTCGCGAAGGTCAACAGGCCATTGAAGCAGAAGATTTCGACCTCATCATCACCGACATGTTTATGCCAGAAAAAGACGGCTTTGACATTATGGCCTTTGCACGCGCACGCAACAAAACCACACCAATTATCGTGATTTCTGGTGGCGGTGTTGCTCTGACAGCTGACTGGGCTTTAACTGGTGCAGAAGCCTTCGCAAATGCAACCATTCAAAAACCGTTTAAGTCAGAAGTTCTGATCCAGACCGTTAACGAACAATTGCAAAGCGCACAATAAATACATTTATTTAAATGATACCGATCTTTCCAGACCCGTGAGCCCCGCTTTACGGGTCTTCGAATAACTGGAGTGCGGTTTGCGCATAAAGATAACGCCCCTTGTCGCCCTCTAGGACAACACAGCCCAAACGCCCATGGCGATAAACACCAACATCAATCCCTAAGCGATGTGTTTTTAAATCCGGATCTTCAAAAATGGTGTGACCATGCACACAAAAGGCATCGACCGTGCCCTCCCATGATAAAAATGGCTCACGTATATACATCAAGTCATCTTCAGTTTGATCTTCTAACGGCTTACGTGGGTCTATTCCCGCATGGGCGAAGATGAATTTTTCCTCACGATACACAAAAGGTAAGGATTGTATAAAGGCTTTATGCGCCTTAGGCAGCCCTTGCTTCAACGCTTGTTGCAGCCGTTCAATATCAGATGGGAAAAGTTCATCATAAGCCTGATCACCATCAAACACACCATATGACTTAAGCGTGTTCAGCCCGCCATATTTAAACCATGTCAGCGATTCTGATGCAGGCATACCGCTCGCAAAGCGCGGCAGATAGGTATCGTGATTACCTGAGAGGAATATGCGTTTTATACCGTCGGATTTTTTGCGTTCGGCAATTAAATTCTCAATGACATCAAAGGCATGTGCACCGCGGTCAATATAGTCACCTAGATAAATAATCTTCACATCCCACTCATCTGACTTTGGATCAATGTCTGATTGTTCAATATCATCAAGGATCGCCTGCTGCATGGCTTCAAGGGCATCGATATAGCCATGAATATCACCAATGGCATAAATACGTTTCTTTGGACTAAGTGGTGGGAACATCTTTCGCGCTTGCTTTCGTTATTTAATTTGGCAATATAACATATTATGAGTGACCTTTTAAGAATATATAGTTCAACAGATGGCTTGAACCACATTACCCCGAGCGGACATCCTGAATGCCCAGCGCGGCTAGAAGCTTTATTGGCTTTAATTGATACCCCGCCATATAACAAAATTCCGCGCATTACGCCGAACGCGGCAAGCGATGCACAGCTTGCAAAAATTCATAGTAAAGCGCATCTCTTTGCGCTCGAAGAATCAGCGCCATTTTATGAAGGTGATGTTGAATATATTGATGGCGACACCGTCATGTCATATGGCACGTTACAGGCCGCGCGCAGCGCGGCGGGCGCAGCTTATGATGCGGTCAACGACATTCATGACGGGCATAATAAAATTGGCCTGTGCATCAACCGCCCACCAGGCCATCACGCAACCCATAATCAAGCCATGGGGTTTTGCTTCTTTAACAATGTCATGCTTGGCGCGGCGCGCGCCGCTGAATTAGGGTATCAACGCATCGCGGTAATTGATTTTGATGTCCATCACGGTAATGGCTGCGCCGACATATTGGCGCATGTTGATTTACCTTGCTATTATTTCTCAACCCATCAAAGCGCCCATTACCCGCATAGCGGCCATAGCCACGAGAATATCGAGCATAAAATATACAACGCCCCCTTGCCTGCAGGCACAAGCCGTGAAGATTTATGTGCGATTTATGCCAATGACATTTTTCCGCGCCTAAATGCATATAAACCTGATTTCGTTTTTATATCAGCGGGGTTTGATGGGCATAAAGACGACCCTTATGGCGATTTTAATTTAGTCGCCGAAGATTATGGCTGGCTAACGGCGGAGATAAAAAAAATCGCCCAAAGCCATGCCGATGGACGATTAATATCTGTTTTAGAAGGCGGCTATAACCTAGACGCGCTTAAAGCGAGCTATGCCGCCCATATGGATGCCTTGCTGTAAACGCTTATGATGCGTGACGCAGGCGTGGGCGCTCTGAATATTTCTTATTAATTTCATTGCGATGAAGCTGACGCTGCTGCTGCTTAACGCGCCATGCAAATAAATTTACCTGTAATGCTACATTAGATTTGCTCATATCATATCCTCCCAGATAAATGACGGAATGCTCTACCTATCATTATATCTCAACCACCCCCATTTCAGATTTGCCAATATTGCAACCCATGCGCGCTTTTTCCGCATATCATGGTAAAGAAAATATTAACTTTACGCCGCCCGTTAACGCAACCCATCTGAATTACCACGATAATTTCGCTCTGGATGGTCAAAGCCCAAATTGCCAACCCCCTCGACATAAGCAATATAATCAGCGCACACGCCTCTGGCACGCAGCGCCTCAACGATACGCTCATGGTAATCTTGATATGGCTGCGTTTCGCCCTGACAGTTGGGCACTTGATAAAGCATCAGTTCGACATCTGTAAATTCAGGATGGGCTACATAAATTTTTTGATAGCGCCCCTCATATTTATCAAGCACTTGTTCGTCGGCTTCGGTTAAACGATATACCGCGCCCCAGACCACATCATCGGGCTGATCAGTTTGAAAGACATTGGCGCCGCGATGTTCTGGCGAAAAAGCAAAGCGCCAACCGTTTAGGGCATAGATACCAATAAAAACCGCATCAGGGCAGCGCAAGGCCATTTGTCCAGCATGGATGTTTGAGCCAAAGGCAAAATAATAGTCTGATCTGCGCATGTATCGCTGCTTTCTCCGCTCTTCTGTGCGTATCTGTTATTAACCGTCTTGTACTCTCGGCCGTTCTGAAATAGAATAGCCCCGTTTTTAGAAAATATAAATGTAAATGTGAAGACCGTTATGGCCGAACAAAATATACAAAATATGAGCTTTGAAGCCGCATTAGGGGAGTTAGAAACCCTTGTGCAGAACCTTGAGAGCGGGCAAACCAGCCTTGAAGATTCGATTAATGCTTATGAACGCGGCGTTGCCCTTAAAAAGCATTGTGAGAAAAAGCTAAAAGAAGCCGAATTAAAAATTGAACAAATTGCACAGAATGATGACGGTAGTGTAAGCACTGCGCCATTCTCGCCTGAAAATTAATACGTATATACATCAAGGAGTATCCCAATGGCGCCATCCCCAAGAACCGCATCGCCCCGCCTGCAAACCGCAATGGACGACGTGTCGGAATCGCTTGAACGCACATTAATGCGCTTATTGCCTGATACGGACCTTCCAGAATCACCGCTTTTCGACGCGATGCGTTATGGCGTTCTTGATGGTGGTAAGCGTTTACGCCCATTCATGGTTATTGAAGGCGCGAAATTATTTAACGTTGATTCTTACCGCGCACGCCGCGTTGCTGCCGCGATTGAGATGATGCACTGTTATTCCCTTATCCATGATGACTTACCAGCCATGGATAACTCACCACTTCGTCGTGGTAAGCCATCCGTTCATATTCAATATGACGAAGCAACGGCGATTCTTGCAGGTGATGCGCTATTGACATTGGCTTTTGAAATTCTTTCAGATCCCGAAACACATGAAGACCCACGTGTACGCTGTCAATTGGTAAGCGAGCTTGCACAAGCTGCGGGTGGCCATGGTATGGTTGGCGGTCAAATGCTCGACCTAATTGGTGAGCATGAAGAATTTGACCTTGGCACAATCAGCCGTCTTCAACGCATGAAAACAGGTAAATTGATGTGCTTTGCATGTGAAGCAGGCGCGATCCTTGGTAAAGCTGGCGAACCACAGCGCAAAGCGCTTCGCAACTACGCACATGACCTCGGCCTTGCCTTCCAAGTTACAGACGATATTTTGGACGTT
>JASBUS010000070.1 GCA_030147745.1 Alphaproteobacteria bacterium
TGGTTGGGCACGTTATATTGAAATTACTTGCCACAATCAAATGCTCGATGCTGCAGGGGGCTTATCATCTAGTTTAAAAGATGTGTTCGGCTTTAGGTCTAGAGCGGATATGCCACATAAAATATTAGAGCTGCCGATTAAGGCTTTAGATTGCGCTGAAGATATTATGCGTTTTCCTTTGCTTAAAAAATATAAGTCCTATCTTGAGGCTCATGCGAAGGACATGGCTAAACAGCCGCAAGCGGATGCTGCGCAATGTTTTGAAATGGTCATACAGGCGGAACCGAAAATATGAGTAAGCTGCAAAACATCACAGGCTTTACGTTAAGCCGCAGAGATTTGGTTGAATTTGCACGTGCATTGGCGCGCGCGGTGCCTGAACAAATGTTGGATGATAAAAAGCATCCTTTAATCATGGGCATTAAAGGTTCATTCAACTGCGGTAAAAAATGTATCGTCGATTCCTTCATTGAAGCGGCAATTGATATTGCCCCATGTCCTTTAGAAGGTGCGGGCGGTTGGTCGCCTGAAAATAAAGATGCCTATCGAGATTATTTAGCGGCGCGCGCCGCGCGTGATTATAAGTTTTATGGCTTAAGTGGGCGCGATGAACATATGGTTGGGCGGCATGCTAATGGCCATATGGTTAGTCTCGATTATCTGGATTTGAATTATCACCCGCGCTTTTTTTCTTTTGGTGGGCAGTTAAATTTGCCTGATGATTTTGTGACATCTGATGATGCGGTGGATTATTGTCTAAGGCAGCGTGAATATGGCGGTGTGATGCTGCTGCAAAATACCGAAGATTTATATGACCTGCGCCCAGATGTTGAAATCTGGCTAGAAAATGAACATAAGAATTTTCAGGGAGATGCACGACGCTGCCCTGATTTGAAACAAAAAATGCGCGATGATTTTGAAAATGCGGCATCTCCTTATGATTGGGGACGTTATGTTGAGGTGCAGGTGAATAATCCCGCTTATGCATCGCTTGCGGAGGCTGCGCAATTGGTACTAAAGCAGCCAAAGGTTGGTGGCGCATGACGGCTTATGCGGTGTTTACCATTTCGAGAGACGATATTGTGGCGCTATCCCGCGCGATTGCGCGCGTTATTCCGCAAAACTTTATGGATGACCCTGAGCGCCCCGTGCAGATTGGCGTATCAGGCAGTATCCGCAGTGGTAAGAAGATTGTTGCCGATTTTGGTCGTGCACAAATTTTGGGCATTTCTGCTGATAAGCTCGGCTTTGCGAAGCGAAAGAAATTTTTGCCTGAAGCTGATTTAAAGGACATCTTTAATACGCGCAGTTATATTGCCGCGGGGCAAAAGGAATATGATGAATTTGTCCTTGGTAAGTGTAAGGGCGATATTGTTGAAGTGAGCTTTATTAATATGTCTTGGCGCTGCGGTTATAGCTTTCCTTTTTATAAATCTGCTAAACGCGGGGCGTATAGTGATGTTGAGCGCGTTGCCGCTTTGCGCGAAGGGTTTAAGGCGTATCGTGAATATGGCGGCGTGTCTTATGTGCATAATGCGCAGACATGCGGTTTTGATTTTGACCTTGCTGTGCGTATTGAGGATGAATGCGTTCAACGCAAAATACAGGATCAAAAACTCGGCATTGGCCTGATGCAAGATTGTTATATTGCGGATATTTTATCCCATTTCTCAACGGCTGAGCGCTGGGATGAAGACTGGCTGCGCTATGTTGAAGTTGAAATCCCTAATCAACGTTTGCTTAGGGATTCCAGCTTGGCTGATGTTTTGACGCATATGGGCTTTGTGCCGAAAGATCAGCTGTCAGAGGATTTGTTTTTACCTGCCTATAAAACCTATGAGGCAGATGCCTTGCCCGAAGTGCCGCTTTTTAAGCCTTAGGCACGGGGCAGGTATCAGAAAAACTTGTATGCGGGTGGTTGGCTAATGGCTTTTGCCCTGTGATATCGACATCATCCATAATGTGATTAAAAGCAACATCAAATTGTTGTGCCATATGATTGAAGGAATCTTGACGCCAATATGTGCCTAGCGATACGCCAACCAATTCAATTTCGCCCATGCGGGCAGTTGCTACGAGGTTGTTTCTCGAGGCATTTAGATAGCCTGTCTTTTGTCCTTCGGCGTGGTTATAATATTCAGTGAAGAGGTTGCTGCCGTTATGGCGCTTGCCTTTATAGATATAGTCTGTTGCACCGAAATAGTTTGTATATAAATTTGGATATGTTGTCAGGATGCGGCTCATCATTACGGCCATATCGCATGCGGTAGATGTGGAATAGGCGCGCGGTTTATAGCGCGCTGGGCTCTTGCCAAAACCGGATGCATCAGCAAAAATGGTTTTATGCATGCCCCATTTTTTTGCGGTGTCATTCATTAACTTAACAAAGCTTTTATGATCACCCGAAACATGTTCGGCAATAGCATAGGCGACATCACCTGCGGATTTCGCAATCATTGCGCGGGCGGCTTGGTCATAGGTCAGCACATCTCCAGCTTTCGCGTGAAGAAGAGATGCGTCATAGCCCTTTAAATAATTTTCTGCCGCTTTGCTGATCGTCAGTGTGGCGTTGATGCTTTCGTTGTTTTTATGCATATGATCAAACAATAAATAAACCGCCATAGCCTTGTTCAAAGATGCGGTGATCCAGATTTTCTCTGGCTGTTTTGTGCCATAGACAACATTAGTGTAAGGATCAATAACGATATAGGCTTTGGGGGTGGATTCACCATGCGCCGGGCGCACAAATTCTGCCGTGGCAGCACTGTTAAAACATAATGTCATTGCACAGGCGGCCGCCATCGTGCAGAACATTTTTTTAATGCTCTTCTTGGTATTTTTGTTCATTCCCTGACACCAAATTTTTTTTATAATTTTTTATTAGGCGCATAACTTAGCGGCGTTTAGGGCGTATGTCAAAACATGATTTTTCTAGTCATGCAGGCCTTCGTATAATATCTTATATCTTTAGGGTAAGTCTTAAGTGACTTTTAACTCTTTTTATGTTATTATTAGTAATTACTTATATAGATTTTATTATTTTTATTTAACTTGTTAATTCGCATTCCAACAAAGTGAGTAAGTCTATGGCTTTATACGGCAATCCCACCCTGACAGGGCGTGAAACCTTTTTTGACAGTTCCGATGTTATTGTGTCTAAAACGGATTTAAAAGGTAAGATTACTTATGCAAACCGTACCTTTCTGAAAATGGCGCAGATGGATGAAAAAGACATTCTTGGTCAGCCCCATAACATCATTCGTCATCCTGAAATGCCCCGCTGTGTTTATAAATTGCTGTGGGATCGTGTGCAGGCGGGTAAAGAGGTTTTTGCCTATGTGAATAATCGCGCGATTAATGGTGATCATTATTGGGTGTTCGCGAATGTGACGCCAAGCTTTAATGCGAAAGGTGAAATCATCAGTTACCATTCAAACCGCCGTGTCCCTGATCGTAAAGTGTTGGAACAATCGATTATCCCGCTTTACAAAGAATTGTTGGCGCTTGAAAAGTCTTTCGAAAGTCCGAAGGCTGGCTTGGATGCGTCTTATGCCAAGGTTCACCAGATCCTTGAAGATGCTGGGGTTAGCTTTAATGAATTTATGTTCTCGTTACACGCGTAACGGCATTATTTTACGCGGAGGTTGTTGCTATGTTTGGACAAAATACCCAAGAAATTAAACGTGCTTTAGATATTTTACAGCGTGCTGTACAGGGCGATTTTGAAGCGCGGATATTAAATATTCGAGCCAAGGGCCCGCTCGGTGAATTACTGCATACCATTAATGATCTGATTGATCGTAATGATGCCTATATTCGTGAATCGCGCGCCTGTTTGGAACATGTCGCGGAAAACCAATATTACCGCAAAATTGTCGAAGTTGGGATGAATGGCAGCTTTTTGCATGCTTCGCGCGCCGTGAATAAGGCGCTTGATTCTATTCAGCTTAAAGTTCGTGAGTTCCGCTTGTTGACCGATAGCTTTGAGAAAAGTGTCGGCGTGGTTGTAGGTGATGTATCGAGCGCAGCAACGCAGCTTACGCATACTTCGGCGTCTTTGTTGCAGGCGGCGGATATGACGAGCGCGAAAGCCGTGTCTGTATCCAGTGTTGCGGAACAATCTAAGACTAATGCTGTGAGCGTTGCGGAAGCGGCAGATAAATTGTCATCGTCCATTCAGGATATCGGTCATCAGGTGCGTAATTCTGTTCAGGTCGCTGATGAGGCATCAAAAATTGTTGAAACGGTTGTTGAGCAGGTCGTGCAGCTTGAACAGGCAGGTAATCAAATTAGCCGCGCCGTTGAGTTGATTAATGATATTGCGGAGCAAACGAATCTTCTGGCGCTTAATGCGACAATTGAAGCCGCGCGTGCGGGCGAAGCAGGTAAAGGCTTTGCCGTTGTTGCGGGTGAAGTGAAAAGCCTTGCGCGTCAGACATCGGATGCGACGGATGAAATTGGCGGTTATGTTGGTGATATTCAGGCGGCGATGCAGGCGGCTGTTGAAGGGATTCGCGCCATTCAGGCGAAAATTGGCGATATTAATGATGTGAATTTGAAAGTCTCGCATGTGGTGGAAGACCAATCCAATTCGACGCGTGAAATTGTCCATATCATTTCAGAAACAGCAAATGGTGCGCGTGAAGTCTCGAAGAATATTTCGGAAGTATCCGATGTGGCGGAGAATACGAAACTGTCCGCTGAGGAAGTCTCGCAGGCCGCGGGGACGTTATCCGTTCGTGCAACGAATTTATATGATGAAGTCAGTGGATTTATTGAAAAAGCACGAAATGTCGCGTAGCTGTACGTTCAATTAGAGATGTTTTGCAAGAGGGTAAGTCATTACCCTCTTGTTTTATTTGTGCGGTACGCGTATGTTCAGGGCGAAATTTATATCTGATTGATTACAGGAGAAGTAGACATGTTTGATTTGTCAGGAAAAACAGCCCTTGTGACTGGGGCAACTGGTGGTATCGGTGAAGCGATTGCCCGTAATTTGCACAAGCAAGGTGCGGAAGTTGCCTTGTCAGGCCGCAATACAGATAAGTTAAATGCGCTTGCCAAAGAGCTTGGTGAACGCGCACATGTTGTTCCTGCTGATTTGGGCGCAGAAAATGGCCCCGCTGAATTGGCGAAAGCTGCAGGCGAAGCGCTTGGCGGTAAAATTGACATCTTGGTCAATAACGCAGGCTTAACACGTGATGGTTTGTCTATGCGTATGAAGGAAGATGACTGGAATGAAGTTATCAACGTGAACATGACAGCGACATTTAAATTGGCGCAGGCATTACAGCGCGGCATGATGAAAAACCGTTTTGGTCGTATCATCAACATCACATCTGTTGTGGGCGTTACAGGTAACCCTGGTCAAACAAATTACTGTGCATCTAAAGCCGGTATGATTGGTTGGTCTAAAGCGATGGCGGCGGAAGTTGCTTCACGCGGTATTACTGTAAACTGTGTTGCGCCGGGCTTTATTGCCACAGCGATGACCGAAGTTTTGACAGATGATCAAAAAGACGGCATTAACCGCAATATTCCAATGCAGCGCATGGGCGGCGCAGAAGATATTGCCGCGGCATGTAGTTATCTGGCGAGTGATGAAGCCGGCTATGTGACCGGTCAGACCATTCACGTCAATGGCGGCATGGCGATGATTTAATTTAAAGAGGGCGCTTAACGGCGCCCTTTTGCTTTAACGGAGATTTTTAAAATGTCTGACTTATATCAAGCGGCGCTTGCGGCGCAGAAGAATGCTTATTGCCCATATTCAAAACATCCTGTGGGCGCGGCGTTAAGAACTGTTTCAGGTAAAGTCTTTGCTGGCTGTAATGTTGAAACGGCGCATTATATTGCCATTCATGCGGAAGCATCTGCCATTGCTGCAATGATTACAGCAGGCGAGCGAGAGGTCGCGGAAATCGCGATTGTCGGCCCTTATGATGGCCTATGTAGCCCATGTGGGGATTGCCGTCAGCGCATTCGTGAGTTTTGCGATAAAATGACGGTTAAGGTTAGTGTTTATGCGCAGGATGGCAAATTGCTAAAAACATATACAATTGATGAATTATTGCCAGATAGCTTTGGTCCAGAGAATTTAGCGGGACTTTAAGCTTTTTCTGTGGGCGCGTTAAGGTTCTGATGCGCGAGAATGTCGTTATAAAATTCTTCATAGGCCTGCATGGTCTTGGCGCAGGAAAACTCCTCGACATAGCGTTTATAGCCATTTTCAACCAAGTCTTGCCCAAGTGCTCTATTGTCACGAAGCAACTTTAGATTTTCGCGCAATGTTTCAACATTATCGACCGTGAAGGCGAGGCAATCATCTTTGTCGCGGACGAATTGTTTTGGGCCATCAGCAAGGCTGACAATGAGTGGGGTCTTATTCGCCCATGCCTGAACAAAGACTGTGCCAAAAGGCTCGTAACGTGATGGGAAACAGCATATATCTGCGGCATGGAGCAGCGCGGCGCGGTCTTCACGCCAGCCCAGAAAATGCACACGATCAGCCATGCCAAGATCTTTGGCGTAGTTTTCTAGCTTCTCACGATCTGGGCCATCGCCTGCAAGCCAAAGATGAATGCGCTCTAAGTCTTTTGCTGCGTCCATCAGGGTGTCGAGTGCCTTAGACTTATGTAGGCGGCTTAAGGTTAAAACGGCGCAGGCATCATCAGGAGTGTTGAGTGTTTTTCGGTCAATTTTCTCGAAATGATCTTCGGTTTCTGCGAAATTATTGATATGGCGGATGGCGTCTGGATTGACCCCTTCATCGATTAAATAGCGGCCAATATCTGGCGTGATCGTCATAAAATAATCCGTGTTTTGGAAATATTTTAATTTGTAATATCCACCTAGGCGGCTGACGACGACATAATTTTTATTTTTGGGCGCAGCGGGCATTTTATCCGCGGCGCGTGACATCCATGTTTGGACGATTTGTGGCTTAACCTTTTTAATGATGCGGCTAATGCGCCAAGGCGTGTATTTGTCGATTTTGCTGCCAAAGGGCAAAGTATGGGTTTTAATGCCAGCTTTTTTAAGGCGCGGAACACGAATTTTATTTGGACGTGTGATCACTTCAACATCGAAGCCATGTTTTTTCAAGGCGATGCAAGTGTCCACGAAGGCGGTTTCCGCGCCGCCAGTTTGGGCTCCTGCACATACTTGGATGATCTTCATGGCGTTTAGTCTTTTAGGCCAATATTTTCACGCAAAAGGCGAATTAAGTTCGGCTGCGTTTTATCCATGTCTTTTAACAGGGCGGTACAGCTTTTTTCATCCGATGCAGTTTTAAGGTCGATCAATCTTTCACCATATTGCGCGGCGGCATCAAAGCTTTTTAGATGTGCTTTCACTTCAGATGGCTTGGCATAGTCTTGGAGCAAGATTAACTTTTCAAGGCGATCTTCGCCAGATTTGATAACGGGATGAACGGCAAGTTTCCATTCATTGAAGCGTTTGTCGATATTTTGGCCAAGCTCACCATGCTTTTCTTTGCATTCTTTAACGGCTTTACCAACGATATCTTCGACGGATTGAACGGAGCGGATGATGCCATGTGTTTCACGGATTACCAGAAATTTCTTGATCTGCTCTTCGCTTAAATTACGGAGCAAATCTTCGGTCTCTGCTTGGTAGCGCGCAATTGGCGTATCTTTTTTGGTATCAGCGGCTTTGGTCTCTTCAGCAAAGGCTGCGCTGCTGAATACTGTGCCTAAAACGGTGAGGGCGGCCAATAATGTAAATGCTTTTGTCATTTTATAATCCTGATCTGTTCCGCTTGTGTGTAGGGGGGTATCAATGTGAAAAGATGTCAATATCATTCCAGCCAATAATGTCAAGTTCAGCGCGAGTATTGAGGAAATCAAAACATTGCTGTGCGACTTCCATACGGCCTTCACGGATAAGCAGAATATCAAGCTTTTCTTTGAGGCGGTGCAGGAAGAATACATCGCTTGCCGCGTATGATAGCTGATCTTTGCTAAGTTCTTCTGCGCCCCAATCAGATGATTGTTGCTGTTTGTTCAAGTCAACATTGATCAACTCGCGGCAAAGTTCTTTTAAACCATGGCGGTCAGTGTAGGTGCGAACAAGTTTAGATGCAATTTTCGTGCAGTAAACGGGTGCAATATCAACACCAAGGAAGATTTTAAGAGCGGCAACGTCAAAGCGTGCGAAGTGGAATATTTTAACAATATTCGGGTCAGACATCAGTTTCTTCAAATTTGGCGCTTCTGTTTGGCCTTTGGCAATCTGTACCAAATGGGCTGTGCCATCGCCAGATGAAATTTGAACAACGCATAAACGATCACGACCATGGACTTGAAGGCCCATTGTTTCAGTGTCGACGGCGATTGAACCCGTGAATACCAAGTCATCAGGTAAATCGTTTTGATGCAGGGTAATGCTCATATTATATGCTTCCTTAATTTGTTCTATTTTAAGTCAATGAATAGTGCATGCGCAGTGGATTTGATGCAAGTAAATATTTTTAAAGCCAAATTGTTATTTGTGGGTTTGATTAAAGCGGCGGGACGTGATAAATTTGTTAATTATTTCTGTGTAGTATTATTCGTGTTACGCATTTTTTCCAAATTTCTTGGGGGCTTCTATGAAGTGTTTAATCGTCGATGGTGATAAAGTTTCTTCTGAGTTGATACAAAGTCGACTTCAGGCGAATGGCGTTAAGGCTTCTGTTGAGCCAGGTCGTAACATTGCCCTTAAACGTTTGGAAGGCGAATATTTCGATTTTATCGTGATTGACCCATCACCAATGCGTGATGCGCGTCCATTCGTGCGTGAGGCGCGCCGCGTCTTGAAGGCGAACCCATATATGGTGCTGGCGAGTGAAAGCCACACATTGGATGAGGCGATTAAAGGTGGTTTTAATGATTTGCTGCCGAAACCGCTTGAACCGAAGTCGATTGACTTAATGGCGCAGAATGCCAAAATTTTGACTGATTTGGTTAATCATTTTGGTGATGATAAAGAAGATTTCAAAAGTGCAGGCGGAATTATTGCGAAATCAGCTTTTAATCAGTTGTTCTTAGCTTGTATTGATCGTGCTGACCGTTATGCGGAGCGCTCATATTTGTTGTTTATCTCGCTTGAAAATTACAAAGAGATTTTGGCAAAAGATGGGCCTTATCCTGCGGAATATAGCGCAGCGCAGCTTGCGAAAAACATGGTTCGTTTGCGCCGTCAGAGTGATATTATTGGGCAAACACGCCGTAATGAATATGTGTTGTTGTTACAGCGCCCAATTTTTGAAACTGAACCGATTGAAGCGGCGCATCGTTTTGCCGAGGCGCTATCAAAAATGCATGATATTACATCGGCTGGGGCAATGCGGGCACGCTTGGCGGTGCGTTTGATTGATTTGCCACTTGGCGCGATGCGTGTTGAACATGTCTTCGATGTGGATGAAGCGCCAAAAGCAGAGGTTGGTTGATTTCTAATTCTTTAGCATTAGTTTTTGGATAAACGCTGGCAAAACCAGCGTTTTTTTATGGTTTTTGTCCTTGGGTTGCGGGGCGCTTTCCTGTATTATAGTTGTGTATAAGTTTATCTTATGCACGCCTTTCACATTCGAAGTATTCGGATAATTTCATGATCAAGCCATTATGGTGCAACATTCGCATAGTTTTTTGCTGTTTGTTAAGCTTATGCTTAATGAGCGCATCCGCATATGCGGGCTCTCCGCCGGTGCGGGTGGATGTGTCTGCGCCAGTCGCTGCGGTGGCGGATATACCTATGGCTGATGATTTGCAGATTTTGGATGTGATGGAAGGTGTTTTACCTGAGCATGTCAGCTTTGCAAAAGAGGTGCAGCAGGGCTACCGTTTAGCCAGTGATGATGTGCTGAATATTAGGATTTATAACGAGGCCGAATTAAGTGGCCAATATCGCGTTGATGCGGTGGGGCAAATATTAATGCCATTAATTGGCTCAGTCGATGCGATGCATAAAACGGCGCTAGAATTAGCAGAGGAAATAGAGCGCAAATTAAAAGATGGGTATTTAAAACGTCCTAGTGTTTCAGTTGAAATTGCGGCGTTTCGTCCATTTTATTTGCTCGGCGAAGTGCGTAGCCCTGGTTATTACAGCTATGCTTACGGGCTTGATGTGATTAAGGCGGTTGCGATGGCCGGTGGATTTACCTATCGCGCCAATCAAAAGAAGATATATATTAAACGTGATTTTAACGGCATAAAAAAGACGATGGAAGCCCATGTCGATACGGTAATTTATCCGGGGGATGTGATTACCGTTAAAGAAAGATTTTTTTAAGTAAGTATATTTGTTTATGAGTGACCAGAACACAGCCAATCATCAATTTAAAAAAGCGCTAAGTCAGAATGATTTAAGCTCTAGTTCTGCTGCCCATGCTGCGGGTGGCGTTGAGATTGATTTGCGCCGCGTTTTGATGACATTTTGGCGTCATCGTTATTTGATCGTGATTATGATGGCGCTGTTTATTATGGGCGCTTATTACATTTCAGGGCGTATAACGCCGCTTTATCGCACATCGGCTTTAGTGCTTATTCAGCAAGAAAAACTGGATGTGCAGAATATTTCGGCGGCACAGTTTCTGAATAATGAACGCGTGGATACAACGCAAATCTTAAGCGAGGTTGAGGTCATTCGTTCGCGTAATATCTTGCTTCAGGTCATTAATAATTTGAAGCTCTATCAAGACCCAGCTTATACCTATGATTTGCCGTATTTGCGCAAATTTCATCAAATTGAAGCAAGCGAAGAGCGTAAACAAGGCTTTAAATCTTTTAATTTGAATAGTGCTAATCAAGACGGCGCCGTGCCGTTGATGACCAATGATGAAAAATGGCGTTATGAGCGTGAGCTAGGCATTCTGATTAGCCGTATTGCGGTGAATTTGGAAATTCGTCCTGTGCCAGGATCTATGGTGATTGCGGTGAAATACGTCTCACCCTCAGCGGAGCGCGCTAAGCAGGTTGTGGATATGGTTGCGGATGTCTATGTTAATGATCGCCTTAATCGTAAATTCGCGGCGACACGTAAGGTGTCAGCATGGCTGGATAGTCGTCTGGATATCTTGCGCGAGCAATTACGCGAAGCGGAATCTGCCGTTGAAAAATATCGCGGTGAGAAAGAGCTGATTTCGGGCGCGCGTGCAGAGATTACCGCACAGCAGATTTCGGAAGTAAATTCGCAGTTGGTGGTCTCAAAAACCAGATTGGCGGAAGCCAAGGCCAAGCTTGATAATATTCGCGGCTGGGCTGACCGTCCGGTTAAGATTGAATCTGCAATGACGCTTGGTGATGGGAATGTTCTGGGGACGTTAATTCTAAAGCAGGGCACGGTTGAACAGGAATATTCTGACCTGTCAAAGCGTTATGGAGAAAAACACCCCGAGATGATCCGTGTGCGCGGGGCGCTTGAAAATATACGCGCTGAAATTAAAAAAGAATTAGAGCGCACGGCTGAACATTTAGAAAATAATATGTCGGTTGAGAAACGCCGTACAGAAGTGCTGAGCGAGAACTTGCGTGAATTAGAAGAAAAGCGTAAGGAAGAAAATCAAGCCGCGATTCATCTGCGTGAATTGCAGGGCGAAGCTGAAAGTATCCGTCAAATTTTCATGGCTTTTCTTGAAAGTTATAAACGTTCAGATAGTCAGGAAGACTTACAAGAAGCTGATGCGCAGGTGCTATCTTATGCAAGTGTGCCGCTCAACCCATTCCACCCAAATGTGAAATTATTTATGGCTTTGTCGGCAATCTTAGGGCTGTTTGTTGCGATTGGTTTGATTGTCTTGATTGAAAACCTCGATAATACCTATCGCAGTGCTTTGCAGATAGAGCGTGATACGGGACTGCGCTGTATTGGGACAATTCCTGTCGTTAAGGTCAACAAGAATAGACGTATTGCAGATTATATTTTTGATAACCCAAATACGGTGACAACGGAAGCTTTACGCTCATTAAAAACGGTTTTAACGCTCAATCAGCGCCATATGGATAAGCCGCTTGATGTGCTTGGTATTACGTCATCCCTGCCGGGTGAAGGTAAATCGACTTTGGCGCTATGGATGGCGCGCTTAAATGCCCTATCAGGTAAACGCGTATTGTTGATCGATTGTGATTTACGCCGTCCAAATATTCATAATTTGATGGGGTATAAAAATAACCTGTCTTTGGTTGAATATTTAACAGGTCAAATGCCTCTTGAAGATGTGATCTGTCAGGATGAACGGACGGGGCTTGATATCATATTGGGGCGTTCAGTGGCAAATACTGCGCTTGATTTATTGTCATCTGACAAGATGGTGGATTTAATGACGCGTGCGCGCACAGAATATGATTTGGTTGTGCTGGATACGCCCGCATCCTTGGCGGTATCAGACCCATGTATTTTGGCCGAATATTCGGATCATATGGTTTATTGCGTTCATTGGGATGGCACGCCGCGCGAGATTGTCTTGAGCGGTATTAAGCAGTTTAAAGATTTGGGCTTCACTAACCTATCCTTGGCGTTCTCACTTGTTGATTTGCGCCGTCAGGCTAAATATGGCTATGGCGAAACCGCATATTATTACACGCATTACACCGAAGAAGAGGCATAATGCGTGTAAAATGAATTTAGTTGCGGTGATGATCCTAAGCTGCCTTTATGGCGCTATATTCGCGGCGCATGAATTTTGCTGATTTCACCATATTTTCTAAGGCAGGGCGAACCTCTTCCCAGCCACGTGTCTTTAGGCCGCAATCTGGGTTAACCCAAATTTGTTCGGCTTTTAACACAGCGCAGGCTTTCTTCAGCAAGGCGGTCATTTCTTCCTCGCTTGGGATGCGCGGGGAGTGAATGTCATAGACCCCTGGGCCGATATGGTTTGGATAAGCATAATCGGCAAAGGCATCAAGCAATTCCATTTGTGAACGGCTTGTCTCAATCGAGATCACATCGGCATCTAAGGCCGCGATGGATTCAATAATGTCATTAAATTCAGAATAACACATATGGGTGTGGATTTGTGTCGTGTCGGCAACGCCGCAGGCTGAAAGTTTGAAACATTCGACAGCCCATTTCAGGTAAGCCGCCCATTTATCCTGATGGATCGGCAGGCCTTCGCGTATCGCAGGTTCGTCAATCTGGATCATTGTTACGCCCGCCGCTTCAAGGTCGGAAACCTCGTCACGGATGGCGAGGGCGATTTGACGGCAAGTGTCCGATAATGGCTGATCATCACGAATGAAAGACCAGAACATGATGGTCACAGGCCCAGTAAGCATACCCTTCATTGGGCGGTTTGTAAGGGACTGCGCATATCTAGACCATTCAACGGTCATTGGCTTTGGACGTGAGACGTCACCAAAAATGATCGGCGGTTTAACGTAGCGCGAGCCATAAGATTGTACCCAGCCGAATTTGGTGAAGGCAAAACCTTCAAGATGCTCACCAAAATATTCAACCATGTCATTGCGCTCAGCTTCACCATGGACAAGCACATCGATATCGATTTCCTCTTGGTAACGGACAACGCTTTCAATTTCTTTGCGCATGGTTTCAACATAGCGGTCGCGGGCAAGGTCGCCTTTTTTATAGGCGGCGCGGGCGGCGCGGATATCCGCTGTTTGCGGGAAAGAGCCGATTGTTGTGGTTGGGAAGGCTGGCAGTTTATATAGATCTGCCTGAATTTTTTCACGTGCGGCAAAGTTGCTCTTACGCTGTGACATTTCGCTATTCACTTTTGATGCACGTTTTTTAACATCGGGGTTGTGAATACGCGCGGATGTTTTTCGTGTTTGTAGCGCGGCTTGATTGTCTTTTAGTTCAGCTTCAATTGCTTCTACGCCTTCATTGACGGCTTTGGTGATTAAAGCGATTTCGTTTACTTTTTGTTTGGCGAAAGCGAGCCAGCTTTTAATCTCGACGTCTAATGTTTCTTCACTATCTAGGTCAACAGGGCTATGAAGCATTGAACATGATGGCGCAATCATCAGGCGGCTAGAGCCTGTGGATTCAACCGCTTTTTCAGCAAGTTCAATCGCGGCGGTCAGGTCGCTGCGCCAGATGTTCCGGCCGTCGACAAGGCCAAGGGAAAGGCTGCGGCCTTTTGGTAGGTTGTCGATAATATAATCAACCTGTTTCGGGCCGCGTTTGGTGTCGATATGCAGGCCGTCTATATCTAAGTTAAGGGCAAGGTCAGTATTGGACCCTAAATCTTCAAAATAGGTGGCGAGGAGGATTTTAATATCGCTCTGTGCTTTTAACCATGCATAGGTTTCACGATAAGCTTGGCGGACTTCATCTGATATATCGGTAATCAGCAATGGTTCATCAATCTGTACCCATTCAATGCCCATGGCTTTGAAACGCTTAAGGATTTCGCCATATAGCGGCTTAATAGCAGCAAGAATATCTTTTTTCGTTAAGTTTGCGGCTTTGATTTTACCAAGGCCAATATAAGAAAGTGGCCCCAGAATAACTGGGCGCGGTGTAATGCCAAGGTCTTGTGCTTCTTGAATTTCATCAAAAATTTTGCTGGAAGATAGCTTTAGATTATCTATGCGTTCAAATTCTGGTACGATGTAATGGTAGTTGGTGTTAAACCATTTGGTCATTTCCATCGCAGGGGCGGTCTGATTGCCGCGCGCCATCGCGAAGTATAGATCAGATGTAATGGCGGTGCCGTCCCAATTATAGCGGGCGGGGACACAACCAAGCAGAGCGCTCATATCCAAAACATGGTCATAAAATGAGAAATCTCCGACAGGGATATGGTCAAGGCCAGCGTCTTTTTGCAATAGCCAGTTATTTTTGCGGATGTCTTTACCTGCGGTGATTAACTCAGCTTCGCTAATTTGGTTTTTCCAATAGGCTTCTGTTGCCTTTTTTAACTCGCGTTTCGCGCCAATACGTGGAAAACCTAAATTTGTTGCAATTGCCATTTTCTCTCTACCTCCATACCGAGAATTCGTGAGAATTATTACACCTTAATTCGCCTGCCATGGCAAGGTGATTTCTGCGGTGTATATTTTTGTTGAAAATCAATTACATAAAATATGCGCTTGACATTTTCATTCTTTTGTCATAAATATGTTTTGCTTCTAATATAAATAACAATAATTATTACGTGTAGGGAAATACATGGTAAAAATTAGACATGTGAATTTGGCGAATGCCGAAGAAGCCGTTAAGCCCCTGCGTGGCGCAAATGACAGCTTCACATTTGTTATCCGTGATGACAATAAACACGTGACCGCGCCTATTGCGTCACGATTGATTAATGTTTTGTCGAAAAAGCCGACCGTAAAATCTGATTTTCTTTGTGCTCAAACGGGGCAATCCCTTGAAGATGTTGTGCATCAAACCGTGGCAAATGCCTATGAAAACTGGATGCGCCATTCGCTCTACATGCTTGGTCGCCATATTGATGCCAGTAAATACAAACTTGATGACGCGCAAAGCAAACGCTTGCGCGTTCATTTATATGATGCGGATGAGCTTGCAGATTCTGTGGTGAACAAAGCTTTACATGATCCGTTATTTGTGAAGCCTGGTGCGCCTGAGCCCTATTTGATTTCACTGGATGATATGATTGCAGTGCCTGAAGGGCGCGGCGGTGAGATTTCATTCTCTCGTTTATTTTCGCTATGTGGTAAAGATTATTTTGATTATACCGCGCGTCCGGGGCATCCGGCCATTCGTCATCAATTGGCGAAGGTGCGTAATGATTTGAAACAGCGTTTTGAGCAAACAGGGCAGGCAACGCCGATTGTGCTGTTGGAAGATAATATTCGTCATGCCCGTATGCTTAACTGGCTTGAAAATTTAATGGATGATCATGGCTTGTTTGATCACGCCTATTTAGCGGGTATTTCAACCTGCTTTTGTTCAGCGGATGATGTTGAGCTTTCTAAGATTAAGCATAAAGGCACACGTTCAGTCCCTGTTTCCGTTGGGGTTGATTATGTTGGTGTGAATGCTGATGTCCAAACGCCGCGTGATTTAATGTTTGATGGCTTTGTTGTTAAGATTGACGGCAAAAAAGGCCGCCTTCCAGGCATCTTTATGGATGTGGCGTCACGTTTCTCAGTCGCGGAAACACGCAGTGAAGCGTTTAAGGAAGATATTCGTCGCATTAACCGTGAATTTTGCCTTGATATACGCGAAAAATTGGGCGTAAATATGCCGTTGCTATGGTTTGTTGGTGCAAAGCCAGTATCCCATGTTACGAATACGCATGTGAATACGTCGATGCTGAAAGTCATGCGTTAAGTCACTTTATTTTTCAAATAACTATGTTGGGATGACCATGGTCACGCCGTTTATTTTAGATTGTGATACTGGGCGTGATGATGCGCTGGCAATTTGGTATGCATTATTAAATGATCTGCCGCTTAAGGCTGTGGTTGCGTCCTATGGCAATACACCGCGCGCCAATGTGGTTGCAAATTGCCGCAATGTTTTGGCGGCCTTTGCAGATAAAAATATTCCTGTCTTTGAAGGCGCAGCTGCGGCGCTGCGTGCGCATAGCTATACCGATAAAATTGTTACCCCGCGCCAAGAGGCTTCAGGTAATGGCCTATGTAATATTCAGTTGCCTTATGATGGGCAAACCGTTGATTTGGCAGTTGAGGATGATTTTGCCGCGCTTTGGGCGTTTATTCAGAGCGCGTCTGAACAGCATGGCAGTAAGATTGATTACATTATCACAGGGCCAGCCACAAATTTTGCACGTTTGATTGAAATATATGGCGCAGATGCCGTTAAGGCGCATATCGGCAAGGTCGTGATGATGGGCGGTAAGTTTGATGCGCTTTGGGCACGTCTACCTTTCGCTGATTTTAATATTGGCGCAGACCCATTTGCGGTTAAGGCCATAATGGAGGCGGGTATTCAGATTAATTTTGTGCCAATGAATTCAACATGGCCAATTGCTGTGGCCTTGGACGTGATAGAGGGCTTCGCGCCTAAGATGGATTTAGCACAGCAAGTTAAGGATATAATGATTGCGCATTGCCGTGAATTTTCACCTGAACCGATATTCCGCTTTCATGATCCTGCAGTGATGTTAGTGGTTGAAGATGATTGTGCGTTCACACATCGCCATCTAGATATTATCACAGATGATCGCGCGGATGATTTTGGGCGCTTGGTCGCGCAGGACAATGCGGGCTATTTTTGCGGTGTCTTCCAGATTAGCGATGCGCAGATTATTGACTTCGAAAAGCGCTTATTGACTATTCTTGGGCTTTCTTAACGTGAACAGGCTTTTATCAAGCATGGCAGCGCTGTTGAGCGCATAAAGATGGATATGTGGCACATCATTGCTAATTAAGTCGGCTATTTGTGTTTCTAGCAATTCCTGTGCGAAGGCTTTTTGGCTTTCTTGATCATCCTTAAATTTCTCGAAACCATCGATAAGTGGCTTAGGTAGCGTCGCCTGACAATTTTGTGCAAAATTTACAAGGCGGGCATAGCTGCGGATTGGCAAGATACCCGGGCAAATTGGGATGGTAATGCCTGCTTTAAGGGCTTGATCTAGAAATTCATAATAGATGTTGTTATCAAAGAAAAACTGGGTGAGCGCGCGGTTCGCGCCTGCATCTTGCTTATGCTTCAGCGCCATTAAATCTTGCGATAGATCGGGGGAGTCTGGGTGTTTTTCAGGATATGTTCCGACCATAATGTCGAAATCATGGACAGTTTTTAGGCCGGCGATAAATTCATTGGTGTAACGATAATAGTTATCGTTGTTATAGGCGCTATAGTCGATATCGGGCGGTGTGTCACCACGCAGTGCGACTATGGCCTTAATGTTGTTATCCCAAAGGCGTTTGGCTTCGTCGGCTATTTCATCTTTTGTTTTGGTTATGAAGGTGAGATGTGCTGCACTCTCGAGCTTTGGGTGGTGTTTTTGTATGTCTAATAATGTATCAAAGGATAGATCGCCACCATTTTCACCTGTACCGCTGGTCACGGTAATGAATTCAGGTGTTAGATCCAGTAGAGATTCTAATGATTCATATAATTTATTGCGGCCCATTTCATTTTTTGGCGGAAAAAATTCAAGGCTAATCGATGGTGTGTGCATAGTAAAATTCCCTCTATTTACCCCACGATTTTTACACTTTTGGATATAAATGCAAGTTTTTTGATCAATTTTAACGGATGATCTAGAAAGATAACGCTCGGTATGTTATCATTAAGAAGTTATATAGGATTTTTTTAAGGTATTAGACTTGTCAGTTTTTTATAAGATCACATCGGTTGTACTGGGTGCGGCGTGCTTGACGGTCATGGGGGCGCAGCCTTTACATGCGCAGCAAGATGTTTCACAGGACAATAGACCGTTTTGGGAGACTGAAAAAGTCCCCGCAAAATTGGTGAAGCGTTATGAGCGGCGTTATCCGTTCTTCAAAAAGCTCGACAAAGATCTAAACTGGATTTTGAGTGAGGCTGAAATTGAAGCTGCGATAAGCGGTGAGTTTAAGGCTTTTGATAAAGATTTAGATGGCATCTGGAATAAAGAAGAATTTAGAGCTTATCGTTCAAAATTTGTTGAAACACGTGAAGAAAGTCATGGCGCAACATCGGCGGATCGCGTGAAACGTTTTGATTTGCGTGTTGAGCAGGCGGATAAAAATGATGATGGTCAGCTGTCATGGGAAGAGTTCTATCGTTTCTCGCGTGAACGTTATTTCCGCATGGATAACAATAAAAATGGGGAAATTGAGTTTAAAGAATTTCGTACTATAGATGATAAAATATCACCAACTGGTGGGTCGGATGATGAAGTCGTCAAAGTGCCAGAGTATAAAGATAAGTTAGGTGAATGATGTCTGGGAAGACCAATTCAAAAGTTAAACTGATTGAGACCGCCGTGGATTTGGTGCGGATGAGTAGTTATACCGATGTCGGTGTGAACGAAATCTGCGAAAAAGCTGGGGTCACTAAAGGCGCGTTTTATCACCATTTTAAATCAAAAGCAGCGCTTTATGCGGAAGCGGCGGCTTATAAAAAAGAAAATGAGGGCAAAGTCCTGCAATCGTTGCTGTCTGACCGCCATGACGCGATGAAAAAGCTCAATAACATGATTGGCTATATCTATTATAAAGGCTTCCAAAGCACAGAAACTTCGGAACAAAAGGTCAGTGGCTGCCCATTTTTTACAGCGGGGGCGATTAATTCACAAAATGATGAGTTGATCCGCGAAGCAAGTATGGATTATGTCGATCACGAAGTTAGCCATTGGGAGCTTGTGATCACTTCTTTGGCAGAAGCTAATTTGATTGAACCACCACAAGACGCGCGTCAATTGGCGCGGATGATTTATCAATATGCGAATGGCGTATTGACCTATTCCCGTATCTTTGATGATGAACGCACAATGCGAGAGGATCTCGAAACTGGGATTTATCGATTCTTAAATATCAAAAAAAATTAAAAAAATTTTTCTGAGCCATTGCTGGAATATATCTATAGCCGCGTGAATATTGGTTTTACGCGGTTAAATATTTTTGTGCTTTTTTATTTGACACAGACCGGTCGGTATGTTAGTCTAAATATATGAGTTGCTTGAAATAAGTAAAAGGAAGAAGCTCAAAATTATTTTAATTGAGTGGATGTATTTATTAAAAAATATTTTAAAGCAAAGGACAGAAAGTTAAGATATCGGGCTTACCCCCATACCTTGATCCTAAATATAACCGGCCCGGTATTTTTCTTTCTGTCCATTTTTATTTAGCACAAATTTTGAATTAAGTTTTTTGGCGGTGGTTTATATGGTTCCTCAGCAAGATACAATGCGTATTCTTTATGTTGACGATCTTGTCATGAACCACGCCATTTTTGAATCTATGTTTGTGCATTCGGGCTATGATTGCGCCTTTGCACAAAGCGGAGAGGAAGCAGTCGGACTGTGTTTGAAAAGCCATTATGATTTGATCATCATGGATAGCGTCACAGGGTCATTAGACGGTTTCCTCGCAACGAAGTTTATTAGAAACCATGAGCGGGCAGAGCTTATAAGGCCATCGGTCATTTTAGGGCTCAGCTTTGATGATAATTTCGTCACCCGCTTAAAGGCTTCAATGAGTGGCATGAATGCAGTAATAAGAAAGCCAATGACAATGAGTATGCTGAAAAAAATTATAAACCGATGGTTTGAACCAGAAGATGCTGAGGCAGCTGCGATGGATCCTTTAAAAACAGATTATGCGAATAGCTACGCGAGACAGTTTCTTGACGAACAAGCTGTGTTGTCGCTGAAAGAAATTCTTAAAGAGAAATACCCGACGACACTGGATTTGTTTAAGCAAGACATCAAGAAATATGTCGAACAGGCGTATGATGCGCTTGATGGTTATGACCTAAAAAAGGTTTATGATTCCATGCATACGATTAAATCTGCAAGTATGCAGGTTGGTTTGATTAAAGTGCATGAATTAGCGGCGCAGCTTGAATCAATTTGTGCCAATGACCACCCAGACATCGAACACAGCATGATGTGCGATATTGTCCGCGCACAAGTGGATCATATTCAGCATGTTTATAGCCTGTCTGAGCGTTTGCTAGAGCAGACAAAATAAGGTCATTGCTGATCTTTCCAAAGCCTGTCGTTTCGTGTATGATGATTGATAGATAATGTCTTTTCGGGCGTTCGCCCGTATTTCAGCACATGGAGTGATTATATGTCGATGAAACGCCTTTCTTTGGTTGCGTCTTGTATGGCGGCTTTGATGGCTGCGCAGCCTGCATCTGCGGGTTACCAAGAAAATTTGATCCAATCAGATTCTAAATGGGATGTCATGTTGGGTGTCACGGCGGCGACAGTTGCTGAATACCCTGGCGCGGAAGATCAAGAATTTATTGGTTTGCCTGCGATTGTCGTGGATTACGAATTTCGTGAAAATAACCATCTATACATTAATACATTACAAGATAGTGGCTCTGACTTTATGAAAGGTGCGGGCTATGAATTTAATGGTGAGCGTATTATTTGGGGGATTAAAGCGGGTTGGCGCAAAGGGCGTGAGCAAGGTGATTCAGAAAAGCTGATTGATCTAGGGGATGTTGACAGTACATTCACTGCAGGTTTCTATGGCGGCCTCCATTTTGGACCATTACGTTTATTGGCAGAATATGATGCGGGCTTAGATAACAATAATGATGGCGTGTTAACGACGTTTTCAGCGCGCTATAACATGGTTTCCGTTGATAAGCCGATGAGCGGCTTTATTGGCGTGAAAACCGTTTATGGCGATGATGCCTACCAAGATGCGTATTTCGGTGTGGATACACCGCGCGTGGGGCGTCCAGCTTATGAGGCTGATGCTGGCTTTGTTAAATATGGAGTATTCGGCGGCATTGATTATTTATTGGCAGACCATCACTATTTCCGTCTAGATGGGAATTATATGAGCCTATCAACAGACGTAACCAATAGCTCGGTCGTTGAAGAAAACTACGACTTCGGCGCCTTTGTCAGCTATGGCTATAAATTCTGATCTAAAGATGACCTAAAAGTTAAAGGGCCTAGTTAAGGCCCTTTTTTTATGGCCTTGTTATGAATTTTTAATAACTCATTGTTAGGATGATGATATGGGGTATGTCGTTCTTTCTGTCATTGGTGTTTGTTTTCTTGCGGTCGCTTTATACGATGCGTATCTGTTCGTGCAACGGACAACTAAGCAGGGCGGGCGCTATCCCGTTGTTGGCTATAAACGCGTTTTGTTCCGTAAATTAATTCCTAATATTGCACCAGTCGTGAAGAAAGGAGATGACTATTTTGTCTTAGATTTAGGTAAAACAGAATATGTTATTCCTCTGGGAACGCAAATTTATTGTTTTGAACGCGATGGCCTGTTGGTTTATCGCTCTTATATGCGTTTAATGCTGTTGCTCTTAGCTGTGCTCATATTGAGCATTTTTGGGATTGCTTTTAATGTTAGTGGTGGAGAATATCTATTTCTTGCAGTATTGCTGCTGATGTTTGTTTTGCTTATAGTTGAAAATTATCAAATTTATGGGCGTCAGAACTTTAAGACAGCTATGCTTTATTCTATTATGCGACCAAAGCAGGGCGAGCCGCTTAAGTTAAGCAAAGAAGATTATGCAGCTTTAATCGCATCTGATCAGTTGTTGAGTTTTGATGAGGCAGTGGCGATGAAAAAAAGAGATGCGCGTATAGAGCTGGCTGTTTATATGCCGTTTCTTATTTTTTTCTTAATATACTGGCTAAGCTTAAAAATGTAAAAGGGCCTAGTTAAGGCCCTTTTTTTATGGTTGTGCAGGTGCTTTTGGCGTGATGCGGAAGCTGTGGAGGTAGATATTCTCCTTGCCGCGTGCCAGCATTTCTTTGGCTTCGTAAAATTTTGAAGTTTTGCTCAAATTGTTGACTTGTGTATTCACGATAGATGTACTCGCTTGGTAGGAGTTGATCATTGTGAAAGAGAAGCCCGCTTCGATATCTTTACAAATTTCTTCGAAGGAACCGTCCTGAACGCTGTCGTCTTTAGCGTAAACACGGAAAGATTTTTTCGCTTTGATGATATGCGCATAGTTGCGTGTTTGTGGATCAAATTTAGGATCGTCCATTTCATAGGCGAATAAATCATTGATCACAGCACGGTCGTTTTTATCAAGCGGGTTACCGTTGATGTCTTCGATACGAATATCAGGCGAGTTGAGCAGCATGAAATGCCATGCGTTCAACATAAATTCAGCCAAATAAGCGTTTGCATAAGCTTTTTGTAATGTTGATTGCTTTTCAAGGGCGTTGTAGCCGATGATTGCATAACCGTCATTTGCCGCTAAACGGAAGATATCGCGCAAAGCAGATTGTGTTTCTGTTTCAGGATATGAATCCTTCGCTAATTTCTCGATGTTGGTAATCAACGAACCCACGCACATGACAAGATTTTTCTTGTAATCTTTTGCCCAGCGGTCGGTGACTTTTTTATCAATATCTTGGAATGGGCCAGTGATTGCTGTCACGCTAACATTTTTCGCAGCAAGCTCGGCTTTCATGTCCGTCATTGTTTGTCTTGCGGCTTGGTTAAATTTTTCCGCAATATCAATGAAGGTCACTTTTTTCAAATTCGGCAGGTGTTTAATGACGTGGAATTCTTTTTCTGCAAAAGCTGAACCTGGGCCGACGATAACGGCATGTTCAACATCACGCATTTCAGTAGCCATGGCCTGGCCATGCTCAGACAAAATTTCGCCTTCTTTCCAGAAGCTTGGGTAGTTTTCGTTGTTACGAATAAATTCGTTAAACTTCGCACCACCACCATTTAGATAGGCATAACGGCCGCCATTGGCCGTTGACTGACCAAACAACATATCTTTTGTCGCTTGTTCGATACCTTCCAAATGTTTGTCTTGCTTTTTATTGGCCACGTTCACACACCTTATATTTAGAAACTCACAGCGCGCTTCCACATATCCTCAAACTGGATACGGTAAGCTGCATTAATAGCAGGGTAATTCATGACGATGACTGTAGGTTCGTTTTCGAACAACATAATCGCCAGTTTTTCACCAAATGCATAAAACGGTACAGATGCAAAAAGATCAGACGGTAGGCGTCGATATTCAGCGTAGCTATCACCTGGTTTGTAATCGTCATTCTCACGAATAAGAATGCGGAAACTTAACCCTTCGATAGATTCCATACGGTTAATATGTGTTTTGGCGTAATCACCAAGCCAGCGTATAAAGTCCCGCTCATTCACGTTGCTAACAACAACGTTTTTGTTTTCACTTGTTTTGAGTGTTTCAAAAATAGTGTCATAGAAACTGATCAAGCCATTACGACCTGTGAAGACACGTACATCGCCACTGCGAATTTTTACGCCTTCAAGACCGACAAATTCAATACCGCCGTATTCAAATGTCGCCTTAATATTGGCAATGGTGCTTTCGCGAGGAGTTGTTGTGCCGTTTTCTATGCTACCAATAGAGGTCGCAGAAATACCGGTACGGTCAGAAAGATCTGCTTGGGACCAGTTAAGTAGTCCGCGTGCGCCTCTAATTTGTGCTGCCGTAATGGTCATATTGTTCCCTCATTTGAAACATTCTTACAAACTGGTCATGAAAAATATAAGCTTAATATTTATCACGATTTCATTTGCGTTTTTAACAAGTTTTAAGTGGTTAAAAACTTTATAGAGGGAAGTTATACAGTTTTCAATAAAAAAATGCAAGATAATTATGACAATAATTTTGACTTATTTTTTTCTAACTTAATTAAAACATAAGCAGTGCTTTTCCATTTCGCAATTTTGTCTTGACAAGGGTGAAATAAAAGCGTAGTAATCAACTATTGTTTGTATATATGTGTCTATGATTGGATGAAATTTATAATTTTATTTCAATTGCAGACTATATATCAGATTTCCCCACATAACTTGACCGTCGGAGCTAATCCGACGGTCTTTTTCTTTCTGCTTGCATTACTTCACATGGGCTGCGTTGCTGCGATGTTTGCGTAGCATATCTACGCGTCATATCTTGCTGCCTATCCCATGTAAAGCCTTGCGGCGCATGAGTTTGTTTCGTGTTAATGTAACGCGCTTATGCGACCATAAGGTTCTCGCGGCGTAGCAATGCATCAGGATCAGCATCGCGGCCGCGGAAGCGGCGATAGAGAAGATCAGGGTCTTCGCTGCCGCCCTTGGAGAGGATCTCTTTACGGTATTTCGCGGCGATGGCCTGATTATATAAGCCTTCTTCCTTGAAATATTCAAAAGCATCGGCATCCAAAACCTCGGCCCATTTATAGCTGTAATAGCCTGCAGAATAGCCGCCAGCAAAGATATGGCTGAAGGATGAGGATGTCGGCCCGCCGAAACGATCAAAGAGTTTACAGTCTTTAATTGCGGCGTCTTCAACGGCAATAACGTCCTTCACATTTTCAGGAATACCATTATGCCAAGCCATATCAAGCAGGCCGAGGCTCACTTGACGCAGGCCGAACATGCCAATCATGAAGTTTTTAGATTCTACTAACTTATGAATTAGCTCTTCAGGGATTTTTTCGCCTGTTTCGTAATGTTCAGCGAAGAGATCAAGCGTCTCTTTCTCATATGTCCAGTTTTCCTGAAGCTGAGAAGGCAGCTCCACAAAGTCCCAAAGGACATTTGTACCAGAGAGTGAACGATATTCACCTTCCGCGAGGAGGGCGTGGATCGCATGGCCTAATTCATGGTAAAGCGTTGATACTTCATCATGTGTTAATAGGCTTGGCTTGTCGCCTGTTGGTTTGGTGAAGTTACAAACAATTGAAATAACTGGGCGGTGCACTTCGCCTTTATAGAGGCCTTGGTCACGGTAACTTGTTTTCCAAGCGCCTGGCTTTTTACCAACGCGTGGGTAGAAGTCGCCATATAATGTGCCAATGAAGCTATTGTCATGCTTGTCATAGACGTCATATGTCACTACATCACTATGCCAAACATCGTAGTTGTCGTTTTTAGTGAAGGTGATGTTGAATAATTTACTGAAATGGGTGAAGGCACCATCCAAAACTTTGCTGAGTTGGAAATAGGGGCGGAGATCCTCACCTGAGAATTTGAAACGCTCTTGTTTCAGTTTCTCACTATAATAAGACGCATCCCATGGTTTGAGCTCGTCGCTAAGGCCATGGCTTTCGGCGTACGCCTTTAATTCAGCCAATTCTTTTTCAGCCGCTGGTTTGTAGCTGTCTTGAAGCTTCTTTAAAAACTCCATCACTGTTTCAGGGGAGCGTGCCATACGGCGTTCCAGAACATAATCGGCGTGGTTTTTATAGCCGAGGAGTTTGGCGCGCTCATCACGCAATGTGACGATTTGTTCGATGAGTTCAGCGTTGCTATATTCATCGCCCCATGCGCGGTTTGAAAAGGCTTTCCAAATTTTTTCACGTAATTCACGCTTGTCAGAAAATGTGATGAATGGGCCAAAGCTTGGATAATCTAGTGTGAAAAGCCATTTGCCTTTATAGCCTTTATCCGCTGCTGCGTGCGCTGCGCCATCAATGGCGCTTTGTGGCAGGCCAGATAAATCGTCTTCATTTTCAATCAAAAGTTCGAAGGCTTCAGATGATTTATTGACGTTATTTGTATATTCAGGGCCGAGCTTTGACATGGCTTCGTTAATTTTACGAAGCTTTGCTTTACCGTCATCATCCAAAAGTGCGCCGCCACGCACGAAGCCTTTATAGCTGTTGGTCAGTAGCATATCTTGTTCAGCGTTGAGTTTTAGGCTGTCTTTTTTATCAAAAACGGCTTTGACGCGCTCGAATAAAACTGGGTCCATGGCCACGTCAGATGACAATTCTGCACAAAGCGGGCCGACTTGCATGGCAAGTTCTTGTAGGCCGTCCGTGCCATTCGCATAAAGCTGGTTGTAGAAGATAGATGTAATGATGTCGAGGGTTTCGCTCGCGACTTCCATGGCGACAACTGTGTTTTCAAAATCAGGCTCGCTCGTATCCGTTTTAATCGCAGCGATATTAGCGCGTGCCTCATTAATGGCTTCTTTTACTGCAGGCAGAAAGTCTTCTTCTTTATAGGCCGTAAAATGTGGCGCCATATTTGGGAGGTCTGATTTTTTAAGAAGCGGGTTATTGCTCATTACATTTCCTTTGAATTGTTCAATTTGTATCATCGTTCAGAAATTAAGATAGAAAGGGTAACAAAAAGTTAAAGCCCTAGCTTATCCATTTCCTTATCCAGAATTTTTAAGACATCGGCTCTTGTGAGGTCTTTTTCTTTGGCATTATATGCGGTTTTCTCACTTTGCAGTTTCGTCAGCAGTTTGTCCGTATTGTCAAATACGCCATCCCAGTCACCAGGTTCTTGCTGACGAATGAAACGTGTGCCGTCATATAAAGGTGTTGTGCGTGTTTCAGGGAAATAAAGCCAATATGGACGGAAGTTTAACAGGTCAAGCTGCGGGACTCCCTGATGGCCGCATAAATGGGTGAGGGAGCTATCGGTCATAATGACCAAGTCCATATAATCAAGCGCGGCTGATGTTTCAGAGAAGTTATCAAACATATGCCCCATTGGGATCATTGTGCCAAGGCCGTAGCGGTTCATATCAACTTCGCGCTCACCTTTTTGGAAGCTGTAGAACTGAATTTCAGGATGCTTCGCGGCGAGCTTTAAGAAACGCTCGATTGATACCGCGCGTTTAGCGTTTTGTTGGAAGGTCACACTACCCGACCAAACAATTCCAATTTTTAGGCGTTTTGTATTATGGTTGTTTAGAAAAGCAAATTTCTTGCGGGCCTCGTCACTTGTATGCAGCTTAGGTGCCTTTGGCCATTTTAGCCAGTCATGTTCAAGATGCTGTGGAATGCTCATCATTTCGATATAATAATCATATTCATTTTCTTGAATATCGGCGTTTTCAATGCAGGTAACACCCAAGTTACTAAATAAAACATGCAGCGGTTTCTTACATGTAAGGGTCACGGATTCACATTGTTTGGTGAAATGTGGTAGGAAGCGGATCATTAGCATGGTATCGCCAAAGCCCTGTTCGCCGACAATCAGCATTTTTTTGTTTTTTAGGCTTTTCTTGCCGTCCCAGCGTTCAAGCTTGCTGATTTGTGGTAAATTGATTTTGCCCGTTTTAAGGCGCCATTCAAAATTTTTCCATGCGCTTGCTAGATCTTCGCGGATATAAAGCTCAATAAAGGCCTTATCGAAGTTAAGCATCGCGTCATCTGGCTTTTCAGCAAGGCATTGCTCGTAATATTTTAGGGATTCTTTGAAATATTTCGCATCACGCAGCTGCACGGCAAGATTTTTTCGGAAGCCGAAATCTTTCTCATTTAACTCAACAGAGCGGCGTGAGTGGATGATGGCCTCTTCATTGCGGTCCATATCGTTTAAGAGGTTCCCCAGATTGGTATGGGCGGATGCGTTATCAGGATCAATCTTTAGCGCACGGCGATAGCACATCTCTGCGGCTTCATAACGTTTGCTGACACGATAGATAATGCCAAGGCAGATAAGGCCAAGCGGGTCAGCTGGCTGCGCGGCGATATAGCGAAGCGCGAGCGGCTCGGCGAGGTTATAGCGCTCTTCATTAACAAATTTGAACAAGGTCTCGCGCAGTTCTTTCAAATTATTGAAGACCATAGTCTGCGGCGATTTCTCAGTTGTAACAAAGCTGGAATTATTTTGCATGGGAGGCTCTCTGACGTGCGTTTTAGCTTTGTTTATGATAGGTCAAAAAGCGCATAAAATAAAGCCCCTTAGCGGGGCTTTATGGCTGTTTATTTAATCCATTTATTCATTATGGAGGCCGCGGTGATGTCACCGGTGACATTTATGGTCGTTCGGCACATATCCAAAATGCGGTCTACACCAATGATTAAGGCGATGCCTTCGGCAGGGACGCCAATGCCCGCAAGGATGGTCGCAAGCACGACAATGCCGACGCCTGGTGTCGCGGGTGTGCCGATGGATGCGCCAATCGTTGTGATCAACAGCAATATGGTTTCACTCAATGTTAAATCAACGCCAAAAGCCTGTGCTAAAAATACGGCGGCGACGGCTTGATAAAGCGCGGTGCCATCCATATTGACGGTTGTGCCAAGCGGAATAATAAAGCGCGTAATTTCATGGCGCAGGCCAAGTTTTTCTTCCGCAGCTTGAATGGTTACAGGCATAGTTGCGGCGGATGATGACGTTGAAAATGCGATGATCTGCACTTCACGAATGCCGCGTAAGAATTCACGGATGGAAAAATCTGAAAAGCATTTAATTAAGATCAAATAGACAACCATCATGGCGCAGAGCGCCGCAAAGACCGTCAAGGTATACAGTCCGACACTGGTAAGGGCTTCTAGGCCAAGGCCGATAGTGATTTTACCAAGCAAGCCAAATACCGCGTAAGGGGCAATTTGCATCGCCCATCCGATGATATGCATAGTGACCATCTGTATGGATCTGCACAAATTGGTGATGGGCAGAGTGGTTTCCGTCGGGATTTGCAGCAAGGCCAAGCCCACGATAATTGCCGCAATAACGATATGCAGCATATTACGGTCAACATTGGCTTTGGCAGGATTGGTTGGGATCATATTGGCAATACGCTGCGGAATGGTTAAGTCATCAAAAGTCTGCGTTTTAATAGCGTTTTCAGCGCGCGCGGATTCGACCGCCATATTGAGGCGATCTTGGTCAAAATTCATACCGGGTTTGATGAGATTAACCGCGCAGAGGCCAATCGAAATAGATATAGCCGTTGTTAAAATGAAGTAAGGCACAATGCGCAGGCCAAGTTTTTTGACGAAAGCCATATTGCCTGAATCCGCAATACCCAAGATGATGGAGCACGTGACTAAGGGAATAACCACCATTTTAATCAGGCCAAGGAAGATGACGCCAAGCAGCTCAATCCATTCACTGATCGTGCTTAAAATTTTGGCTTTGGCGTCGGCATCATTGATCACATAGCTAAGGCCATCGGCGCCGTAAGGGGATAGAAGTAGGCCAAAGCTAATGCCGAGTGCCATGCCGATTAAAATTTTATACCAGAGGCCAGTTTGGATAATTTGTTCACCCGTATCATGGACAATTTCGCCGCGGGCGGAACGTTTTTGTGCGTTCATAATAAAAATTCCTGTTCTTTTTCATGCATTTGAGGGGCAGTATAACAAAAATAAGAGAAATGCGAAGGGTTTGTTATGCGCAGTGCGTATATATGTCTAGTAACACATTTTGTCTCGACGGAGGAATACATATGAAAGCAAAAGAAAAACAATCTATGCGTTATTTAACGGCGTTATTTGTTGGCGCAGCAATTATCGGGTTATCAGCCTCGGCTTATGCGGAAGGCGGTGCGGGCGAAGGGCCTAAGAAGATGTTCGATAAAAAAGGTCATCATGAACGTATGATACAAAAATTTGATGAAAATAAAGACGGTCAAATTACGAAAGATGAATTTATTGCAGAATCTGAAAAGCGTTTTGCGGAAATTGATACGGATGGCGATGGTGTTTTGACATCGGAAGAATTGCAAAAACATCATGAAGCACGCCGTGAAGAGATGAAAAAGAAATTTGAAGAATTTAAAGGCAAAGGTGGTCCATATGGTCGTGGTGGCCCAGATGGTCATATGCCGCCGCCAATGGACGGTGACATGCCACCACCACCAGAAGAATAATTCTCTATACCCTGTGATGTCCTTGGTCATCACACCCACACGGACAGGGATAAGTTTAACCGCTTATCCCTGTTTTTTTTGCGCATTATGTGTATAATCGCCTGCAGAAGGAGCATTTGGCCATGCGGCGTATCTTTTTTATATTATTCATGATTTTTGTAGTCGCGTTTGTTTTTTACGGGCTGCCTTTATATCAATATTATGTGTTAGGTCTGCGCTCTGAAGTGGTTGAGCCTGTAGAAGCTAAAGCTGAACCTTCATATGTTGAAGCCTATAAAATGCGTGCAGTGGAAGAGCGCGCGTATAAACGGCCAATCGATGTGATCAATGCCTATAGCCGTGCGCTGATTACGGGGCAGCTTTATGATCATCTTCATCTTTTTACGTTACGCTCGCAGTTGATTTTACAGCGTGGACGTTTCACAGAAGTGCAGCAAAAACAATTGGCGCTGGCGCTTGAAAATTGTTTGCCGGGGCAAAGCTTGCAGCGCGGGATATATGCTGTGACACGGTTTGCGCCATCCCGCCGCGAATGTGCGCCATTTTTTATGGTGCAGGAGGATGAACAATGGCATCTTGATTTTTATAGTATGCAGAATGAGATTATTTTTAATACGGATAATCTATGGCATTTCAGAAATGTTGAAGCTTTTCTGGAGAGTGACTATGGATTTGCGTTTCATGATTGGCGCTTTGATCGTAATGGTTATCCGCTAAGCAGCAATTAATTTTTCCAAACTGGATATTTCGTCATAATGGCTTGAAATGCTGCGCTTTCTAGATGTGCAGCTAGCCATGTTTTTAATGCATCATAAGGTAAGGCATCAAACCAATTTTTATCGACATTTGCGCATTGACGAATAAAGGGGAAAATCGCGTAATCTGTAAGGCCGCCGAGCGTTCCTGTCGCTTTTAAACGATCATCTAATAATGCAAAAAATGCTGCACAATTGCCCTGTGCGGCGTTGCAATCTTCATCAGGAAAACGTGATGGATATTTATAGCGGTCGAGCTGCGGTTTAAAACTGCGGTCATTTTGTTCGATCAGCGCAAAATCTGTATCGTCCAACAGGCGTTTTGGATCATTTTGTGCGGCCGCCCATTTCATGATGTCGAGGCTTTCATCTATGACGCGTCCATCCGCAAACACCATAACGGGGACCGTTCCCTTAGGGGATGCCTCAAGCATCTCTGGCGGTTTGTCTTTTAGGACGATTTCCCGATGTTCAACTTCACAGCCTGCATAATGCAGAGCGAGCCGCGCCCGCATCGCATAGGGGCAGCGACGGAAGCTGTAGAATATAGGGCGCGAAGTGTTCATTTTATGCGGCGGTGACTTCTGGTGTAACGCCATTTAAAATGGTCGGTATCAAGCCGTAAATTTGCGGCAAAAGGAAGTCAAAATAGAACTGCGTAGTTTTGGCTTTTTCTTCCATGAATTCTTTACGGTTATCGCCGTCTTGATCATGTATGCCGCCAAGGCAGCGCACCAACATCGATGCGCCCGCAACTAGGCCGAATATTTTGAGGTAACTTGTCGCAATGCCGCCCAAACGATCATTCTCACCCTGCGCAGCAAAATGAAGGATCGCTTTAGTCGCTTCTTCAAGTAAGTCATAAGCCGCGCTTAAATCCGCACTCATTTTAGATACAGATTCTGCAGGGCATTTGCTCATCGATAATGTTTTTTCTTTGGCATCAGAAAGCCATGCGGTGAAGGCTGCGCCTTTATCCATGATTGTTTTGCGGAAGACCAGATCCATGGCTTGAATACCGTTTGTGCCTTCGTAAATTGGTAAAATACGGGCATCACGATAATATTGCGCAAGGCCAGTTTCTTCAATAAAGCCCATACCGCCGCAAACTTGAACACCGAGCGATGTTACATCAAGGGAGATGTCTGTTGACCAGCCTTTAACGACAGGGGTTAACAACGCAACGCGTGCAGCGGCGCTTGTGTCATCTTTATGGTCGTCTTGTTGGCTTAAGTCGTAGTAATAAGCAGCCTCATAAGCCAAGGCGCGTGCCGCCTCTGTATAAGCTTTCATTGTCATTAACATGCGGCGAACGTCAGCATGTTCGATGATATTGGCGCTTTCACCTTTCAGGTTCTTACCTTGTGTGCGGTCAGCCGCATAAGCGGTTGCCGCTTGATAGGCGCGTTCAGAAATGGCAATACCTTGGAGGCCAACATTCAGGCGCGCCATATTCATCATGGTGAACATGTATTTAAGGCCTTCATTGGCTGTGCCGACCAAATACCCTGTCGCGCCTCCTTTTTCACCAAAAGTCATGGTACATGTTGGGGAAGCGTGAATACCTAATTTATGTTCAAGGCCGCTACAGATTAAATCATTGCGCTCGCCCAAAGACCCGTCTGCATTGACAATATATTTCGGGACGATGAACAGGGAAATGCCTTTCACGCCTTCAGGCGCATCGGGCAAGCGGGCAAGCACCAAGTGGATGATGTTTTCAGAAAAATCATGTTCACCGAAGGTGATATAAATCTTCTGACCGGTGATTTTATATGTGCCGTCGGCTTGTGGTTCTGCTTTGGTGCGCACAGCGGCAAGGTCTGAACCAGCTTGTGGCTCAGTTAAATTCATTGTGCCTGTCCATAGGCCTGAAATCATATTCGGTAGGTAGCGCTGTTTTAGTTCATCGCTCGCGTGGCTTTCAATGGCTTCGACCGCGCCTTGGTTTAGAAGCGGGCAAAGGCTAAAGCTCATATTCGCGCTTTGCCACATTTCTTGTAGTGGGAAAGACAATGTATAAGGCAAGCCCTGACCATCATATTCAGGGGAGAATGGCACACTATTCCAGCCGCTTTCGCAATATTGGCTATACGCATCTTTAAAACCTGGGGGCGTAATAACGACGCCATCTTTGCATTCCATTGGAAATTCATCGCCGACGCGGTTAAGCGGGGCAAGGACATCGCGTGATAATTTGGCAGCTTCGTGCAAAATCGCTTCGACCATATCGCCATCAAGCTCAGCCGCTTTATCTAGACCATGTAGGTTTAAGACTTTTTCGATGATGTGGCGCATATCTTCAATTGGCGGGTTATATGTCAGCATGATGGGGGCTCCTTGATCCGAATATGTGGCGAATAGTCTAACAAATTTTTGCGCATTACCATAGGTTAAAAATGAACATTTCGCTTTGGCATGATCTTTGCGAGTGTAAGGGCAGGTAATTGATGTTTAATTTAAATGGGTCAACGATGACACTGACTGCACCACAATCAAATACACAATATTTACAGTCGCTTAGCCGCCGCGCAGGGGCAGAGGTAAATAATGCCGTGCGTCTGGCGAGTAATGCAACTGGGGTAGATTTTGCCTATTTATTGGAACAAGCTGCCGTTGAAAGCAGCTTTGATACCGATGCGGCGGCAAAAACCAGTTCCGCGCGTGGCTTATATCAGTTTATTGAATCGACTTGGCTCAATATGGTGCGTGAATATGGCGATAAATATGGCCTTGGCGCAGAAGCTGCCGCTATTGATGAAAATGGCCGTGTTGGCGATGATACCACACGCCGCGCGATTTTAGATTTGCGCAATGATCCGAAAATCGCATCGATTATGGCGGCTGAGCTTGCGGCAGATAATAAAGATTACCTCGCTAAGACTTATGAAGGTGATATTGGCAGTACGGAACTTTATATGGCGCATTTCTTGGGCGCGGGTAATGCGGCAGCCTTTTTAAATGCGACTAAAGATACGCCTTATGCAGCGGCAGCAGATATATTCCCTAAAGCCGCGCTGGCTAACCGTAATGTGTTTTATGATCAGCAAAGTGGTCAGCCAAAGACATTGTCAGAAGTCTATAGCTATTTTGATCAGAAATTTAGCGCGGATGATGTAGGAACACTGGATGTTGCCGCGGCGGATACTTCGGAAGAGCTACGCATAAGTAAGCAGCCCCTTCGCAATTTTATCAATCAAATTCCGTTTGAAGCAGATGTCGCGCGTGCACGTGCTTTGGGTGCGGTGGTGATGAATAGCTTAAATGCGCAAAGCATCGACAGTTTGAGCGATACAGCAGGCGAAGCGCAGGCGTTTAATTTGGACCCAACAAAGTCACTTTTTGAACAATTGCAGTATCGTCATTATACCCCAAATAAGGTGGCGGCAGCGCCGCAGCTGCCGAGTGCGTCAGGCCTTGCGAATTATAGCAATCATGACTTTGTCAGCCTGTTTACCAACGCGGTCTAATCGCCTGAAAATTAGCCATAATATTGATTGTAAAAAAATCTTCTAATATATTTGACATAAATTTTTAGGAGGCGTATATTCTTTTGCAGTGCAATAGGAGGTGTAATATGAGTAAAAAGCAGGAACATCCGCTCTCTCATTTCCATGACCGTATAACGGATATAACAAGTCGATTTTCTTTTACCCATCATCCGGTTCCGGATCAAAATGGTTTAATTGTAGCCCCGCAAGGTTTTGGGCGTCCATTTTACCATCGCGAAAGTAACACGGTTGGGGTTTTATTTTCAAAAACAGCGAATAATTTGGAAGGCCGCCGTTTAGCGGATGGGCGCATTGTCGCCACGGCTGATCAAATGGAGCGCTGCTATATATTTGGCGCGCGCCGTGCCCGTGGGGATGTTGATACGCCACTTAAGGATCGTGCCAACGCGCATACGATGCGCCGCGAATTACGCGAAGACCTTGATACCGCACGTCGTAAATTGGGCGTTAAAAGCCGTAAGCATTTTACGCTTTATGGCGCAGATAACATTTATACAAATGGTCGCCACGTATATGAAATAGTCAAATCGGGTGATAAACAACACGCCGTTGTCTTGCATTTATCGACCCGCCGCAAAGAAGGCGGGTTTTTACCTTTTGATATGAATGATAAGTCCCTACGCGGGCGTTTTGCTTATGCGTCAAAAACGATTGGTCGTTTTGACAGTGAGCAAGCCGCACGCCGTTTCGTGAGTGAGCATTGGCGCGGTCTAGCAGGTCAGCTTTGGGAAAATCAAAATATTTTCCTTGAAAATGGTTTGTCGATGGCAGCGAAAAAACTCGCGGCAGACTTTGTCAATGTAACATTAGATAAGGGCGGTAAGATTGCCCTAACCACAGGTCTTGTCGGTAGTGTCTTTTCTGTTAAATATGCTTTGGCGGCGGATCTTCATGCGGGGACTGCAGCTGTGCTCGGTGCAGCCAGTGCGGGTTTGATTTCAACCCTTATTCACACGGCTGTCCATATTCCCGTTGAATTCGGCGTCGATGAATATTCAGAAGCGCGCCGCCGTGCAAAGGAATTGAAGAGCAAACAGTCTATTGACGCTTTTGGCTATGATGTGGATGTGTCTGATCACTTTAAAATTCAGACCCCATCCAACCTTGTTAAATTATGTCCCCATGTTGATTTGGATCGTTTCAAGGCGCATGAATTTGAATTTTTGACCTTGGATCAATTTGATTTACGCAAAGACCGTGAACAAACCCAAAATAATCTTCAGGCGACATCTTTGGCGGGGTATTTGATGTTTGGCGGACAGCGCGGCATACCATCGGAAGCGTTCATCGCAGACGATGCGACGGAGCTGCGTGCATTCTATAGCGGCGTTGTGCGTTATATGCATGAAAAAGACAACGGTAATATTGTTGTTTTTGCGCAATATCGTCCTGATATGTGCCGCAATGATTATATGCGCGTACCGCCACAATATATTGATCAGTTTGATGGTAAAATTGTACGCTTGGAATATGACCGTATGGCCGATACCTTCGGCGAAGGGCTTGTGCAGGATGTAACGCCTGTGACGATGGCGCAGATGATGAAGGAAATTGAGGTCGAGAGTTTGTTTAAAGACTATAAAAACCTGTCATGGACAACGAAACAGCGTAGCCTTGAAGGTATAACCAGCTTGTTTGAAGAAACTGGTTATAGCATCAACCCGAGAGGGCATAAACATATGGCGGTGCGCTCTGCCCTAAAAGCAGCAGACCCTGCGTAAATTTAAGGTTTTAAGTTCAGCGCCAAACAAATGTCACGTGTGACTTCGGCGATGGGCTTTGTGCCGTCAATTTCGATGAGTTTGCCTGCCTTGCGGTAATGGTCGATCAAGGGCAAAGTTTTGCTGTTGTAATCGGCAAGGCGTTTTTTCAACACTTCTGGTTTATCATCGGCGCGGCCACGTAAGGCCATGCGCTTATAAAGCTCTGCATCGGGCACATCGATATGGATGGCCTTATCAAATACTAAATTTGTACGTTTTAAAATATCGTCTAATGTGGCGATTTGCCCTAAGTGACGAGGGTATCCATCTAATATAACGCCTTGTTGGCAATCTGCTTGGTTTAGGCGGTCTTCAAGGACTTGATTCACAATCGCTTCAGATGCGAATTGGCCTTTTGCCATGGTTTGACGGATGGCATCAGCAATTTGGTCTGTGCCGTTCATGCGGTCGCGCAGTAAATCACCTGTGCTGACATGTGCCCATGCGGTGCGTAATGAAATTTCTTTGGCTTGCGTGCCTTTGCCTGAAAGTGGCGGCGCAATAAGTGCGATAACGCTCATAATTATATCCCCCTGTTTTAAAATTTTTATCCTTCACCATTAGCACGGGCATATATTCTGTCAAGTGGAATATTGGCGGGAGTCATGTGGACAAGCGCTTGATAAAATCGAAAATAACTGGATTTTTTGTATGGGATTTTGTAAAGTGCGCGGTATTAGGGAAAACATTTGCGTATCTATATCTCGCGCGACGAGCAGCAGGGCTGCTTTTGACGTGCGCTTTGGGGAATTATATATATAAGTTTTGGGTATAACCATGAATATAAAAACAGCCGTTAAATCACAAAAACAAAATCGCATGAGCGGCTTAAAACCGACCGACGCAAACGCGCCGGCCACCAAGACATTAAGCCCAGCCAATGGCAGTAAATTGCCAATGGGGATGGGTAAGGATAAATCTGCTTATATCATTAAATTATTAGATACCGTCTCACAGCAGCTGCGCCGTTCAGAGACTGAGCGCGAATTGCTTTGGAAAGAATTAGAAGAAACACGCCGCTTGTTAATGGCGCTAGAAGAGCGTACAGGCAAACATGAAAAATCTTATAACTTTATTCGTCAAGAAGTTGAGCGCACACAGCAGGAAAGTCTGACTTTTGCTGAGCAGCTGAATATTGTTGAAAGCCGTGCGATTAACGCGGTTGAGAAGCTTGAGAATATCAGCGAAGAGAATGCACGTCTTTCGCATTCTGTTGAGCGTTTGGCGCAGGATAAAACCCGCCTAAACCGTAAAGTGAATATCATTGAAGAGGCGGTGACCTCAACACGTGAAGCACTTGAAGCTAAAGCTTTGGTGCTATTGACCGATAAAGCGATTGCGCATCAATCAGGTTATCCATCACTCGATGCCGCGCAGCTTTATAGTGATCATAATGATGTGACCCCTGCGAAAACACCAGAAGCTTTGGTCGATGAAGAAGCTGCGAAAATTAAACAGCGCTTATTCGGCGGCGTATCGATTTCGGTATTAATGGTGCTTGGCGTTGCCGCTGTCTGGGGTTTTAGTCATTTTGGGCCATCGCTGCAAAATGGCAATGTCGCAAATGAAGTCCGCTATACTGCGCCTGCGCCTGTTGAACAGGTCGCGCCGCGTAGTGAAACCGTTTCAAAATATCAACGCGGCTATGTCGGCCAGACTGACTTTGAAGCATTTGATCAAGCGGTTGAAGAGACAATTGAGCAAAATGGCGGCGATATCAACTCCGTCGCTGAGATGATGAATGCATTAGAGCCTTCAGTAGAGGCAGAAGCTGCTGAAGAAGCTGTTATAGAAACATCTGTTGTCGAGACGCCTGCCGAAGTTCAGCCTGCGCCTGAGATGAAGGCCGAAGTTGTCGCGCCAGTCGTGGCAACAAAGCCGGTTCCAGTGCAGCCAAAAGTCGCAACGGGCGCAGCGCTTAAAAGCGAGTTAGATAAACTTGAACAAGACGCTGTTAATAAAGCCTTCCCTGCGAATGACCTTGCAGCGCTATCAAGCCGCGCAAAACCAGATACACGTTTGAACGGTTTAGCGAAAGAAGTTGAAACCGCAGCCTTTAGCGGTAACCCAGAAGCACAGCATGATTTGGCGGCGCTTTATACTGCGGGTCAAGAAGGCGTTCCACAGGATTTTGAAAAGTCATTCTTCTGGTTCACGGAATCAGGCCGCGCCAATGTCGCGAATGCGCGTTATAACCTTGGTGTGCTCTATCAGCAGGGCTTAGGCACGTTGAAAAATATCAACCGCGCGATGGATATGTATCGCAGCGCCGCTTTGCTTGGTCACCCAGAAGCACAATATAATTTGGGTATTGCTTATGCGGAAGGCATTGGCGTGCCATATTCAATTGAAGCCGCTGTCCATTATTTTGAGAAATCTGCCATTAATGGCGTGCCTGAATCAGCCTATAATCTTGGTTTGATTTACGAGAATGGTTTAACAGGCCGTAAGGACAGCAACAAGGCGCTGTTCTGGTATAACATGGCGTCTGATCAAAATAACATCGAAGCGCAAAATGCTTTGAGCAATTTGACGACAAAACTTGGTCTTTCGCTTAACGAAGTGCGCGATATTATCAGCCTAGAGCAAGAGCGTATTCCTGCACTTAACAAAGTGAATAAGGTTAGCGCGGTCGCGAAATCCATGCCTAAACCGCAGCCTGTCGAAAATATTCGCGCGGTACAGCCAACTGAAAATGAAATCATCGATGTGCGCGACGTTATGCCCGCGCAGAGTGATTACAACCTGATCGCACCAATCCAAGAACAGCTTATGGCGCTGGGGCTATATCCTGGCCCTGCCGACGGTATCATGGGCCCAATGACGGCTGATGCTATTCGTTCATACCAAATGATGTTCGGCCTCAACACAGACGGCCAAGCTTCGGCGGGGTTGATTGAACATATGATGAATAACGTCGCCGCAGCAGGCGGGCAGTAAACTTTTCTTATATTTGGACGAAAAAAACGCCGCATTAGCGGCGTTTGTTATTTCTGGATGGGGCTTAGTTAGCGTACCAAGCGTAGCGCTTCATTTGGGTAGCGGGTGATGAAGTCTTCGTCTAGTTCATCTGAGCCACTCATAAGGTGGTAAACGATGCCGCCATAGATCATATCAACCGCCATAGCTGTATCAAGGTCTTTACGGAAAGCGCCTGCACCTTTGCCGTTTTCGATGATTTCGGCAAGGTTTTCTTCGTGAACAAGCATGAAGCTTTCATAGAAGCTGCCAAGAGCATCTGGGCTCGCTTGGGCCTGTGCCATCATTTCAATAATGACTTTACCGTTACGGCCGCGTAACAGACGTAGGAAGCGTTCAATTTGCCAAAGGAGGCGTTCACCAGCGCTTTTATGGACAGGCTGCGGCACATTCGCGCCATTGGCGTTGATGGCTTCAAGGATCAAAGCGATTTTATCTGGCCACCAACGGTAAATCGTGGTTTTGCCAACGCCTGCTTTTTTCGCAATGGCTTCGATGGAGAGGTCTGAAGCTTGTTTATGCAGCAGCATGCGGTTCACGGCATTCACAATTGCTTTACGTGATTTTTCTGAACGTGGACGACCAACTTTACGGGCTGGTTTTTCATCTTTTTTGACTTTAGCCTTTGGTAAATCATCACGAATTACATCAGCCAAAGCGGATGCACGGGCATTTGCAGCGCTGCTCATATCAAACTTCTCCATTGATTTTTATGATGGCCTCATTTTCGATACGTCACGTCTAAATGTCAAGGGGGATAGGGATGGTTATACAGAGCTTATTAAAAGAAAAAAACGCCTCACGAGGGTATTGTGAGGCGCTTAAGTCAAAACGAGTCGAATAGGAAGACTCTTATTTCCATAAGCGTGTCTATCGAATTCTGGTTATACATAAAACATTAACTTATGCTTTGTCTAATAATTATTGCTTATATAATTATAACAAATTTGTTATGATCTAGTATGAGCTATTACTTATCGAATTTAAACTTGAATATGCTGGTGGTATTTGACGCCGTTTGTCGACATTTGAATATGACGGCTGCGGCCGCAGATTTGGGCATCACGCAGCCTGCCGTGTCACGCTATATCAAAGAATTAAAGGAGATAACGGGCACGGATTTATTGATCCGAGGCGCATCTGGCTATCAATTAACGGCGGAAGGGCAAATATTTTGGCAGCAAGCGGTCGAGATTTTAAATGGCTGTGAAGTGTTTACACGTTATGCCCATGGTCAATTCGACCCTTACAAAGATAAGCATCAATTTCATGTCGGTATGGGACCACTAAACACAACATATTTCACTGAAAAAATTACTGTTAATGCCCTGCTTGAATATCCGCAAATACACATTCATTTAAGTCGCCATGATATGAAAGGGGCGTTTGAGCGTCTTTATCGCCGCGAGCTATCAGCCTATATGGGGTATACATTAGACGTTTTGCCAGATCATATATCTTTTGAGCCAATTAAAAAAATGGAATATGTCCCGGTATGTTCGGTGCGTAGCCCCTTTGCAAAAGAGCGACGTATTGATGCTAAAGGTTTTGTGCAGACACCGCATATAAAAGTTTACACAGGTCAGTCAGCATCGGTATTTGACCGCATACTCAAGAAGCTTAATTTATTGCAAGATTCGATTATAGAGGTGCCAGACGTGGCCTCAGTATTGGTGGTGTTAAAACAGACAGATTTTTTATTCTTTGCGTTAAGAGACCATGCTGAGATCTTTTGTGGTAAAGACCCTGAATTAGTAATCTTGGAACCTGAAAACTTTGCTTTGCCCCCGATGGAGTTAAATCTTTATTGGAATAAAAGTCACGATCAATATAAGCCGCATATATGGCTGCGCCAATATTTACAGACGGCGCTCAATACCTAATCCCAGAAAATGAAAAAAAGCCCGGAGCGTGATTCTGACGTTCCGGGCTTTGGGGAGTTCACTTGCTAGGGTTTGGGTTTACGGTTAGGGAGGTCGCAAGTGAGTATGTTCGGTTAGTGTGGGTTACTGGTGTAGTGTGAGGACCGAAATCTCCCCTTTAAACAGTTGGTTTTTCAATGCTTCACCTTTTGAGGAGGCAAACTCTTCACGCTGTTTATTTGCTTTTTTATCTTCATACAGCGTTGTATCCGCGGCGCTCATTACGCTTTCTAATTTAGCGCCTTTGTGGAAATCTTTCAGGCCGACACTGGCACGAATGTCAATGGTTTCGCCTTCCCATTCGATAGATAGCTTGTTTAGAGCTACAGCCATCTCTTGGGCGCGGCCAATCGCTAATTCAGCGTTAGTATCAGCAAAAATCACGACAAATTCATCACCGCCAAGGCGCGCTGCTGTGTCAAATGTACGCACAGTTTCTTTCAAGAAGCCTGCCACACATTTTAGGCATTCATCACCAGCCTGATGGCCAAAGGTGTCGTTGATTTGTTTAAAATTATCAAGGTCGATCATGATTAAAAGGCCGCCTGCGCTGTGGTCGCGGTTAATGCGGTCCATTTCAATGGCGAAGGCACGTTCAAATTGACGGCGGTTCGCTAGGCCTGTCATGAAATCTGTGTCGGCAACTTTTTCTAGAGCCATAATTTCGGCTTGCTGTGCGGCGATAACGCTTTGTGCGTCTTTTAAATTTTGTTGCATCGCTGTGAACATTGAAAGCGCCTTTGCTGCGAAATTATTGCTATTGTCGCTGTTATCAAACAGGCTTTGTAAATCTTTTATTGACGGTGCGTAGCCATTCTGTGTGTAACCCGCTAATTCTGATGGCTGTGTTAACATTGTAAATACCTCACTCAACTACCGTTTCGTCGAATGGCCTTATATTATTATTTGCCCCTAACCATTCGCTCTCGAATAACTCTATGCGAATGGCGTGCCAATGCGGAAAAAGCCGTGTTTTTATAGGGGGGGCTGTGCTATAACTGTATAAATTGCTGTCTTGTCGCGGGGCTATCTTGGCCTTAATCGCGGTCAAATTTTCCCTTTAAGTAGGAAAAAATTTCCACATCCCCAAATGGAGGGTTCAAAAATTGCCTATTCAACATACACGACTATGCCAGAAACTTGGCGCGGCCTTTTGTATGGTCTTAATGTCATCTGTAACAGGGGGGCATGCGGCAAAGGCTGAGTATTCGTCAATTTTACAAGACATGGTCGGGCATAAGGCCGTTTATGACATTAATTTGATCAAAACCAAGCCAGGGTCGAAGGTGATCTCGGTAAAAGGCCAAGTGACTTATGAGGCGCGCCCTGATTGTGTCGGCTGGTCGTCACAATTTGATTTTGATATGGAATATGTCTATGTCGATAATCCGCCCCTTAAAATGAAAAGCACGATTGTCAGCTATGAGAATGTCGCGGATCAAAGCTATAATTTTGGTCTTGAGCGCACGGCGCTGGGGAAGGTCGTTGATACACGTAAGGGGGAAGCGCGTCTTGAAGACGATGGCTTGAAGGTACATGTCAGCGCCCCTAAAGATGAAAATAATATATATGATGCACCTGTTATCTTCCCGATGGCGCATACGTTTAACCTGATTCAAAAGGCGCGGGCGGGTAAACGTTTTTATAGCGCCGATATATATGACGGTTTTGATGATACGGGCGTTATGAATGTTAATGCCGTTATTACATCGCTTGATGAGCGTTTGGCCTATAACCGCGGTGCGGATGTTACCGCGCTGGCCGCCTTAGATGGTGAATATTGGCGGGTGAATTTAGGGTATTTTGCGCGCGGTGATGAAGAAGCGCAAAGCATATATGAATTGCGTGGGACATTATATGATAATGGTGTACTTGATGATGTGGTGCTGAATTACCATGATTATGAGATCTCGCAAGAGATAAAATCGATCGAATTTTTACCGGCGCCAGCCTGTGAATAGTGGGGTGTGCTAGGCTGATATAAAATTTATCGTTAAATTTATGTATTCACTTTAAATTTTAATCATTTTGCAATACTATCCTAGTAACCTATATTACTAATAAATATGACGAATCTTATAATGTCGTCAAAGAGCTTAGGGTATTTAAATAGAGATGAACAAGACCGTCCTGATTGTCGAAGACAATGAATTAAACATGAAATTATTTAATGACTTACTGGAAGCGCATAATATCAACACGCTCCAGACGAAAGATGGTCGCGAAGTTTTGGATATTGCCCGTGAAAAGAAGCCTGATTTGGTGATCATGGATATTCAATTGCCTGAAGTCTCTGGCTTAGAGGTCACTAAATGGCTTAAGGCAGATGAAGAGTTGTGCAAGATTCCTGTGATTGCCGTAACGGCTTTCGCCATGAAGGGCGATGAACAAAAAATTCGTGAAGTTGGCTGTGATGATTATATTTCAAAGCCAATTTCGGTCGCACATTTTATGGAAGTTGTGCAAAAGCATTTGAATGCTGAATAATATTTGATAAAGGAAGACAAATGTCTGCACGTATTCTCGTTGTTGATGATATTTTGCCAAATGTGAAGCTTTTGGAAGCAAAGCTGATCAGCGAATATTATGATGTGATCACCGCTACAAATGGCGAAGATGCTTTACGCCGTGTGGCCGAAGATGGTCCAGATATTGTCTTGCTTGATGTGATGATGCCGGGTATGGACGGTTTTGAAGTCTGTAAACGCATTAAACAAAACCCAGATACATCACATATTCCTGTTGTTATGGTCACGGCGCTAACGGATGTCCAAGACCGCGTTAAAGGCCTTGAAAGCGGCGCAGATGATTTCTTAAGTAAACCAATTAACGATACTGCCTTGATGGCGCGTGTACGCTCGCTCGTCCGTTTGAAAATGACGATTGATGAATGGCGCGTACGTTCAAATGCGGCGAATACACTCGGTGTGATGGATGATTCTGGCGCGGTGATGAACGAGCCTGTAACGGGTGCACAGTTGTTGTTGGTCGAAGACCAAGATTTTGAAGTCGATAAAATCAAGAGCGCGTTGGCAGGGGATGAGAATATCATCATTCAAGCACGCAGCGGTATGCAAGCTTTGGAATTTGCCCGTCAGCGTGAATTTGATTTGATTGCGATTTCTTTGAATTTGGGCGGTGAAGACGGCCTGCGTTTATGTTCGCATATTCGATCGAATGAACGTACACGTCAAATCCCGATTATTATGATTGCATCTCCAGATGATATGCCGCGTGTTGCTCATGGTTTGGAAATTGGTGCGCATGACTATATTATGCGTCCGATTGATAAAAACGAAATGTTGGCTCGTGCGCGCACACAAATTCGCCGTAAGCGTTTCCAAGAACGCCTACGTTCAAATTATGAGAACAGCCTCAATATGGCGCTGACGGATCAGCTTACTGGCCTGTACAACCGTCGTTACTTTGAAGTACATATGGAGAAATTGCTCGAAGATAATAAGACGAGCGCGAAGAATCTTTGTGTCCTTTATATGGATATTGATAAATTCAAGAGCGTGAACGATACATGGGGTCACAATGTTGGTGACGAAGTGTTGAAAGTTTTCGCAAATCGTCTGAAAGATAATCTACGTAGCTTCGATATGCTTGCGCGTCTTGGTGGTGAGGAATTTGTCGCGGTATTGCCTGATGTCTCGCAAGAAAAGGCATTATATGTCGCGGAACGTCTCCGTCGTATTGTTGCGGATGAAGTTTTCCCATGTTCAGTGCCTGATGGCCATTTGCCGATTACAACATCGATGGGCGGCGTTTTGGTTGAAGGTGGTGATCACCCAATTCCAACATTGCTTGAGCGCGCGGATGGTGAGCTTTATAAAGCGAAAGAGGGGGGCCGTAACCGAGTCTTCTTCGAAAATATTGGTGAGCTGAATCCTGATGATTTTGAAATCATTGAGCGTGAAGACATGGGCGGCGAGCTTAATCAGCAAGCGTAACCAAACATCAAAAAAGTGGCCTCTGCCCTAGGGCAAAGACCACTCCGTAATAAAAATTCTTTATAAAAAGATTTGATTAAATTACTTGCCCAGAGCTAACGGCGCAGGCTTAGGCTGCTCGACCTTAACTTCTATGGCTGGAGTTTCTTGTTCAATAGTATCTACTGTATTAAAATCGTTTTTCATTGGGAATCTCCCTTTAGAATTGAGTATTAAAATACCAGCTACTCCATGGAAAGGTTAGGGAATCGGCGGTGCAGACGTCAAAACTAATTTGTAAGGCACTGTAATTGAACGAGAATAATGTTAATGCAGCCTTTCTAATGTTTTTCCAGACTGGACGACCGGCCGATAGAATCTATATTTATTAGCAGGAGAATAATGATGATCAGATTTATATGTCTATCGCTTAGTCTTATGACATTATCGGCCTGCCAAGGGCCTGAGGCGACACAGGAACAAATGGATGAGCTAAATGCCGCGCGTGAATGGCAAGACAAAGTTCGCGCGGAAGAAATTCAACATCCGCGCTGTGATTTTCGTCCAAGTGGCACAGGCAGCTGCGTGATGCGATAATTTATTTTGCATGAAAAAAAAGCCCCGCATTTTCATCGGGGCTTTTGTGTTTTAAGCGGCGGATTTTATATCAATCACCTTGCTGCCTTTCGGTTTTTCGATGGCTTTGCGTGGCATTGTGATGGTTAATACGCCATTTTTAAATTGGGCATCTATAGCATCGGCGATGGCATCTTCAGGCAGTGTGAGCACACGCTGGAATGTGCCGTATGAACGTTCGATGCGATGAAAATTTTTGTCTTTATTTTCACTTTCCGATTTTTTTGTGCCGCTAACGGTCAGCATATTATCGCTAAGTTCCAATTTGACGTCTTTTTCATCTACGCCCGGTATTTCGACGGTTACGGTATAGGCCTTTGTAGTTTCTGCAATGTCGATACTCGGTCTTAACATTGTATCCGTGATTAGGCTTTGTTCGCCTATGCTCGGGAACGTTTGAAAGGCGGAAAAGACATCGCCGAAAAGACGGTCTATATCGCGGTGGAGTGAGGCGAGCGGGCCAGTTTCATAGAAATTAGCAAGGCTGCCTTGTCCAGATGTTTGTCTTAAATTTTGCCCTTGTGCGCGGTTGGCGACAGTGCCGTGTTTTACGGCGGCGCTCTGTTCGTCTTTTAACCAGTTCCAAGGGGCGAGTTTTTGAATATTAATACTCATGATTCAGTCCTCCTTTATGGTTGTCAGAAAACATGTGATGGGGGAAGTAGGCGGCATGAATAGGGGAACCATGCATGCCGCGTACCCCACTGTTTTTAACTTAAGTAAGCATCAAAAGATGTTTACTTGGCTTTATTATGGGGCAGTTTTTCTGCCTCGGCCTTGATCTTGATCATTTTTGGCTTCTTTTCTTCTGGTATTTCGCGCTCAAGCTCAATCCGTAATAAACCATCTTTAAGGCTCGCTTCATTAACCTTGATATGGTCATCAAGGCGGAAGTTGCGCTCAAAAGCGCGCGCAGCTATGCCGCGATGGAGGAATTCCACCTCTGCATCGTCTTCACGATCTTGAATTTCACCGCTGACGGTCAAGGTATTGCCGTTTTGGACAATATTCAGGTCGGATTCCCTAAAGCCTGCCAAAGCCATAGTGATACGGTAATAATTTTCACCATATTTTTCTATGTTATGCGGCGGGTAATGGTCTTGTGTGGTTGATTTTTCATCAAAAAACGTATCAAAAAGATCATTGAAGCGGTCAAAGCCAACACTGCGTCGCAGTAGCGGCGTCATGGTTAATACATTTGTCATTTGTATCTCCTTTCATTAAGCAAGATGATCAATGTATTGTGGTTGCGTTTGAATATCTGTTTAGATCTTCATGATGGAGCCTTAAAAAGCACTCCTGCGCAACCTATGTACCCCTTATACGACGCGGTTTTAATTTGGATCACATTTTAGGAAATTTTTTTCCATTCGCACTGTTGTTTTACTTTTTTTAAATACTGCTATACTAAGCGGCATAACCTCTGTTGAAAGGATTTATAATGATTATTGGCTATTATGCAGGTTTATTAGGGCTGCTATTTATTGTGCTGACACTGCGCATTGTTCGTATGCGCTGGAAGTTAAAGGTCGGCATTGGTGATGGTGGGGATCATCAATTGAAAAAAGCCATTCGCGTGCAGGGTAATTTTGTTGAACAGGTGCCTTTGACCCTTATTTTGATTTATTTGGTCGAAGCGCAATGGTCGAATATGTTTCTCATTCATGGCCTAGGCAGCGCCTTATTAATTGCACGTGTATTACATGCTTATGGCCTAACTAAAACCAGTAAAACATCCTTTGGACGTTTCTTTGGTGCAGTGGTGACCACATTGGTGATGCTGACCGCGTCTGTTTTGTTGATTGTTAGCTATCTTAAGCATAATCAAATCTTCTAATTTTCGCTCTTTTGAAAAGCGTGAAATTTCGTTATAATGCAGGGCTGAAGCATATCGTTTCGTCCCTGCATTTTTTTATATGGCTTCGTTCAGCCTGGAAGGAAATAAACATGAAAACCCCAATTACAGTTGCACGCGGTGATGGTATTGGCCCAGAAATTATGGATGCCACATTACGCATATTAGAAGCTGCGGGCGCTCAGCTTGATATTGAAGAGATTGAAATTGGTAAAGCGGTCTATGAACGTGGCGTGCAAAACGGCATTGAAGATAGCAGCTGGGATTCACTCCGCCGTACAAAGGTATTCTTAAAGTCACCAATTACCACGCCACAGGGCGGCGGGTTTAAATCCCTTAACGTGACGGTGCGTAAGTCACTTGGTCTTTATGCCAATGTACGCCCGTGTGTGTCTTATCATCCATATGTTGAAACCAATTTCCCAGGTATGGATTTGGTCATTATTCGTGAGAATGAGGAAGATCTTTATGCGGGTATTGAGCACCGCCAGACACAAGATGTTGTTCAGTCTATCAAGATTATCTCTCGCCCAGGTAGTGAGCGTATCGTGCGCTATGCATTTGAATATGCACGCGCGAATGGCCGTAAAAAAGTGACATGTATGTCGAAAGACAACATCATGAAAATGGCGGATGGTTTGTTCCATAAGACATTTGACGAAATTGGCCTTGAATACCCAGATATTGAACAAGACCATTATATTATCGATATCGGTACAGCACGCATTGCGGCGCGCCCTGATGATTTTGATGTGATTGTGACTGAAAACCTTTATGGCGATATTATTTCGGACGTTGCTGTTGAGATCACTGGTTCAGTTGGCCTTGGTGGCTCATGTAACGTGGGTGATGATTTCGCGATGTTTGAAGCTGTGCACGGTTCAGCGCCTGACATTACAGGTAAAGGCATTGCTAACCCATCAGGTTTGTTACTTGGTGCGGTGTTGATGCTCAACCATATTGGTCAGTCGGCCGTGGCGACTAAGGTGCATAATGCATGGTATAAAACACTTGAAGACGGCATTCACACAGGCGACATCTATGATGAAAAATTGTCAAAAGAGCGCGTCGGTACAGTAGGCTTCGCGGATGCGGTTATCGCACGCCTTGGTCAAAAGCCAAGCCAGTTTAAAGTCATTGATTACGGTGAAGGCAATAGCGAAGGTTTGAAAATGCCGCCACTTAAACCGCGCCGTGAGCAAAAGAAAACTTTGTTCGGCGCTGATATCTTTATCGCTTTTGACGGCGTGACTGATGACCTTGTGAAAAAAGTGCATGCAGTTGAAGGTTTGAAATTGGAAATCGTGTCTAACCGCGGCGTAAAAGTTTGGCCTAATGGGCATCCTGATACATTCTGTTCAGATCATTGGTGTTTGCGCTTCTATAAGAATGAAGACATCAACCATGATACGCTATTGGCGCAATTAAAGGCGCTTAAAGATGCAGGGCTTGAGTTTATTAAGCTTGAGAACCTCTATGAATTTGATGGCGAGCGCGGCTTTACATTGGCACAAGGTCAGTAAAGCGACATAACGGAATTTATAAAGGCGAGGAATTTTTTTTCTCGCCTTTATTTTTGAATAGGCGTAAATGTTAAGTATAGTCTTTTGGACTTGTTTTATATGGATATTTCTAAATATTCGATAAAGTAAGCCCAAAGGCCTAAAACTAGATTTTTAGGGGTGTATTATGAATCACATTAAAAACATATTCATACGTAATGCGGCGTTGGCTGATGAAATTTTAATCGACCGCCGTGTGGTTAAGCAGAAAAACAAGCCTGCGCCAACAGAATCCATTGAGTTTAATAAGCTACGCATTACCTTCACTGAATTTTCAGATGCAGATATCGAGCGTTTAGACTCAGCCTTCATTGATATCAATTTTCAAAAGAAGCAGACCGCACAAGAGGGCGATTTCTTGATCTTGTCCCGCGGCACAAAAGTGCATTTTGAACTGCGCTAAGCTTGGTTTGTTAAATCCAGCCTTGTAACTCTTGCTCAATATAGCGTGAGAGCAGGTCGATATGTGCATCATCATCATTTAGGCATGGAATATAGCTGTAGTTTTCGCCGCCATGTTCGATGAATGTGTGCTTGGCTTCAATCGCGATTTCTTCGAGGGTCTCAATACAGTCACTAACAAAGGCGGGAGAGAGAATAGCGATATTCTTCACGCCTTTTTCTGCGAGAGCGATTAAGGTTTTATCGGTATAAGGCTGTAACCATTCGGCAGGGCCAAAACGCGATTGGAAGGTCGTTAGCCATTTGTCTTTTGGCCAATCTAGTTTTTCCTGCAAAAGGCGTGAATTTTTTACGCACATGCAGTGATATGGGTCGCCCTTCATCAAATATTTTTTCGGCAGGCCGTGGAACGACGTCAAAATATATTCAGGCTGATGGTCTAATGTCGCTAGATGCGCACGGACTTTATTGGCAAGGGTTGTGATGTAATCATCACGGTCATGCCATGGACTTGATGTGCGGATCGCTGGTTGCCAACGCATGGTTTTTAAATGGTCGAAAGCTTTATCAAAGGCGGTTGCCGTTGTTGTTGCGCTATATTGTGGGTAGAGGGCAAAAAGCAGGATTTTTTTACAGCCTTTGGCGGTTAATTCTTCGATACCGCTTTGGATAGATGGATTGCCATAGCGCATGGCCCATGCAACTTCGATATTATTATGTTTGGATTGAAGCAGCGTTGTGATTTTCTCACTTTGGGCACGTGTGATGGTTTTGAGTGGCGATTCATTCTGCGCTTCATTCCAGATCGACTTATAGGCTTTGCCGCTTTTTGACGGACGAATCGTTAGGATGATGCCTTGTAGCAATGGCTGCCAGAAAATTTTTGGCATGTTAATGACGCGCGTATCGCTTAGAAATTCCGATAGATATTTACGCATCGACCAATAATCTGTCGCATCTGGTGTGCCAAGGTTTATAAGGCAAATACCAATACGCTCTGCACGCTGTTCAGGGTGGTCTGCTGGCTTGGTGATTGGCGCTAGAATATCTGTCGATTCGCTGTTGGTCATCTAACTTCTCTATAAAATTGTAAATAAAATCAATATGTTGATGTGTCCATTTTGGCGTTAATATTTTGTTAACTAGTTTGCGTCAAACTTCATCTACTTACACACACTACACATATTACCGATGGTCAAAAACCTTATTTAGACTATCTAGCACAATTATCAAGTTACATCTTTGTAACTTTTGATGTGCTGATCAATTCGCTTATCTGGAAGTTGCTTCATTTATAGCCGTTTAATTTCATACAAGGACGCCGTCCTAAAATGAACGAAAAGGGCTAATTTTTAAAATTTATTAAATGAAAAGGATCAAGCTATGACTTTTGCCACTAAAAATTTAATCAATCCTGATAACGCTGTTTTCGTATTTGTTGATCACCAGCCGCAAATGGCTTTTGGTGTACGTTCGATAGATACACAGCTTCTGAAAAACAATACGGTGGCGCTTGCTAAAACCGCGCGTGCGTTTAATGCACCAACTATTCTCACCTCAGTCGAAAGTGATAGCTTTTCCGGATATATTTGGCCTGAATTATTGGATGTACTTCAGCAAGATCCATTGGAGCGTACAACCATGAACCTTTGGGAAGATAAAAAGGTTTATGACGCGATTAAAAAGACGGGCCGCAAGAAAATTATCTTCTCTGGCCTATGGACAGGGGCATGTATTAACTTCCCCGCACTTTGTGCGCTTGATGAGGGTTTTGAGGTTTATATTATTGGTGATGCCTGCGGCGAAGTGAGCCCAGATGCACAATATATGGCGATGACGCGCGCTGAACAAGCGGGGGCAATTCCGATGACATCGTTGCAAGTGCTTTTGGAGCTTCAACGTGATTGGGCGCGTCAGGAAACTTACGACCGTACGCTTGATATTGTGCGTGAACATTACGGCGCTTACGGTATGGGTGTTGATTATGCGTACACGCACATACATCAACAGCCACAGCGCAGTGAGCATCCACAAAAAGTTATGCCACTTCATAGAAAGTCGGCCGCTTAAAATATTTTTTTACTTACTCCACCCTCTATGAGTCCTACGACTGCACCTTGGCGTCCTGTTTAACAGGACGCCTTTTTTATGATAGTTACGTCCAGTCTAATATAACTTTACCAGATTGGCCTGACGCCATGGTTTCAAAGGCTTGTTGGTAATCATCAATCTTAAAATGATGCGTGATGATTGGGCTTAGGTCTAGACCGCCCATAACCATCATTTTCATTTTGTGCCATGTTTCATACATTTCACGACCATAGATACCTTTGAGGGTTAGGCCTTTAAAGATGACTTGGTTCCAGTCAATCGTCATTTCACCCGGCGGGATACCGAGCAAAGCAATTTTACCGCCATGGATGATATGTTGAAAAATGGTTTTAAAGGCTGGAGCAGCGCCAGACATTTCTAAGGCAACATCAAAACCTTCTAGAATATGAAGCTCTTTCTTCAAATCGTTTAGGTCTGTCTCCGCCACGTTAATGGCATGTTCAATGCCGCATTTTTGGGCAAGCTCTAGGCGGTATGGGTTAATGTCAGTAATCACGACATGGCGCGCGCCAGCGTGTTTACAGACCATCGCCGCCATAATACCAATTGACCCTGCGCCTGTGATGATCACATCCTCGCCAACAAGGTTAAATGAAAGTGCTGTATGGACGGCATTACCAAATGGGTCAAAGATAGATGCCACTTCATCCGGAATTTCATCAGGAATTGGGCAGACATTGCTTGCTGGTAATTTCATATATTCCGCAAATGCACCTTGAATATTTACGCCGATACCAACGGTTTTCGGGCAAAGATGTAGGCGGCCGCCACGGCAGTTACGGCATTGGCCACAGACAAGGTGGCCTTCGCCAGATACGCGCTGCCCGACTTTTACGGTTTTTACATCGCTGCCAATTTCGACAATCTCACCAACATATTCATGGCCCGTAATCATTGGCACGGGAATAGTCTTTTGTGACCATTCGTCCCAGTTATAGATGTGTAAATCTGTGCCGCAAATAGCGGTTTTACGCATTTTGATCAAGACTTCACTTGGGCTGATTTTTGGAATTTCAGCATCATTGATCATCCAGATTCCTGGTTCTGCCTTTAACTTTGATAATGCCTTCATCTTACGCGGCCTTTCCTTTTAATACGCCTAATTTCTCACCGACTTCTGTGAAGGCGGCAATGGCTTTGTCTAAATGTTCTTTGTTATGTGCGGCTGACATTTGCGTGCGAATGCGTGCCTCGCCCTTTGGGACTACAGGGAATGAGAAGCCAACGACATAAACGCCGCGTTTGAGCATTTCATCCGCAAATTTCGAGGCAAGCGCTGCATCATACAGCATGACAGGAATAATTGGATGATCACCTGGCAACAGGTCAAAACCGCGCTTGGTCATTTCACTGCGGAAATAGGCGCTGTTTTCTTGTAGCTTTTGGCGCATTGCCGCGCCTTCTTCGTCAAGTAAGTCCAATACGGCAATAGAGGTTGCGGCAATAACTGGCGCGAGGGTATTAGAGAACAGATAAGGGCGTGAACGCTGTCGGAGCATTTCAATGATTGGCTTGCTCGCGGAGATATAACCGCCAGACGCGCCGCCAAGAGCCTTGCCCAATGTGCCTGTGATGATGTCAATCTGGTCAATGACATTGTGATAATCCGCTGTGCCGCGCCCGTCTTTACCGAGGAAACCTGCGGCATGACAATCGTCAATCATCACTAAGGCGTCATATTTTTTAGCCAGCGCGCAAACTTCAGGCAGGTTCGCAATATAGCCATCCATAGAGAATACGCCATCTGTCGCGATAAGGCGGTAGCGTGCATCTTTGGCCGCTTGTAATTGTGCCTCTAAATCCGCCATATCATTATTTTTATAGCGATAGCGCTGCGCTTTACTGAGGCGGATGCCATCAATGATACTCGCGTGGTTGAGGGAATCGCTGATAATCGCGTCTTCAGGGCCGAGGAGCGTTTCAAACAGGCCGCCATTTGCATCAAAGCATGATGGGTAAAGGATGGTGTCTTCTTTACCTGTGAATTTGGAAATGCGGGCTTCTAATTCCTTATGGACATCTAGTGTGCCGCAAATGAAACGGACAGAGGCCATGCCGAAACCATATTTATCGATGGCCTGTTTCGCTTTTTCAATGAGTTTTGGATTATTGGCAAGACCAAGATAGTTATTGGCGCAGAAATTTAATACATCTTGTCCGCCCGTAACGGCAATTTCAGCCGATTGTTGGCTGATGATTGGGCGCTCATTTTTATATAGCCCTGCGGATTTAATGGTTTCAATTTCTTCGCTGAGATATGTGTTGAAATCCTGTGCCATTATTGTGCCCTCCTATGAATATATGCGTCATAATTTATAGCGTTTTCTTCACAATTAACCAATAAGTAAATTTTTTTGCTTAAAATTTAATCTATTACACAAAGCTATTTTATATAGGACTAATTTAGTTTAGAATATAAGGAATTATTTAAACAATGAGCGACGAAATGATTGACCGTATCTTAGTTATTGATGATAGCGAAACCGACCAGTTTATTTGTTCCTGTATTTTGGAAGAATATAATAAAAATATAGAGATCCTAAAGGCCTATGATGGTAAAGAAGGTTTAGAGGTTTTGTCATCATTGGATAAGCCGCCTGAGTTAATTTTGCTCGATATTAATATGCCACGTATGAATGGCCATGAATTCTTGGAAGAATATGCGAAATTAGGTAATGACGCGACGAGCGTTGTTGTGATGCTGACGTCATCAGCACAGGAAAAAGATAAAGAGCAAGCGATGAAATATGGCTTTGTGCGTCAGTATCAACAAAAACCATTATCTGTAGAAGCGGTACAGAAGATGGAAACGTTATTCTGACCCTAGTCTTTTCGCTTAAGTTGTTATAAAATCTTCCTAAATAATAATTAGGGAGATTTTTTTATGGATAATTTAGCTTATATGAGTGGCTTTGGGAATGAGTTCGCTAGCGAAGCCAAAGCAGGCGCGCTACCTGAGGGGCAAAACTCACCGCAATCTGCTGCTTACGGTTTATATCCTGAACAAATCTCTGGCTCAGCGTTTACCGCGCCCAAGGCGCGTAATCAGCGTAGTTGGTTTTACCGCATTAAGCCATCTGTCTGCCATGGTAAATATCAGCCGTATAAAGACGCAAAGCATTTTTTATCTGCGCCATTTTCAGGGGCGGATTTATCACCTAATCAGCTGCGTTGGAGCCCTAAAGCGCCGTTAAAAGATCATGTCGATTTCATTGATGGTATTTTCACGATCGCAGGCAATGGCGTGATTGATGAATGGTCTGGCTTGGCGGTGCATGTTTATCGCGCCAATAGCTCAATGCGTAGAGGGCATCGTTATTTTTATAATGGCGATGGTGAAATGATGATTGTGCCGCAGGATGGCGCGATGACCATTCGTACAGAGATGGGCATATTAGCCGTTGCACCAGAAGAAATTGCCGTTATACCGCGCGGCATTAAATTTGCCATTGATTTGGCCGAGGGCGAGAGCGAAATACGCGGTTATATTTGTGAAAATTATGGCGCGCCGTTTGAACTGCCAGAGCGCGGGCCGATTGGCGCGAATGGTCTTGCCAATCCGCGTGATTTTTTGTATCCCGTCGCGGCCTATGAAGAATTTGAGGGCGGCTGTACGCAGATTGCCAAATTCATGGGCAAGTTATGGGCGGCAGAACTGCGCAGCTCGCCGCTAAATGTGGTGGCTTGGCATGGGAATTATGCGCCGTATAAATATAATCTTAAACATTTTAATACAATCAACACAGTCAGCTTTGATCACCCAGATCCATCAATCTTTACGGTGTTAACATCACCAAGCCATATCGCGGGTACGGCAAATGTGGACTTTGTGATCTTCCCGCCGCGCTGGATGGTGGCAGAGCATACCTTCCGTCCACCATATTTCCACCGTAACTTAATGAGCGAGTTTATGGGGATGATTAATGGTGAATATGATGGTAAGTCAGATGGCTTTGCGCCAGGGGGCTATTCGCTGCATAACGCAATGTCCGCTCATGGGCCAGATAGCGCCGTATTTAAAAAGGCGAGTAATGCGGATTTACAGCCGCAATATCTGGATAGCGGCCTTGCCTTTATGTTTGAAAGCCGCTATGTCATGCGTCCAACCGCGCAGGCGATGAGTGATGATACATTACAGCCTGACTATTTAGATGTTTGGCAGGATATGGCCTAAATGCATCTTGACATAATTCGCGAGCTGCTTTACTGATGGTCTCTATAAATAATAGGGAGCATCACAATGGATATCAAAAAAGTTCCAGTACTACGTTTGTTTTTTAATGAACCTGCCGCGAAAACCGCTGCGCAGCTTGAACATGAACGTCAATTTGAACGTATGCGTCAATGGATGGCTAGGCTGCCTGAATTTATTTCAAAAAATTTAGATGAAACGTTAGATAAAGCACGTAAAGAAGGCATTGACCCTGATGCGCTTAAGTCTCAATTAGCTCCCTATAATAATATGTTCCAGCTAGTCGCGGAAAATGGCCGCTCTAAGGGGCATTTAAAAGCTTGTGCAATAATTGATGTTGATGGCGCAGCTTTTTCACGTGAGGAAATGAAAGTCTTGCAGAATGAACTTAACGCCATTCATGATATGGCGCTTGCTTATAATGTTGATATTGGTTTTGCAGGCTTTGATAATTTGCCGCGTAAATTAACAACATCACGTAATTCAACAGCCGCGGCAGACAGCGTCATGTTTTTCTTCGATACTGAACGTAGCTATAGCTACTTCGCGCATCCTGAATTTAACGCGGTTGCCGGTGAAATAGATGCGCTACAAAGCCGCTTAAATAATCGTTTCATTACGCCCAAACCAAAAGGGCCAGATAATTCAATTCAACCTGCACGCCCTGCGATCTGGTAATTAAAAAAAGCGGCTTAGTTAGCCGCTTTTTTGTGTCTTCACGCTGCTTTGTTGAATATTTCGTCCGTTTTGGCAGCGCAGATGAAGTCGTTTTTATGCAGGCCATTAATGGCATGTGTCCACCAAGTGACTTTAACTTTGCCCCATTCAATCAGTAGGGCAGGGTGATGTTGTTCTGATTCTGCAAGTTCACCGACTTTAACGGCGAAAGCTTGTGCTTGTTTCCAGTTTTTAAATTTAAAGACGCGCTCAATCATGTCGACATGATCAGTATCATAAATTGTCCATTCAGGAATTTCCTGCGCCATAGACTTGATTTCATCTTTGGTCAGCGCTGTTACGCCGCCATGGCATGGGATGCATTTATCTTTTTCGAGTGCAGACATTATCGTTTCTCCATTTGGGGTGTTTATTATTTGGACTAATACAGTTTCATTACGCGGTTTTTTGTTCATCATCCTTCGGCGGATATTTGGGGGCGTGTAGGCCAAGCGCCTGCGCCTCACGGACTTTAGCCATTATATCCATTTGGGCGATGTTATAAAGGTCATGAATGCCATTAATCATAAAATATATTGGCTGCATGATATCTATGCGATATGGCGTGCGCAGAACGTCTAATACATCGAGTGGTTTGCGCTCTGGCGTGGTGGATGAAAAGGCATATTCAGTTTCCGCAGGTGAAGATAATATGCCGCCGCCATAAATGCGCAGGCCGTCCTTGGTTTGCATGAGGCCGAATTCAACCGTAAACCAGTAAAGGCGCGCAAGCCAGACGCGGTCTTTCTTATCGGCATCTTTGCCAAGTAGACCGTATTTATGCGTGAACGCCGCAAAATCAGGATTGGTCAGCATCGCACAGTGGCCGAAAATTTCATGGAAAATGTCAGGCTCTTGCAGATAATCAAATTCTTCGCGGCTGCGGATAAATGTTGCAGCAGGAAATTTCTTGTCAGCAAGCAGCGCAAAGAATTTATCAAAGTTAATGAGGGCGGGGACAGGATAGACCTCCCAGCCTGTTTCTTTCTTTAAAACTTTATTGATGTCAGGCAGCTGCGGTATTGCGCCTTGGTCAAAGCCAAGTGTTTTGATGCCATGCATATATTCATCGCAGGCTTTGCCTTCTATACAGCCAAGCTGACGCGCAACAAGCTCGCTCCAAATTTGGTTTTCATCATTGCTCCACGCAATATAACCTTTGTCATCAGGCTGTTTTGAGACGTATTTTGTTGTTTTTGTCATTCTTTCCCTGTCCCTTATTATTTTTAAATTATAGCATTAAGCGTGTATTTTTTCCAATTCTTCTGGTGCTTCTGGATGTGCCTCTGGCGTTGACTTTAATACCGCTTCATGCTGCAGCATATTTTGTTCGATGCGGCGCAAATTTGGATATGGCGATAGGTCGATTTTATAGCGATGCGCGTTATAAAGCTGTGGCAATAAACAAATATCCGCAAGGGATATTGCATCGCCGCAGCTGAACTCGCTTTGTGTGGCGCTGCGCGTTAGCATGGTTTCATAGGTTGATAGGCCGCGCGTTAGCCAGTGGTTGATCCACGCATCGGCTTGGTCTTGCGTGGCGTCTAAGATGCCCATCAGATATTTCTTCCAAACTTGCGGCGTGCCGAAAGGATGAATATCGGTTGCGACCAATAAGGCAAGCTGCCAAATATTCGCCTGCGTCGCGGCATCGCCATAGACGAGCTTGGTATCGGGATATTGGTTATCCAAATATTGCACAATGGCAAGGCTCTGGTTTAACGCAACATCGCCATCAATTAGATAAGGCACAGTGCCGAGTGGGTTGATGGCTTTATAATCTGCGCCATGATGTTCGCCTTTAAGTAAATCAACATGGATGCTCTGATAGTCTAGCCCTTTAAGGTTAAGGGCAAGACGCACGCGATAGGCGCTGGAGGCGCGGTAATAATCATAAAGCTTAATCATGATTTAGGCGCTCTTCTTCACTGGATTAGCGGCAAGATTATACTGCACAATTTTCTGACTGATTGTGCCGAAGATTGATGCACCATTTTTGTCTTTCGCTTCGATCTGAATCGTGTCGCCAAATTTCATGAATGGGGTTTTAAATTCACCGCTATCAATTTTCTCAATCATACGAATTTCGGCAAGGCAGCTATAGCCTGCACTGCGGTCTGAATTTGAAATTGTGCCAGAGCCGATAATCGCACCTGCAGCAAGCGGACGTGTTTTGGCGGCATGGGCGATAAGTTCACCAAAATCAAACTGCATTTCAACGCCGCAATTTGGTGCGCCGCATTGTGTGCCGTTTAATGTGCTGATGAGCGGCACTGTTAATTTGCGCCCATCCCATGCGTCGCCAAGGCTGTTTGGGGTAACGGCGACGGGTGAAAATGCACTTGGCGGTTTTGAATTGAAGAAACCAAAACCTTTCGCTAATTCATTCGGGATAAGGTTGCGCAGCGATACGTCATTCATGATCATGACAAGTGCAATATAATTTGGCGCATCAGCGGCGCTCACGCCCATAGGGACATCGGTAGTAATGACAGCGACTTCGCCTTCAAAATCGATGCCGTAATCTTCGCTAATCACAGGAATGTCATCATGTGGGGCGAGGATTGTGTCAGATACTGCTTGATACATTAATGGGTCAGTCAAAAAGCTTTCTGGCATTTCAGCGCCGCGGGCTTTGCGGACTAACTCGACATGGTTTAAATAAGCGCTGCCATCAGCAATTTGATAAGCACGCGGCAGCGGTGATGCACACTTTAATTCATCAAAGGCTTCGACTGATGCTGCGGATCCGTTCTCTAATGCAACTGATATTGCCGCAAGCTTGGGCGCAGTATTCTCCCAATCATCAAGGGCGGCTTGCAGCGTTGGGGCGATATTCTGCGCGTTGACCGCTTTGGTTAAATCGTTTGAAACGACATAAAGCTTCCCGTCACGTCCTGATTTGTAAGATGCTAATTTCATTCTTTATGCCTTTCTGATTTTATGCTTTTTTTTCGTCTAATACGCCGCGGCGGATTTGGTCGAGTTCGATGGATTCAAACAAGGCTTGGAAATTGCCTTCGCCAAAGCCTTCATTGCCCTTACGCTGAATAATTTCAAAAAAGACTGGGCCAATTGCGTCTTTTGTGAAGATCTGTAGCAAAATACCTTGCCCGTCTGTCGGTGCGCCGTCAAGCAGGATGTTTAGCTCTTGTAAGGCTTTGGTATCTTCACCATGGCCAGGGACGCGGGCATCGAGTTTCTCGTAATATGTATTCGGTGTTTCTTGCAGCGGCACATTATTGTGACGGAGGCTGCGGACGGTATTGTAAATATCATCTGTACCAAGCGCGATATGCTGAATGCCTTCGCCGTTAAAGCGTTTCAAAAACTCCTCAATTTGGGATTTGTCGTCAGAACTTTCGTTCAGCGGGATGCGGATTTTACCGCAAGGCGACGTCATTGCACGGCTTTTGAGGCCAGTTAGCTTGCCTTCAATGTCGAAATAGCGAATTTCGCGGAAGTTAAAGACGTCTTCGTAAAATTTACCCCATTTATCCATATTGCCGCGGAAAACGTTATGGGTCAGGTGATCAATATAAGTTAGCCCTGCGCCTTTAGGGTGATGATCATCTGTGATGAAGTTAAAATCATTCTCATAGAATGCGTCGGCATCATCAAGGAAGTGGATAAGGCTGCCGCCAATGCCTTCAAGCGTTGGGATGTTCTTCTGCTTTGCGCCGCTTTTATCCATCGCAGATGTTGCGCCGCGCTTGATGGCTTCTTTAAAGGCGAAATCTGCATCATGGACACGGAAGGCCATAGAGCTTGCGCCCGCAATATGCGTATCGCTGAATTCTTTCGGCTGACCGTAATCTTCAGCGTTGAGGAGGAAATTGATATTGCCCTGACGGTAAAGGTAAATGGCGCGTTCTTTATGCTGCGCAACTTTAGTGAAGCCAAGCGCTTCAAACAGTTTGCCTAATTCTTCGGGCTGGCCTGCATATTCAATAAATTCGAATCCATTTGTTCCGATAGGGTTTTCAAATAAATCAGCCATCAGATTTCTCCTCGTTATATATCATTTTGCGCGGATTATAGAATAAATATAGGGCGGGCAATAGTGAAAATCATGCGGCGCTGCAACAGCAAGAATGATTGACCGCCGTTTTTTTGCGGCATAGACTGGCGCTCGGTAATTCAGGTGTGACATTTAAATGTTTATATGTGGAGGGCGTTATGGCGCTGACTTTCTCTTACCCTGATCTATCTGGACATCCAGCTTATGATAATCATGAAAAAATCCTTTGTGCAGAAGACCTTGATATAGGTTTTAAGGCGTATATTGCGCTTCATAACACACGCCTTGGCCCTGCGCGCGGTGGTTGCCGCTACTGGGCAAATTACGAGAATGATAATGATGCGATTGGCGATGTGCTGCGCCTGTCTAAAGGCATGACTTTTAAGAACGCTTTGGCGGGTTTGAATTATGGCGGCGGGAAAACCGTTATTGTCGGCACGAAAGGCACGAAAAACCCAGATCCTGCTTTTATGGAGGCTTTAGGCCATGCGCTGAACGAATTGGGCGGCGCCTATGAGACAGGTGAAGACGTTGGGACGCGCACAGAGGATTTCCGTATCGCGGGGCATGTGACGGATTATGTGCGCGTGAAATCGCTTGAAAAAGCCGGCGCAAAAGATTTAGCAGGCGGTCCACCGCTTTATACGGCTTTTGGTGTTTATTACGGCATTAAAGCGGCGGTGAAGTTTAAATTTGGGCAAGATACGCTGCAAGATATTCGTTTTGCCGTGAAGGGGCTTGGTAATGTTGCTGCGCCGCTTTGTAAATTACTTTATGCCGATGGTGCAATGCTGACGGTATGTGATATCGACCCAAGCAAAACGAAAATGGCGCAGGAATTATGGGGCGCGAAAGTCGTTTCACCTGATGAAATTATTGCACAGGCTGTTGATGTCTATGTGCCTTGTGCTTTGGGCGGTGACATTCACCCCGCAAGTTTGCCGCTAATTAAGGCAAAAGTGATTGCGGGCGCCGCGAATAATCAGCTTGCCTCGCCTGATATGGCTTTGGCGCTGAAAGAACGCGGCATTGTTTATGCCCCTGATTATGCGATTAATGCGGGCGGTGTGATTAATGTGGTTGAAATTGGTGCGAGCCATGAAGACCTTATCCGTAAAGTCCAAAATATTGGTACAACCTTGATGGAGATATTTGAGCGCGCTGAGCGTGAAGATAAAACCACAGCGGAAATTGCCGATATCATCGCGCTAGAGCGTATCTTTTAAAGGTGAGGACAATCTGATCTTTTTGTGCGGGATTAAATTGGTCACGCGCAAAATATGATAGACTCGCCCATGCGAGTTAAAAAGTTAGATTTATTAATATCATTAAATAAAAAATAAAGGAGCATTAATGATGCGAGACCATGGGGGTTTGGATATCCATTCCGTAATGAATGATTTGGGCATTGCCAATGAAGTGAAGGGTGGGAATCTTGATGTATTCTCTCCTGCAGATGGCAGTAAAATTGGCGCGGTGCAAATGCATGATGCCGCGGCCTGTGATAAAATCATCGCGCAGTCTGAAGAAGCGTTTAAGGCATGGCGTAATGTGCCAGCGCCGCGCCGCGGTGAATTAGTGCGTATCTTAGGCGAAATCTTGCGTGAGAAAAAAGAAGCGCTTGGCGCTTTGGTTACGCTTGAATGCGGTAAAATTTACCAAGAAGGCCTTGGTGAAGTGCAGGAGATGATCGATATTTGCGATTTTGCTGTGGGGCTAAGCCGTCAGCTTTATGGCTTAACGATCGCCTCAGAGCGTCCAGGTCACAAAATGCGTGAAATTTGGCAGCCAATGGGCCCTGTCGGCATCATTAGTGCCTTTAACTTCCCTGTGGCGGTTTGGTCATGGAATGCGGCGCTTGCGCTTGTTTGCGGCGATAGCATTATCTGGAAGCCATCAGAAAAGACACCAATTACGGCTCTGGCCTGCCAAAAGCTATTCGAAGAAGCTTGTAAGCGTTTTGGTGAAGATGCGCCGAAGAATTTATCTCAGCTTTTGATTGGCGAAGCGAATATTGGTGAGCAAATGGTGCGTGATCATCGCGTGCCAGTGATTAGCGCGACAGGTAGTACCGCGATGGGCCGTAAAGTTGCGCCGATTGTAGCGGAGCGTTTTGGTCGTTCGATCCTTGAGCTTGGTGGTAATAACGCGATTATCGTTGCGCCAAGTGCGGATTTGAATTTGGCGTTTCAGGGCATTGTCTTTGGCGCAGTCGGTACATGTGGTCAGCGCTGTACAACAACGCGCCGTATATTTGTGCATAACGATGTTTATGATCAACTTGTTCCGCGTATCAAAAAAGCTTATGGCGGTATTTCCCTTGGGCACCCAATGGCGGCTGAAACTTTGGTTGGCCCACTGATTGATAAAGCTTCGTTTGATATGATGGAAGCGGCGCTTGATAAAGTCCGCGCTAAAGGTGCGCAAATCACAGGTGGTGGCCGTGCCTTGGTGGATCAATATCCTGATGCCTATTACGTGAATCCGGCCGCAGTCGAAATGGATGGCGTTGCAGATAACGTCATGGAAGAAACTTTCGCGCCAATTCTTTATGTCTTCCGTTATAGCGATTTGGATGATGCAATTGCGCGCCAAAATGCTGTACCACAAGGTCTATCATCGGCGATCTTTACGCGTGATATGCTTGAGGCTGAAACCTTCACTTGTGAAGCAGGCAGTGACTGCGGTATCGCGAATGTGAATATCGGTACAAGCGGCGCTGAAATTGGCGGTGCATTTGGCGGTGAAAAAGAAACAGGCGGCGGCCGTGAAAGTGGATCAGATTCATGGAAAGCTTACATGCGTCGCATGACTAGCACGGTGAATTATTCGAAAGCTTTACCGCTCGCACAGGGGATTAAGTTTTCTGTCGAAGAATAAGGCTAAATTTAGGTTATTTAAGCCCGCTGGAGTGCTTCTGGCGGGCTTTTTTTATACTTGTTATGGATGTTTTGTATAAACAAAAAATACATAAATACAATATGTTGACTGTAAACGGATTGGTTTATTTCTTGTGTATAACTTGGGTGTGTCGTCTGTTATGATTTTTTTGGTTGTTGTATAAATAAACGAGTATGTTTATGTCTGCTGAAAGGGACTGCACATGAAAATTACAGCGAAGCAAAAAGACATTTTAGACGCAGCTGAAAAAGAGTTTTTGAAGCATGGTCTGCATAATGCTGTGATTGATCAAATCGTTGAAAATGCTAATGTTTCTAAACGTACACTCTATAAATATTACCGAAGTAAACTAGACCTTTTCCAAGCGGTTTTAATGCAAAAATACCGTGCGGTGGGGCGTGCGCCACAGGTCAAATATTTGAAGGATCAAGACTTCAAAACACAGCTGAAAAATTTGATTGAGAACGAGATAAATGTTTATCAATCAAACGCTTATCGTGATGTGGCGCAGATGATTTTGCGTGAATTGATGCTCTCTCAGGATAAAGCGGAGAAAGTTTTCGCCCAATTACCGCCGACAGGTGGCTCAATTGAGGCTTGGCTGAGCGCAGCCGTTAAGGATGGCTACCTAGATTGCCGCGATGTTTCAGCCGCAGCCGCAAGCTTGGATGCGCATATTAAGGCCTTTGCATTCTATCCGCAGGTCTTTGGCTTTGATGTACTCTCTGATGCGCGTAAGGCCGAAATTTCAGCGCATCTTGTACAGGTGATTTGTAAGACTTACGATTATGCAGGTGAGTGAATTGTAAAATACTTACCTTAGTGTAAGGTAGCTTTGCATCAGTGTTTGGAAATCGTTATTTTCTCTGTGTTTTTTGATGCTTAAATTGATATCGTCCAAGATATCTTTTAAATGGTCATCAATCAGGATGTTTAACGTCCCTTTGCTATGCGCAAAAGCGGTGACGAGGGGGGATCCTGTCTTTTTCTTATAGGCTTCAAAATTTAGGTGACCGATAATTGCGCATTGAATTTCTTTGTTCTCGAGCGCAGTTATTAAGGCGTCTTCATCGGCATAATTTACGCGTTGTAACTTATCTTGATCAAAATAGCCATAGCCTTCAATCGTGCCTGTTTTTATCTTATATAGATCCTCATGGCTTTTAATATGTCCCGCAGCTTCTGATGTGCAGACAATGTCGTCTTGTATGTCGTAAATAGGATCAGAAAATAAGGTGCCTGGCCATGGTTTTTGATCAGGTAGCCATGATGGGCTGAAGGTAATGAAATCAACATAACCAGACTTTAAAGAATCTACTCGGTTAATAATATCGATGCTAAATTCGCGTGGTTTAACATTTAAATCTGCCATGATTAATTCTAATGCTTTGTGCATCAGTGGTGGTTCATTTTGGTTAAAGCTACTGGTGAAGGGGAAGCGTGCTTTTGATCCTGTTGTTGAATATTTTAAGAAAAAGTCATTTTGGGCCTTAAGCCAATCATCAAACGCCGTCATGAAACGGTCATCTCGCACGAATTTTTTGAATTCCTCGTCCAACTTTGGGATAAGGTCTTGATGCCTTGCATTCAACACGTGATATAGCGGAATATGATCTATAGGTTGACGTACAAGCTTGCGTGTGTTCAGGAGGTTTATTTTGCTCATATATGTTAGGCTAAATTTATCCATGACAAAACCATCAATACGTT